>CAYVUV010000222.1:0-89814 GCA_964455095.1 uncultured Binatia bacterium (SeqCode)
GGGATTTCAACCTCGACGGCCGCGTCACG
Source organism: uncultured Binatia bacterium (SeqCode) (assembly GCA_964455095.1). Classification (GTDB taxonomy): domain Bacteria; phylum Desulfobacterota; class Binatia; order HRBIN30; family CADEER01; genus CAYVUV01. The sequence goes on from CAYVUV010000222.1 coordinate 30, forward strand.
ATCGACGAGCTGGTTGCCGCGGTGGACAGCGCGTTGAAGGGGTGTCCGAGTCCCGAGCGCCAGGGCTGCCTCGACTCGGGCGGAACGGTATCGACCGGCCTCTGCTGCGCGAACGCGCCCGAGTTCCCCGATACCTGCTCGATCGGGACGTGCGGGTGCTCGCCGGCGGCGAGCCGCGAGGTGAGCCTGTGCGATTGCGCGGAAGGCGCGTGCTTCGACCGCGACGCGCGCGCTTGTATCGCGCGCGCCGTTCCGTAGCTACGCGGCTACTCCTTGAACTTCCGTTCCGGCCACCAGGGGTAGAACTCCGGCAGGTCGCGCGTCGGCGACATGCTGAAGCTCGGCGGGCGCTTTTCGAGGAAGGCGCGCACGCCTTCGTGGGCGTCGGGGGAGCGGCCCATCCAGTAGATGCACTTCGAATCCACCTGGTGCGCTTCCATCGGGTGGGCGGCGCCGAGCATGCGCCACATCAGGGCGCGGGTGAGCGTGACCGACATCGCCGAGGTGTTGTCGGCGATCTCGCGCGCCAGCCCGTACGCTGCGGGCAGCAGTTCCGCGGGAGGCAGCACGCGGGTCACCAGGCCGCCGGCGAGGGCTTCGTCGGGGCCGAAGACGCGGCCGGTGTACGTCCACTCCAGGGCGCGGCTGATGCCGGCGATGCGCGGCAGGAAGTAGCTGCTGCAGGCCTCCGGCACGATGCCGCGGCGGGCGAAGACGAAGCCGAACTTGGCGGCGCTCGACGCCAGGCGCACGTCCATCGGCAGGGTCATGGTGATGCCGACGCCGACGGCCGGTCCGTTGATCGCGGCGATGAGCGGCTTCTTCATCTCGAACAGGCGCAGCGACACCAGGCCGCCGCCGTCGCGGTGATCGTCGAGACCTGCGCGCTCGTCGGTGTAGTCGAACGTGCCGCCACCGCCGCTCAGATCGGCCCCGGCGCAGAAGCCGCGCCCGGCGCCGGTGATGACCACGGCGCGCACCTCGTCGTCGGCGTCGGCGCGGTCACAGGCGTCGAGCAGCTCGCGGCACATGCGCTCGGTAAAGGCGTTGAGCCGATCGGGCCGGTGCAAGGTGATGGTGAGCACGCGGTCGGCGACGGCGTACTGGATCTCTTCGTATGTCATGCGACCTCCGTTGAGTGGGTGAAATCAGACGCGCTCGGCCGCGCGCAGCTTGGCGCTGCCGGCGCGCGGGTTGGCGGCGACTTCGGCTTCGCTCGGCAGGATCGGCCGTTTGGTCAGGATGCGCACGCGGCCGGCCTGCTTCTCGTCGCGCAGGAAGTGTTTGACCAGGCGGTCTTCGAGCGAGTGGAAGGAGATGACCACGAGGCGGCCGCCCGGTGCCAGCGCGGCGACGGCCTGCGGCAGCACGGCGGCGACGGCATCGAGCTCGCGGTTGGCCGCGATGCGCAGGGCTTGAAAGACGCGCGCCGCGTGGCGCGCGGCGCGCCAGCGAGTGTTGGCGGGCAGGGCGCGCTCGATGACCTCGAACAGCTGCCGCGTCGTCTCGATCGGCTGCTCGCGGCGGCGGGCGACCAGGCTGCGCGCGATGCGCGAGGCGAAGCGCTCTTCGCCGTAGTCGCGGAACAGGGCGGTGAGGTCGCCGGCGTCGCGCGTGGCGATGATGGCGGCCGCCGACTCGGCGTCGTCGTCGGTCGGGTCGAAGCGCATGTCGAGCGGCTCGTCGCGGGCGAAGCTGAAGCCGCGGCCGCTGGCGTCGAAATGAAACGAGCTCAAGCCGAGATCGAAGACGATGCCGTCGACCGGCGCGAAGGGGCGCGCGGCGAGGATCTCGCCCAGCGCGCGGAAGCTCGCGTTGACGAGCTGCAGGCGGCCCGCTGCGACCTCCGCGGCCATGCGGGCGCCGAGCGCGGCGAGCAGCGCGGGGTCGCGGTCGATGCCGAGCACGCGGCCGTCGGGCGCGCTGGCGGCCAGGATGGCGCGGCTGTGCCCGCCGCCGTTGATGGTGGCGTCGACATAGCGGCCAGCCGGCCGTGGGGCGAGATGCTCCAGCACCTCCTGGAGCAGGACAGGGGTGTGGCCGCTGGTGTCGTCGGGCTCCGTCATGGCGTGCGGCGCACGACCGGCGGGGTGGGAGGCACGAGCTGTTCGCACAGCGCCAGGTAGGCGCGCGCGCTGGTGGTCCAGGAGTGGTCGAGGAGCATGCAGTTGCGCATCAGCGCGCGCCAGGTGTCCGGCTCTTCGCCGTACAGGCGCACCGCGCGGCGCACCGCGTCGACCAGGGCGTCGGTGGCGAAGGTGGCGAAGCTGAAGCCGCTGGCTTGCCCGGCCGCCTGGCGCCGGCGCGTGAAGTCGATGACGGTATCCTTCAGCCCGCCGGTCTGGTGCACGATCGGGATGGTGCCGTAGCGCTGGCTGTACATCTGGTTCAGGCCGCACGGTTCGTACTGACTCGGCATGAGGAACGCGTCGGCGCCGGCTTCGATGCGGTGGGCGAGGGCCTCGTCGAAGCCGATCCGCAGGCCCATGCGGCGCGGAAACGCGGCGGCGAGCTGGCGCGCTTGCGCTTCGAGGTCGCGGTCGCCGGCGCCGAGCATGACCAGCTGGAGGTCGAGCTCGGCCAGGCGCGGGAAGGCCTCGAGGATGAGGTGGATGCCCTTCTGGACGTCGAAGCGTCCGACCGCGCCGAGCAGGAAGGTCTGCGGGCCCGGCGCCAGCTCGAACTGCTGTTGCAGCGTCTGCTTGCACGCCGCCTTGCCGCCGAGGTCGTCGGCCGAGTAGTGCGCCGGCAGATGCGGGTCCGCGGCCGGATCCCACTGCCGCACGTCGATGCCGTTGAGAATGCCGCGCAGCTTGTGGCGCTGCGCGCGCATGACGCCGTCGAGTCCCTTGCCGTGCGCCGGGGTCTGGATCTCCTCGGCGTAGGTCGGCGACACCGTCGTCACCGCGTCGCCGAACACGATGCCGCCCTTCATCAGGTTCAGGCGGCCCCAGAACTCCAGCCCTTCGGGGTGGAAGACGTCCCAGCTGAGGCCGGTAGCGTACAGCATCTCGCGCCCGAACAGGCCCTGGTAGGCGAGGTTGTGGATGGTGAACAGCGCGCGCGCGGCGGCCAGGCGCGGGTCGCGGTAGAGCGTCTTCAGGTACACGGGGATCAGCGCCGCTTGCCAGTCGTTGGCGTGAAAGACGTCGGGCGCGCCCTCGGCGAGGCACAGCTCCAACACGGCGCGGCAGAAGAAGGCGAAGCGGTCGACGTTGTCGGCGTAGTCGTGTCCGTCGCTGTCGAGATAGAGATGCGGGCGGTGGTAGAAGTCCGGGTTGCACACGAAGACCACCCGCCGGCCTTCGTACGTCGCAAGGCGGTAGGACAGCGGCTGGCGCCGGTCGCCGATCCACAGCTCCTGCGGCAGGCGGTGCGCGCGGCTGGCGATGCCGAGCTCTTCGAGTCGCGCCAGGGCGGTGCCGTAGCCGGGCGTGAAGACGGTCACGTCGCTGCCCAGCTCGGTGAGCGCGCGCGGCAGCGCATCGGCGACGTCGGCGAGGCCGCCGGTCTTGCTGAAGGGGTGGACCTCGGCGCTGACGAAGGCGACCCGCATGACTGGTGGCCGGGAAGGGCGCGGGCTCAGTTGTGCTCGGGCGTGATGATGACCGACCCGGGCTCGTGCACGCGCGGCTGGATGCTGCCCGGCGGCGGCAGCACGACGCTCTGCTGCACCGGCCCCTGGCGCGGCACCACGGCGCCCTTGGAGATGACGACGACCCCGTCGGCGGTGACGTGGAAGCGCTTGGCGTCTTCGACGGGATCCTCGCCGATCACGGTGCCGTCCTCGACCGTGGCGTACTTGTCGCAGATCACCTTGGTCAGCCGCGCGCTGCGGCCGATGTTGCAGCCCTGCATGAGGATGCACTGGTCGATCTCGCAGAAGCTGTGCACGAAGACGTTGTTGAAGACCACCGAGTTGGTGACCTTGCCGCCCGAGATGATCGTGCCGTTGGCGACGATGCTGTCGATGGCCATGCCGCGCCGACCCTCGGAGTCGAAGACGAATTTCACCGGCGGATACTGCAGCAGCGTCGAGCGGATCGGCCAGGCGAAGTTGTAGAGGTTCAGGTACGGCGAGACGCTGCGCAGGTCCATGTTGGCTTCGAAGAACGCGTCCACCGTCCCGACATCGCGCCAATAGCCCCGTTCGCGCTCGCCTTCGCCGGGCACCGCGTTGTCGAGGAAGTTGTAGGCGTAGACCGGATGGCGGTCGATCATGCGCGGCAGGATGTCCTTGCCGAAGTCGTGCGACGAGGCCGGGTCCTGGTGATCCTCGCACAGCGCCGCCTCGAGCACGTCGGCGGCGAAGAGGTAGTTGCCCATCGACACCAGCGACTTGTCCGGCATGCCCGGAATCGGCTTCGGGTTGGCGGGCTTCTCCTCGAAGCCGACGATGCGCCACTCGGTGTCGACCTCGATGATGCCGAAGTGGCCGGCCGCCTGGCGCCGGTCGTAGGGCAGGGCGGCGACGGTGCAGGCGGCGCCGCGTTCGCGGTGGAAGGCCAGCATCTGGCGGATGTCCATCTTGTAGATGTGGTCGCCGCCGAACACGGCGATGTCGCGCGGGTCCTCGTCGTGGACAACGCCGAGGTTCTGGTAGATGGCGTCGGCCGTGCCGACGTACCAGCCGAAGTCGCCCACCCCCTGCTGCGCCGGGATGGCGTCGACGTAGTGCTCGGTCATCGAGCCGAAGTTGAAGCCGCGCGACAGATGGATGAGCAGCGAGTTGCTGCGGTATTGGGTCAGGACCTTGATGCGGAAGAAGCCGCTGTTGATGAAATTGCTGAGCGCGAAGTCGATGATGCGGTAGCGGCCGCCGAACGGCACCGCCGGTTTGGCGCGATCGCGGGTCAACGGATAGAGCCGCTCGCCCTTGCCGCCGGCCATGATCATGACGAGCGTGTCGATCATCGCCCTCGCTCCCTAGTCCGGTTGTCCCCCCTTGGGCACAGGGGCGCACTGCTCATGTATCGGCTGCGTCCCGATGCACCGTGTCCGGCGAGAACGCCGGCGCGCACACCGCGATGTACTCGGCGCCGTCGGCCTCCGGCGTGCTGTAGCGCACCGCCTCGCCGGGCAGGGCGATGACCGCCTGTCCGGCGCGGACATCGAACGTGCCGCCGTCGTGCTCGACGCGCAGCATGCCGCGCAGGACGATGGTGTACTCGTGAAAATCGGGCCGCTGCCGCGGCTCGGTCCAACCAGAGGGCGAGCGCATATGGGCAATACTCAACGCCGCCGTGCCGGAGTTGACCCGCCCGACGTACTCGTCGATGAGCTTGGGCTTGTTGCCGGCGGCCTCGATACGGGTCGGCGTGGGAATCAACGTGGGCATGTGCGCTCCTCGCCCAGTCTTTCGCACTTCCGCCCCGCCTCTTTCAAGTCGGGGGCAATCGCCCTGGCACTGGTGCACCGGATCCCGTCGCGCTATTCGTGCCAGGGTACCATTGACGACGCAGAGAAAGAGAGGCCACGCGATGAGCAAGATCAACGGAGACAAGTCACGCTTCAACCGCGACCGGCGCAAGAAGATCGCCCGCCGGCTGATCACGCGCGCGGCACGGGCGGGATGGGACACGAAAGGCGCCACGACGGCGCCTGCTGCAGAGAACTGATTCCGAACAGCGACTCGCACGAAGGCGCGAAACCGCGAAGGCGAACCGAGGCTCACCGTCGCGTCTTCGCGCCTTCGCGCGAGCTCTCTGATAAACCTACGCCACGCGGCGTTCGCGTTCCACGCTGCGCACGCGGTGGCGGCCGCGGCCGGCCTGGATGCGCCGCCGGCGCGCGTACGGCCGGCGCTCGGCGAGCCGGCGGGCGACGGCGCGTCGCACGCTGCTCGGTTCGAGGGCCAGCACATCGCAAATGGTGCCGAAGGAGAACGGCCCCGAGCGATCGTCGCTCTCGATCCAGTGCCTGGCCTCGATCGCCAATTGCCGGGCCGCCGTGGATGGATCGCCGCTGGTGTTGACCAGTGTGGCGACCGCTTCTTCCAACACCGCGACCATCAGCCGCTTTTCCGGCTCGGTGCGCGGGTCACTGCCGTCGGCCCAGTACTGGGCCGGGAGCACGATGTCGTTGGCTAACGCTTCGTGCGGTCCATCTTCGAAGAGACGCCTGACGTTTGACTCCATAACTGTCCGACCTTTCCCCCCCGGTTACGCTTCGAAGGATGGAAAGGTTGCGAAGAAAATTGCATTCCTCGTGCAGGGTCAGTCAGAAAGGGGGGCCGGAGGGACCAGGTGGCCCCTCCGGCAGGAGAGGTGGGGGGAGGGGGCTGAGTCCTCCGTGGGCTCTCCCTTGTACGCCCGAGAACCCCTACTTTCGCTAGGTTACGGGCGCATGACAGCGCCGTGAAGTGCCGGTGATTTGCTGCCCGAGCCCGGGGCAAGCCGCGGGGTCAGCGCCGCCGGCGCCCGATGGCGCGCAGCTGGATCGGGGTCAGAAACCACTCCAGGGTGCCGGGCGCACAGGGCGGCAGGGCGCTGACGGTGATGGCGGCAGCGCCGGCCTTCTTGAACGGCAAGGGGAGGGCGTGCTCGGAGCCGGTCAGCAGATAGGAGGCCAGCTCGCCGAGGTCGGGCTGGTGGCCGACCAGCACGATCTGGCCGGCGCCACGGTGCGCGCGCAGGCCCCTCGCGACCATGCCGGGCGGATTGCCGGGCGCCAGCGGCGCAAAAATCTCGACCGCCGTGTCGGGAGCGAGCACCTCGGCGACGATGCGCGCGGTCTCCTCGGCGCGGCGCAGCGGGCTGGTCAGCACCACCGCGGGCGCGATCCGCATGCGCCGCAGGCCGCGTGCCACGGCGCGCGTCTTGCGCGTGCCGCCGGCGGTCAGCGCGCGGGCGTCGTCGCTGCCGTCGGGCGCCGCGTCCTCGGCAATGCCGTGTCTGAGCAAATAGATCGTACAAGCCATCGCGACTGCTACTTTGTATAGCCGGCCCGCGCCGGCTAGACCACCCCATCAATCGCGCTGAGCGGAGGCGTCGAGTCGCTCGAGCACGGCGCGAAACTCGCGCTGATTGCGCTTGGCCGAGAATCTCCGCCACGCCTGCTTGAACTCGGCGCGCGCGGCCGCGCCGCGGCGCAGCGCCGCCTGGGCCACCTCCTGCAGCGCCAGCGCGGTCGACGGGGCGAGCTGCGCGCCGGCGCCGTCGAGGTAGCGGCAGACGAAATCCGCCGCCACGACCGTGTCGTTGCAGATCCCGAGCAGGTCCTGCAATCGCACCAGCTGTTTGGTCAGGTGGCGGCCCGGCTTGCCGGTGACGTCGTGCAGAAACTCGAGCAGGTAGCGCAGGCGCTTGGCGCGGATGCGCAGCGCATGCAGATCCTCCGGCGCCGGGGTGGCGCTGACGCGGCCGCCGCGTTTGAGCATGCGGTGAAAGGCACGGTCCACGGCGGTAGCGCCAAGCGTGCCGATCGGTTGCTGTGCCGTGCGGCTGCGCGAGCGCGGCCGACCGAGCGCGACGCGCTCGAGCTGCGCGAGCAGGTGGAAATAGCGCGGCGAGTCGAGCGCGGCGAGCACGGCGGCGCGCTGGGTGCGGCGCGTCGATGCGAGGTGAGCGTGAAACGGCTCGAGCGCGTCGCGGTAGGCGGCGGGCAGGGCGGTCGAGTGTTCCGCCAGATGGGCGAGTTGGACGTCGAGGTCGCGCACGGCGCCGAGCGTGTGGCCGAGCCAGCGCAGCTCGCGCTCCAGACGCGCCTGAACGCGATCGGACAGCCCGGTCTCGAGCGTATGCATGGCGGCGCGCAGACGGCGGGTTGCGACGCGCATGTCGTGCAGCGCCTCGGGGTTCTCCCCGAGACGGGTCCCCGGATCGCAGGCGCGCAGGCGCGCGAGATGGGCGCCGGCGATCTTGCGCGCGGCGACGGCGACGCTGTCGCTGCCGCGCACGCGCTGCAGGGCGATCGGCACGGGGCGGCGGGCGCCGCGCACGGCCCGCAGCCCGCGTCCGAGCTTGGTGTCCTCCGACGCGGTCAGCGCCGCGTGTTTCTGCAGCAGCGCGGTGAGCGCCGCGATGTCGTCGGTGGTGCCCTGGCGCAGCTCGATCTCGACCTCGCAATCGCTGGCCGCCGCCGTGCCGTCGGGGCGGCGGAACGTGACCTGGTCGAGCGCGATCTCGGCGAGGGCGGGTCCGGCCTCGAGATGGGCGGGAGCGACGACGTCGAAGCGGCGGCGGCGAATGTCGGTGGCGAGAATCGGCGCCAGCGGGCGCCCCATGACCAGCGCCGTCAGGTGCATGCGCAGTGGCCCGTCGGGCAGGGTGAACGGATGCGCCGGCCGCCGCGGCAACGGCACGGTCAGCTCCGGCCGCGCGTGCAGCGCGCCTTCGACGTCGCCCTGCCACTTCGCCGTCGCTTCCCAGCGCCGGCCGTCGCGGCGCAGGCGCAGCGCGGCGCCGTGCCGCGTCAGGTCGAAGTCGGCGGTGTCGAAGTACACCGTGTGCAGGCGCTGCAGGGCCAGCGGCCGCAGGGCGTAGGGACCCAGCGCGCGCAGGCGGCCGAGCGCCCGCAGGTCGGCTTCGGTGGCGAGGAGCTTGGCCTCGACCTCCGACGGAACGGCGCCCGCGGTCGGGCTGGGATCAGTTGAAATCGGTCCTCCTCCGGCGCCCGACTACGACGCGACCCGCACGTCGACGGTGCGCCCGAGCAGCGTCTCCAGCAGGTCGAGGCGCTGGCGCGCTTCCCAGATTTCCAGGGCGGCATCCTCACCGCCGGTTTGCAGCTGCAAGATCGTCCGTTCGCCGCGCCGCGTCACGCTGACGTCGCGCACGGCGCCGTAGTGACTGCGGTCGAGGGCGTCGGCGACGCGCAGCACGGCGCTCAGCGCCCGCACCACCGTGCGCCCCTCGCGCGGCAGGGCGCGGTACTCGGGATCGGTATCCTTGGGCACGGCCTTGCGGTGGTAGCGCGCGGTCAAGGCGATGATCTCGAGCTCCTCGGCGCGAAAGCCGAGCAGCTCGCCGTTGACGATCAGGTAGTACGAGTGGCGGTGGTGGTTCTTGTGGTCGATGTGGTGGCCGACGTCGTGCAACAGCGCGGCGAACTCGAGCCACTCGCGCGCCGCGTCGTCGAGGCCGAGGTCGCCGCGCAGCTGATCGAACAGGCGCAGCGCCAGGCGGGCGACCTGCGCCCCGTGCTCGCCGACCTCGCCGAGGTGGCGCGCCAGGCGCGCCACGCTGCGCCGCCGCGGCGCGGCAAAGCGCTCGCTCTCCTCGATGCCCTTGCGGTGCCGCGCGATGAAGTCGAGCAGCACGCCCTCGCGCAGCGCCCAGGTGCACGCCACCATGGTCTTCGCCTTGAGCGCGCGCATGACGTGGTCGGCGAGGCAGGCACCGGCGACGATGAGGTCGGCGCGCTTGGCGTCCATCCCCTTGATGCGGCCGCGCTCCTGGCGCGTGCTCTTGCTCAGCAGCCGGCGCACCTTGGCCAGCTCGCCGGCGCTGACTTCGAAGTTGTTGAGATGGCCGTTGGGCGGCTCGCCGCGTAGATGACCGGCGACGGCGATGAGGTTCAGCAGCGTGCCGGAGGTGCCGATGACACGCCGCACGCGGGCTTTGGCGAAGCGGGCGAGGACCGAGTCGAGATGCTCGGCGAGATGCGCGTCGAGCTCGGCCAGCTCGCGGGAGGTCGGCGGGTCGCTGGTCAGAAAGCGCTCGCTCAGACGCGCGACGCCGATCTTCAGGCTTTCCATGGCCGTCGGCTTGCCGTCCTCGATCAGAACGAGCTCGACGCTGCCGCCGCCGATGTCGCAGATCAGCGCCGGCTTGCCGGTCAGGTCGACGGCATGGCGCACGCCGAGGTAGATCAGCCGCGCCTCCTCGCGCCCGGGGATGACTTTCACCCGCAGGCCGACGTCGTCCTCGACTTTCTGGATGAAATCGCCGCCGTTGGCGGCTTCGCGCACGGCGCTGGTCGCCACGGCCTTGATGCGGGTGACGCCCTGGCGCTCGGCAAGCGTGCGGAACGCCGACAGCGTGCGCACGCCGGCGTCAATCGCTTCCACGGAGAGCTGTCCCTTGTTGAGCGTGTAGCGGCCGAGGCGCACCATCTCCTTCGCTCGATCCAGCACTCGGAATCGACCGTCGGATTCCACCTGGGCAACGACCATGTGGATGGAGTTGCTGCCGACATCGACAGCGGCGATACGCATGCCTGACCCTACTTCCGCTTCCACCGCCGCCGCTCCCCAACCCGCACGCGTTGCCTATAGCACACGCCCCGCGGCACGACAGGCCGCGCGGCGCGGTCATGGCGCGACGACGCTGCAGGTACATCCCTCAATGGTGCCGAACTGTCCGGCACAGCCCTCGACCGTGCAGGCAAAGTCGGCCGGCACCGGGACCGGCGCGCTGGTGCAGCGGTCGAACAGGATCTGGTACAGCTTGCCGTTGAGCAGGCCGGCGTTGCGGTTGACGATGGTGCGCAGGGCGTAGTTGAGGTCGTTGGCGACCACCGTGGAGCCCGACTGCCGCATGATGACGCGCGCGCCGACGGTCCCCGCCAGGCCGGTGCCGGGGATGCTGACCAGGTCGCTCTGGTAGCCGATCAACACGGTGACCGACGTCGCCGAGTCGCCCGGCGGATTGGCGAAGTTGACCTGCATCGTGGCATCGCTGCCGCTGTCGGTGCACGGCGAGACGACGCAGTCGGCCGGGCAGCTGCCACAGGTCTCGCCCGGTTCGAGAAAGCCGTTGCCGCACACGAACGAGCCCATGGTCGGGGTCGGCGATGGCGTCGGCGTCGGGGTGAAGGTGTTCGTCGGCGTGAAGGTGGGCGTCGGGCCGCTGGGCGTGTCGGTGATCGTCGCGGTCGGCGTGCTGGCCGGCGTCAGCGTCGGCGTGGTGGTCGGACCGCTGACGGTGGCCGTGGGGGTGCGGGTTGCCGTCGGCGTCGGCGTGACCGTTCGCGTTGGCGTCGCGGTCGGCGTCGGCAGCGGCGCGTCGGCGCTGTCCTTGAACTGGCGGTCGTCGTTCTTCGTCGCCGGGCCGCTGTAGCGCGCTTCCCAGCACTCGCCGTCGATGTTCTTGAGCTGCACGACGACCGCTGCATCCTGCGCCAGCGGCAGGCTCGGCATCTGCAGATCGGCGCCCTTGGCTTTGACGATGATCTTCGCCTTGCCGGCGGTGCCGGCTTTGAGGATCACGGTCTGGACGCCGCCGGCGCTGAGGATGTCGTCCTTGTACTTGAACCCCTTCGAGCCGGTCGCCTTCCAGCACGGCCCGCTGTTGCACGCGTCGCCGGGCGGGATGATGGCGCTGGAGACCAGCGCCGGTACGCCGGCGTGCTCGTCGTACACGCAGAGCGTGTAGCTCGTGCCGCCGTTCGGGCGCGGGTCGCCGAGCGCGGCGAGATCGGTGGCGTCGCCCTGCAGCCACTTCCAGCGCAACTGGCTCGCGAACGGGTCGCCGGCGCGCCGCTTGAGCTGCAACGATCCCGTGCCGGCGGCGACCGGCTGGCGACAGAAGGCGAGCGGGGCGGGGCCGCAGTGCGGATCCAACGTCGGCGTCGGCGTGACGGTGGGCGTGCGCGTCGGCGTGGACGTCAGCGTCGGCGTCGGCGTGCGCGTCGGCGTGTTGGTCAGCGTCGGGGTCGCGGTCAGCGTCGGCGTCAGCGTCGGCGTGCGGGTGGGCGTGTTGGTCGGCGTGCGCGTCGGCGTACTGGTGGGCGGGAAGAAGACAGCCAGCACCAGGCGCGGTTGCTGACCGGCGGTGCCCTCGCGCGCCGTGTATTCGATCGAGCCATTGGCGCCTTCACTGCGTTTCTTGATCAGCCAGCCGTAGTTCGGCGCGGCGGCGAGGAATGCCGCGACGTCGGCGGTGACGTCGAAGGAGACGTAGGTGCCGACGACGCCGTTCAACTGCAGCATCGCGGCCGTTTCCGCGGCGTTGAAGCTGCCGCCGCTCCACTGCGCCGGACAGTCGGGGCTGCCGTTGCTCGGACTCGTATCGATCGGGCAGTTGAAGGTGGCGCCACCTTCTGTCCAGTCGGCGGTGACGCGATGCACCTCGACGTCGCGCCCCGTGCCCCAGTTGTCGTCGTTGGCCTCGATGAACAGCTCGAGCGCGGCGGACTGCAACACGCCCGCGCCGACGGCGTTGGCGATGGCGCTCTGATCGAACCGCACCAGGGCGCGGTTGGTCCCGGTGCGCTGAAGGCGGAGGAACACGGCGCCGCCTTCGTTGGTATCGGCAGATCCGCCGCCGCGCAGATAGGTGTCGCCGCTGGCGGGCAAGGCGGTGACCGTCGCGGTCGCGTTGCGGACCAGGCCGAGAGACGCCGCGAGCATCAGGCTCGCCATCACCGCACGTCGCGCCATCGAGTCACCCTCCTTCGCTGGGGAGAGGGGATACTATCGCCGCTTCATTACGGTGCGGTTGCGTGCGGGTGAAGCTTGCGCGACGTGGGGTGTGCGCCGAGGGAGGGAGGGGATTTTGCCCCTCCCCAGGGGAGAGACACGTACTTTTGGAGAAAAGGGGTCCCTCTGGTCCTTTCCCTCGGCGCACCTGGCGAGGCTATGACAGTCATGTTGCGCCGCGGTGACGGGTCCATGAACAGCTCGTGAACAGCTGGCCGCTCGCCGCCGCCGGCGCAAAAAGTCACATCATGTTCTTCCCCTTGTCATCTTCTCGTAACAATCGACTGCCATAGTCGGCAGCGGAGAGAAGGGGCGCCCCCGCCTATCCAGGGTCTGGTCAACGAAAGGAGGAGGGATATGGGATTTCTGCGCACACATGGTGCCGAGGGAAGACGTGTAACCATCGCCACCGCATTGGCGATCGCCGCGCTCGGGCTGCTGCGGCCCGGCGTGGCGGCTGCCGCGCGGGACACCTGCGAGATGCTGCGCGACAAGGGGATCTTGAACGAGCTCGAGTACAACGAGTGCAAGGCGTCGAAGGAGAAGGAAGAGGGCAGCACGATCAAGGCCCTGCAAGACTTCGCCAAGGACTGGATCCTCTACAAAGAAGGGACCGGCTTCGTGATCAACAGCTCGGCCATGGAGCCCGGCGACTATCGCAACCCGACGCCCAAGCCGCGCTTCTCGTTCGCGTTGGGCAACCGGCTGCAGGTCCGCTACACGTTCACCAGCCCCGACGGCAAGGGGAAGGATGAGGACTCGACCTTTCGCGTCCGCCGCTTCAAGACGTTCATGAACGGCAACGCGTTCTACCCGTGGGTGAAGTACAAGATCCAGGTCAACTGGGTCGGCTTCAACGAGCCCGACACCAGCAACAACGAGCCGGATCTCGAGGACGCCTTCATCGACCTGGCGTACTTCCCGGCGGTGTCGCTGCAAGGCGGGCAGTTCAAGGTGCCGTTCGATCGCCAGGAGCTGACGTCCTCCGGCGCGCAGCAGTTCGTCGATCGGGCCATCACCAACGGGCGCTTCACCTTCTCGCGCGATCAGGGCGTCATGTTGCACGGCATGCTCGGCGAGGAGAAGCTGGAGTGGTTCGAATACGGCGCCGGCATCTTCAACGGCAACGGGCGCAACAAGTCGAACAACGACAACCCGGACAGCCTGGGCGCCGTGCGCCTGTACTGGATGCCGATGGGGCCGTTCAAATACAGTGAGTCGGACACCGACTACACGCCCAACCCGATGGTCGCCGTCGGCGGCGCATACGGCTACAACCCGGTGACCAGCCGCTCGAGCAAGACGGTGGCGATCACGACGCAGATTCCCGATCCCGCCGATCCGGACAGCATGATCGACGTCGCCACCGGCCGCACGCGCACCACGACGACCAAGACGGACGCCGACATTCAGCGCGCGACCTTCGATATCCACTTCAAGTGGCGCGGTCTCTCGGCCCTGGCCGACTACTTCTACGAGTCGCGCGACAACCAGAATCCGCAGATCAAGACCACCGAATTCAGCGCCACCGGCGTGGCGGGGCCGTCGATATCCAGTACCGCCAACAGTGCCGGGACGGTCTCCACGCACGGCGTCAACACGCAGATCGGCTACTTCCTCATCAAGAAACATCTCGAGGTCGCCGGCCGCTACGCGATGTTCAACCCCGGCGGCACGGACAACCGGCAGTGGGAGGCGCGCGGGGCGATCAACTACTTCTTCTTCGCCCACAACCTGAAGTTGCAGACCGACTTCGGCGCCGTCAACCAACAGGTCAAGAACGCCAAGGACACCACCGATTTCGAAGCCCGCACGCAAGTGCAGCTGATTTTCTAGAGACCGAACGGAGAGGAGCACACGATGAACAGACGATGGATGCTCGGCGCCGCCGCCCTGCTGTTCGCCGCCATGCCGGCGGCGGCCGAGGAGGCGCTGAAGGTCGACCCCGCCATTCCGGCCTACGCGAAGACCAGTGGCGTATCCGGCACGCTCAACAGCATCGGCTCGGACACCATGAACAACCTGATGACGCTGTGGGCGGAGGGCTTCGGCAAGTTCTACCCGAACGTCAAGATTCAGGTCGAAGGCAAGGGCTCGAGCACCGCGCCGCCGGCGTTGATCGCGCGCACGGCCCAGCTCGGCCCGATGTCGCGGACGATGAAGGACACGGAAATCGACGCCTTCGAGGCCGAGTTCGGCTACAAGCCGCTGGCGCTGCGCACCTCGTTGGACTCGTTGGCCGTGTACGTCAACAAGGACAACCCGCTGGCGTCGCTGTCGATGCCGCAGGTGGATGCGGTGTTCTCCAAGACGCGCAAGCTCGGGCACAAGGACGCGATCGCGACCTGGGGGCAGGTGGGCCTGACGGGCGACTGGGCGGAGAAGCCGATCAGCCTCTACGGCCGCAACTCCGCATCCGGCACCTACGGCTTCTTCAAGGAGCACGCGCTCGGCAACGGCGATTTCAAGGACGAGGTCAAGGAGCAGCCGGGCTCGGCCTCGGTGGTGCAGGGGGTGACCGAGGATGTCGTCGGCATCGGCTACAGCGGCATCGGCTACCGCACCTCCGGCGTCAAGCCGATCGCGCTGGCACCAAAGGACGGCGTCGCGCCGATCGCGGCGTCGGCCGAGAACGTGTACAACGGCACCTATCCGCTGGCGCGCTTTCTCTTCATCTACATCAACAAGGATCCGGACAAGCCGCTCGATCCGCTGATGCGCGAGTTCGTGAAGTTCGTCTTCTCGCGCGAAGGGCAAGAAGTCGTGATCAAGGACGGCTATTTGCCGGTCACCGCCGCGGTGGTGGCCGAAGAGTTGAAAAAGGTCCAATAGCGTGGTTCGTAGGGCGCGGACGCTCACCTCGGGCCGCGGGAGACCCCGCGCGACTGAGCCATCATGCAGCAAGTTGACAGGGTGATCACCGGTGCAGCGCCGGCGGTCGCGGCGCGGGCGGCGTCGCGGCGGCGCCGGCGCGCCATCGATGCCGCGGCGCGTGTCGTCGTCTCGGCTGGTGGTCTGGCGACGGTGGTCGGCATCGTCGGTATCTTCGGCTTCATCTGTTGGGAAATGCTGCCGCTCTGGCAGTCGCCGCGCGCGACTGTGCAGTCGACCTTCCAACTCGACGCCTCGGCTCAGGTCTTCGCGCCAGCGACGGAAGAGTACCGCGAGATCATGGAGGTGATCACCGCCGCGGGGTCGGTGCGCTTCATCGATCTGGTCTCGGGCGACATCGCGCAAGAGCTGCCCATCCCCGCATTGGCCGGCCGCCGCATCGCCGCGGCGGTGCGGGCGGGCAAGGATCACGTGCTGGTCGCGACCGACGACGGGCAGCTGCACGGCCTGCGCGTGCCGTTCGACGTGCGGCGCGTCGACGGCAAGCGGCAGTTGCGGCCGCGCCTGGTCGAGACGGGGACGTGGACCTTGGACCCCGACGGGCGTCCGCCGCGGGTGCTGGCCACCAGCACGCCGGGCTCGAGTGGGGTGACGGTGGTCTATGCGGGCGAGGACGGGCCACCGGCGATGGTGGCCGTCACCGAGAAGCGCGATCTGTTCGATCACGTGCAGCGCAGCGAAGAGCGGCACGCCCTGGCGGGATCCGCCCCATTCGCGACGACGGCCGTCGCCGTCGCCGGCAGCGGTGATCGCGCCTATGTCGGCGGCGCCAATGGCGCCGTGCAGTACTGGGATCTGCGCGACCGCGCCGCGCCGCAACTCATCGACACGGTCAACGCCAGCGGTGGGCGCGGGGCCATCACCGCGCTGGCGCTGCTGATCGGCGATCAGTCGCTCGTCGTCGGCGACGCCGCCGGCCAGGTCAGCGTCTGGTTCCCCGTCCGCGATGCCGCGCGCCCGCTCGGCTGGCGCCTGCAACAGGTGCACGTCTTCACGCCGCACACCGCCGCGGTGCGCGCCATTGCCGTGTCGCCGCGCGACAAGCGCTTCCTGACCGCCGACAGCGCCGGGCAGGTGTGGCTGCGCCACTCGACCACGGCGCGCACGCTGCTGTCGCTGCCGGGCGAGCGCACGTCGCTCACGGCCCTGGCCTTCTCGCCCAAGGCCAACGGGGCGATCGCCATCGACGCCGCCGGCCGGGTGGTGAATTGGGAGACCGTCGACCCGCATCCGGAGGTGAGCCTGCAGACGCTCTTCGGCCGCGTCTGGTACGAGGGCTACGAGCAACCCGAGTTCGTCTGGCAATCGACCGGCGGCACCGACGACTTCGAGCCCAAGCTGAGCCTGGTGCCGCTCATGCTCGGGACCATGAAGGGCACGCTCTACGCGATGCTGTTCGCCATCCCGATCGCCGTGTTCGGCGCGCTGTACACCTCGCAGTTCGCCCACCCGCGCATGCGCTCGGTGGTCAAGCCGACGGTGGAGATCATGGCGGCGCTGCCGAGCGTCGTGCTCGGGTTCCTCGCCGGGCTGTGGCTGGCGCCGACGCTGGAGTACATCCTGCCCGCCGTGCTGGCCATGTTGGTGCTGCTGCCGTCGCTCATGCTGGCGCTCGGCGTGGTCTGGGAGCAGCTGCCGGTGTCGATTCGCTCCAAGCTGCCGGGCCGCACCGAGGTCCTGGTCCTCCTGCCGCTGATCGTCCTGGGCGTCTACGTCTGCCTGCAGCTGAACGAACCCGTCGAGCGACTGCTGTTCGGCGGCGACTTTCGCGCCTGGCTGCTCAACAGCGCCGGGCTGCGCTTCGACCAGCGCAACTGCCTGGTGGTCGGCTTCGCGATGGGCTTCGCGGTGATTCCGATCATCTTCACCATCTCCGAAGACGCCCTCTCCAACGTGCCGCCGCGCCTGGTCTCGGGGTCGCTGGCCCTCGGCGCCACCCGCTGGCAGACGGCCATGCGCGTCGTCGTGCCGACGGCGAGCCCGGGCATCTTCTCGGCCATCATGATCGGCTTCGGCCGCGCCGTCGGCGAGACGATGATCGTGCTGATGGCGACCGGCAATACGCCGGTGCTGGAGTGGAACCTGTTCACGGGCATGCGCACGCTGTCGGCCAGCATCGCCGTCGAGATCCCCGAGGCCCCCTACGGCAGCACGCTCTACCGCGTCCTGTTTCTCGCCGCGCTGCTGCTCTTCGCCGCCACCTTCGTCGTCAACACGGTCGCCGAGCTGGTGCGCATGCGCCTGCGGCAACGGTATCAACAGCTATGAGCCGACGCCGAGGATTGCTGCGCGGCGGCGACCCGTTCATCTGGCTGACGGGTGGCGCATTGGCCACCAGCCTGCTGATGATTGGCGCCCTGTTGGTGCTGGTGGCGACGCGCGCGCTCGGGTTCTTCTGGCCGGCGGCGATCCTCCACGTGCGCCTGACCGACGGCAGCGAGGTGCTCGGCCAGGTGCGCGACCGCGAGCTGCGGCCCGAGCCGGAAGAGGGCGGCGGCAGCGCCCGCTATCGCGTGCAGCTCCAGGTCGGCAACCGCGATCTGCGCCCCGCCGACTTTCGCTGGATCGACGAGTCGGCGATCGCGGCGTCCGACTATCCGACCGACGCGGTCTGCCTCGAGCGCCGCGAGTGGGGGAACTTCTACGGCTACGTGAAAGAGGTGCGCAGCGGCGAGCAGGTCGTCGGCGCGGGGCCGCGCGACGGCTGGCAGGCGATGGTGGAGCGGCTGCCGGCCGCGTGGCGGCTGGCGAGCGAGATCCGCGCACTGGAGCGCGGTGAAATCGGCGACATCAACCACGAGATGGAAGGGCTGCGCCTCGAGCTGAAGCGGCGCGGGGGCGCGGCGGCGGAGGCGGCCGAGCGCGTGGCGGCGCTCGAGCAACGCTACGCCGCGGCGCAGCGCCAGCTCGAGACGCTGGTCGAGCGCAGCCGCGTCGATCGCGTGCTGCTGGTGACCGCCGACGGCCGCGAGAAGGAGCTGGCGCTGGCGCAGATCGTGCGGGCCTATCAGCCCAACGCGCTCGGCACCGCCGGCAAGCTCTCCGTCTACGCCTCCAAGTTGTGGGAGTTCGTCGCCGACGATCCGCGCGAATCGAACACCGAGGGCGGTGTCTTCCCGGCCATCTTCGGCACGGTGATGATGGTGCTGATCATGAGCGTGGCGGTGGTGCCGTTCGGCGTGCTGGCGGCGCTCTACCTGCGCGAATACGCCCATCAGGGCGTGCTGGTGCGCGTGGTGCGGATCGCGGTCAACAACCTGGCCGGCGTGCCGTCGATCGTGTTCGGCATCTTCGGCCTCGGCTTCTTCGTCTACTTCCTCGGCGGCAGCCTCGACGCGTTGTTCTTTCCCGAACGGCTGCCGACGCCGACCTTCGGCACCGGCGGCATCCTGTGGGCTTCGCTGACGCTGGCGCTGCTGACCGTGCCGGTGGTCATCGTGGCGACCGAGGAGGCGCTCACCGCCGTGCCGCGCGAGCACCGCGAGGGATCGCTGGCGCTCGGCGCGACGAAGTTCGAGACGGTGTGGCGCGTGATCCTCCCGCAGAGCCTGCCCGGCATCCTGACCGGGTTGATTCTGGCCATGGCGCGCGGCGCCGGTGAGGTCGCGCCGTTGATGATCACCGGCGTCGTCAAGCTGGCGCCCAGCATGCCGGTGGACGGGCAATGGCCGTTCCTGCACTTCGACCGCAAGTTCATGCACCTCGGCTTTCACATCTACGACGTCGGCTTTCAGTCGCCCAACGTCGAGGCGGCCAAACCCATGGTGTACGCGACCGCGCTGCTGTTGGTCGCCGTGATTCTGCTGCTCAACCTGACGGCGATTCTGCTGCGCAACCGTTTGCGCCGCCGATTTACCGGGGCGGCGTTCTGAGGTACACACCCATGCTGAGTTCAGTCCCGACCGGGTCCAAGGTGGAGCCAGAGCCCCTATCCAAACCGCGCGGCATCGACCCCCTGGCCACCGCCGCACCCGTCGCCGCGGCCGCGCCGGTGCCGGTCGTGCTCAAGGTGCGCGAGGTGTCGATGAGCTACGGCGGCGACGCATTGGCGCTGACCGACGTCTCGCTCGACATCCGCACGCACAAGGTCACGGCGTTCATTGGCCCGTCCGGTTGCGGCAAGTCGACGTTGCTGCGCTGCTTCAACCGGCTCAACGACCTGGTCGACGGGGCGCGGGTGATGGGGCGCATCACGCTCGACGACATGGACGTCTACGACCCCCGCCTCGACGTGACCGAGCTGCGCAAACGGGTCGGGATGGTCTTCCAGAAGTCGAATCCGTTCCCCAAGTCGATCTACGACAACGTCGCCTATGGGCCGCGCATCGCCGGGCTGCGCAACAAGGCCGAGCTCGACGAGATCGTCGAGCGCAGCCTGCGCAGCGCCGCGCTGTGGGACGAGGTGGCCGACCGGCTGCAACAGAGCGCCCTCAGCCTGTCGGGCGGCCAGCAGCAGCGTTTGTGCATCGCGCGCACGATCGCGGTCGAGCCCGAGGTGGTGCTGATGGACGAGCCGTGCTCGGCGCTCGACCCGATCGCGACGACCAAGATCGAGGCGCTGATCCACGAGCTGAAGGAGAAGTACACGATCGTCATCGTCACGCACAACATGCAACAGGCGGCGCGCGTGTCCGACTTTACTGCTTTCTTGTATCTCGGCCGGCTAGTAGAATTTGGGCCGACGGACAAGATTTTCACGGCACCAGAGATGAAAGAGACCGAGGACTACGTCACCGGCCGGTTTGGCTGATGGCAGGGAGGACTGCCATGGAGACACGGCCGCACAGCGACCGTCACTACGAGGAAGAGCTCCGCGAGCTGCGCCATCGCATTCTGGAGATGGGCGGCTTCGTCGAGCGTCAGATCATCGATGCCATGAGCGCGCTGGTCGACAGCGACCCCGACGCCGCCCACCTCGTCATCGATCGCGATCGGATGGTCAACCGCATGGACGTCGAGATCGACGAGCTGTGCCTGCGCTTGCTGGCCCTGCACCAGCCCGCGGCCCGCGACCTGCGCCTGATTGCCACGGCGTTGAAGATCACCACCGATCTCGAGCGCGCCGGCGACATGGCCGAGAACATCTGTGAGCGCGCCATCGAGCTCAGCGCCGAGCCGCAGCTGAAGCCGTTCATCGACCTGCCGCGCATGGCGTCGGTGGCGCAAGCCATGCTGCGCCAGAGCCTCGATGCCTTCGTGCGCGAAGACGCCGACCTCGCCTTGCACGTCTGCCACAGCGATGACGAGGTCGACGCGTTGACCGATCAGATCTTCCGCGAGCTGATCTCCTACATGATGGAGGATCCGCGCACGATCACGCGCGCGCAGCGGCTGATCTTCGTCTCCAAGTACCTCGAGCGCATCGCCGATCACGCCACCAACATCGCCGAGATGGTCATCTTCATGGTGAAGGGCAAGAGCATCCGGCACCTCGATCGGCCGCCGCCGTCCGTGTGACTGAGTCGAATCGCAAAACCGTCCTCGTCGTCGAGGACGAGCCCGACATCCGCGAGCTGGTGCGCTACAACCTCGAACGGTCGGGTTTCCGCGTCGTCGAGGCCGAGGACGGCGAAGCGGCGCTGGCGTTGGTGCGCAGCGAGCGGCCGGCGCTGGTGATCCTGGATCTCATGCTGCCCGAGGCCGACGGCATGGAGATCTGCCGCATCTTGCGCGGTAAGCCGGAGACCGCCGCGTTGCCGATCGTCATGCTGACGGCCAAGGCGGGCGAGGTCGACCGCGTGCTCGGTCTCGAGCTCGGCGCCGACGACTACATCACCAAGCCGTTCAGCCCGCGCGAGCTGATTGCCCGCGTCCGCGCCGTGCTGCGGCGCTCGGAGGTGAGCGACATCGAGCGGCCCGCCGAAGTCTACGAGCGCGGTCGCTTGCGCATCGACTTCGACAGCCACGAAGTATGGCTCAACGGGCGCGCGCTGGAGCTCAGCTTGCGCGAGTTCGAGCTGCTCAAGTTCTTCGTCCGCAACCCCAATCGCGTCTTCGACCGCCTGACGATCCTCGATCTGGTGTGGGGGCACGATACCTACGTCGAGCCGCGCACGGTCGACGTGCACGTGCGCCGCCTGCGCTTGCTGATCGAGCGCAATCCGGCGCGCCCCGACCTCATTCACACGGTGCGCGGCGTCGGCTACAAGTTCAACGATCAGGCGCTCGACGCGTGAGCACTCCCGCGCCCGCGGCGCCGCCCGCCTCCGACCGATGATAGCCGAGATCTTGAGCGTGCTCGGGTGGCTCGGGGCTGCTGCGGTCATCTGGCTCGGCTGGCAAGCGTGGCAGCACGCGCGCGCCCTGACCACCCTCGCCGAGTCCGTCACCCGCGAGCAGCCGCGGCCGAGCCTGCCGCCCCCGCTGCCCGGTGCGCTCGGCCGCGTGCAGCGGGCCGTGGTGCGCATGGTCGGCACCGCCGACCAGCGGCTGGCCGCGGCGCGCGACGAGCAGCGCCGCCTCGAAGCGGTCCTCGAGGGCATGGTCGAGGGCGTGCTGGTCATCGACGCCTCCGGCACGGTTCTGCGCAGCAACCACCGCGCCGAGGTGCTGCTCGAGCTGCCGCCGCGCGCGGCGCACATCGGGCGACCGCTCATCGAGCTCACCCGCCATCCCGACTTGCACGACCTGGTCAACGAAGTGAAGGCGGCCGGCGGCCGCACGCGCTCGTCGGCGCGCGAGGTGGCACTCGACGGGGCGGGCCAGCACGTGCTGCAGGTGACGGCGACGCCGATGGATACCGCGCGCGATGCCGGCCGGGCCTACATTCTGGTGTTTCACGACATCAGCGAGATGAAGCGTCTGGAACGCATCCGGCGCGACTTCGTCGCCAACGTCTCGCACGAGCTGCGCACGCCGCTGGCGGCGATCGGCGGCTACACCGAGACCCTGCTCGCCGGCGCGCTCGACGATCCCGACAACGCGCGGCGCTTTCTCGGCATCGTCGAACGCCATACCGAGCGCTTGGGGCGGCTGGTCGACGACTTGCTGACTTTGTCGGATCTCGAGCTCGGGCGCACGCAGCTGCGCCGCAGCGCCACGCGCGCCGAGACGCAGGTCGAAGCGGCGTTCGAGGTGGTGCGCCACAAGGCCGAGCGCAAGGGCGTGGCGCTGGAGCGCCGCATCGCACCCGATACGCCGGCGCTCGACGCCGACGAGGACCGCTTCGCGCAGGCGTTGCTCAACCTGGTCGACAACTCGATCAAGTACACGCCCAAGGGCGGCCAGGTCACCGTCAGCGCGCGCGCGGTGCCCCCGAACGAAGTGCCCGATTCGGCCACCGGCACGTTTGTCGAGATCGCCGTCAGCGACACCGGCATCGGCGTTCCGGCGCAGGATCTGCCGCGTCTGACCGAGCGCTTCTACCGCGTCGACAAGGCGCGCTCGCGCGAGCTCGGCGGCACCGGGCTCGGGCTCGCGATCGTCAAACACATCGTCCAGGCGCACGGCGGCTGGATGCGCATCGAGAGCCAGCTCAACCAGGGGACGACGGTGCGGCTGTACTTGCCCGCGTTCGACGGCCCGGTCGACGAGCCGCAGTAAGCGCGGCGGTCAGGGCGTGGAGACCGACGGCGCCGCGACTACGGAACAGCTGCAGCCGTCGATGGCGCCGTAGCGCCCCGCGCAGCCCTCGACCGCACAGCTCACGTCGGCCACCGTCGGCAGACGCGTGCCGCGGCAGGTGTCGAAGCGGATCGTCACCAGCTCGCCCGCCGGCAGCACCTGGCTGCCGCTGCTGGCGACGATGCGCAAGGCGTAGTCGAGGTCGTTGACGACCAGGACCGACTTCGACGTCGGGCGGATGCGGTCGCGCGGGTAGCTCGTCAAGCCGGTCCCGGGCATGGCGAGGAGCTCGCTGCGATAGCCGACCTTGACCGTGACCGACGAGGGGTCACCCTTGGGCGGCGGCGCAAACTGCACCGCAAAGGACGCGGTCCCTTCCGGTTGGCAGCGGCGCACCACACAGTCGTCGGCGCACGTGGTGCACGACTCGCCGGCATCGAGCAGGCCGTTGCCGCAAAACGTGCCGGACGGGGCGGGCGTCGGTGCCGCCGCGCCGGCGCGGTTGGCCGAGCACCACAGGAGCGCGAGCGCCGCGGTCGCGACGCGCAGCGTGCGCGTGCAGGTCTTCATCGTCTGGAGTCCTCCCTCTCGAACCGCCGCGCCGCGACTCACGGGGCCGCCACGGCGCAGCCACAGTTTTGTATCGTACCGAACATGCCGGCACAGCCCTCCACGGTGCAACCGAAATCGGCCGGGTTCGGCGGCGGGACTCCCTGACAGTTGTCGAAAAGGATGGTGAACAAGCGCCCGGCGGACAGGCCGGCGTTGCGGTTGACGACCGCGCGCAGCGCGTAGTCGAGGTCGTTGACGTTGAAGCTGGCGCCCGAAGGGCGCATCTGCACCCGCTGGCTCACGCTCGACGCGAGCCCGCTGCCGGGAATGCTCACCGCCGCGCTGCGGTAGCCGACCAGCACGGTGGCCGAGGTGGCCATCTCGCCGAGCGGCACGGTGAAGTTCACCCGTACGGTCGTGTCCGTGCCGGCATCGGTGCAGGCCGCGATGGCGCAGTCCGGCGCGCAGGTGGCGCAGGTCTCTCCGTTCTCGAGGAACCCGTTGCCGCACGTGGCGGCGGATTCGGTCGGCGTCGGACTGGGGGTCGGTGTCGCGGTGGACGTCGCACTCGGTCCAACGGTCGGCGTGTCCGACGGCGCGAGCGTCGCCGTCGGCGTAGCGCTCGGTCCCACGGTGGGAGTTTCCGACGGCGTCAACGTCGCGGTCGGCGTCAAGCTCGGGCCCAGCGGAGTTGGCGTTTCGGTCGGGGTGGCGGTGGCGGATGCCGTGGGGGGAACGCTGGCGGTCGCGGCTACCGTTGGCACCGTGGTGACGGTGGGGCTCGGGGCCGTGGTGGTGGTTCGGGTGACTGACGGCGTTGCGGTCGCCGTCCGCGGTGCGGTGGCCGAGGCCGTCGCCGTCGCGACTGGCCGGGTCGGGCTGGCCGTCGCCGCGCGCGTCACGGTCGCCGCCACGGTCGCGGTGCGGGTTGGTGACGCCGCTTGCGTCGCCGTGCGCGTTGGCATCCGCGAGCTCGTTGGCGGAACCGGCGCGGTCGATGTCGCTTCGGCGCCTGGCGTGCGCGTCGGCGGGATCGTGATCTTCAGGCTGGCGTCGCCGCCGCATGCCGCCACGCCCGTGAGGGCAAGCGCGAAGGCGAGCCGGGTCCAGCGGCGCGCCGGATGTTGATGGGAGCAGGACGTTGGCTTCATGGCAGCTCCGCAGTACAAGTGCAGCCGTTCACCAGGCCGAACGGCCCGGCGCAGCCTTCGACGGTGCAGGAGAACGCGGTCGAGTCCGGCGCGAGCGCGTCGGCGCAGTCGTCGAATTCGATGGCGAAGAGACGGTCGTCCGGAATGCCGTCGTTGAGGCTGTAGACGACGCGCAGGGCATAATCGAGATCGTTGACGTTCACACTGGCGCGCGCTCGCACGCAGGTCTCGCCACTCGGGCAGTCCTGCGCTCGCTCGCAGAGCTGGGTCGGCGTCATCTCGCAGGTGCCGAGAAAGACCCGCCCGCGCACGGACGCTTCGAGGCCGCTGCCGGGAATGCCGACGGTGCCGTCCGGGTAGCCGACGCGCAGCGTCGCACTGATGGCGACTTCCCCGGCCGGAGCGGCAAAGCTGACGATCACCGCGCGCGTCGTCCCGGCCGGATCGCAGGGCAGGATCTGGCAGTCGGACGGACAGCTGTCGCCGTCTTCGGTGTTGCTGTCGTCGCAGGTTTCGTCACCTTCGATATTGCCGTTGCCGCACACGTTGCGCGGCGTCGGAGTCGGGGTCTGGGTCGGTCCGATCTGTTCGGTCGGAGTGGGCGTGCTGGTCTGCGTGGCGGTCGGGGTCGCCGTGGCGGTCGGGGTGAATGCCGGACCGCAACCGTCGATCTGGCAGGAGCCGGTGCAGACGACGCTGCCGTCGCCGCTCAGGCCGACCTCCGTGCAAGACGGCTGCTGCAGGATCCCGGGGTCGCAGGCTTCCACGCCGATGTAGAGGAATCCGTCGCCGCACTGCGCCAGCACGCAGGTGCTGAGGCAGCCGTCGTTGTCGCGGCTCCCTTCGTCTTGCGCATCGCCGTCGTCGCACTGCTCGGATCCCTCGACGATGCCGTCGCCGCAGTGGCGATAGGGGTTTCCGCCTCCGCCGTCGCTGCAGCCTGCAATGGCGAAGGCAAGCGGGAAGAGGAGCGTGACGACCGCGAAACGCGTGTGCTGTGTGATCAAGTGCGTGGTCTCCGTGACTGAGTTGATGCTACGGGAGCTCTACCGAGCACGTCGTTACGCTCGAGAGGTCGCTCGCATCGAGCCCGAACGCGTTGACGACCGTGCAGCGGAAGTCCGCCGCCGTCGGCGGCGCGGCGCCGGAGCAGAAGTCGAACTGCGCCGTGAACAGTTCGTCGGCGGGAATGCCGAAATCGGTTTCCAGCATCAAGGCGCGCAGCGCATAGCGGTTGTTGCTCGGCGTCACCGCGGCCAGGGAGGGCACGATGATGCGATCGGCGAGCTGCGCCGATCCCGTCGGCGGCAGCGCCACGACGCCGTCCGGATAGCGCACGAAGATGTTGATGGTCGCCAGCTCCGGTCCCTCCGGTTTGGCAAAGCGGACGATGACATCGAGCCGGGACTCTGAACCGGCGCAGGTCCGGACCATGCAGTTGAACGGGCAGTTGTCGTTGACGTCGCGATCGCCGTCCGACGTGTTGCCATCGTCGCAAGTCTCGCCCGCTTCCGGCTCGGGAATGCGATTGCCGCACTGGTCGGCGCCGAGCGTCGGGGTGACGGTGGGCGTTGTCGTCGGAGTCGCGGTCGGCGTCGGCGTACCCGCGGAGGCGCAATCCTCGTCGATGGCGTGCCCGACGCCGGCGACGAGCTCGTCGATCTCGACGCTGCCGCTGTCGTCGGCGTCGAACGACTCGCAGGTGCTGAGCAACGCGGTGCCGAGCGCGACGTTGACGCCGGAGATCAGCTCGCTGATCGCGACTTCTCCATTGGCGTCGCAGTCGCCGACGCACTGGGCACGCGCGCCGGCGGTGAAGACGCACGCGGCGCCGACGACGGCCACGGTGCTGAGGGTGCGGGCAGCGAATCGCGGAATAGACATGGGTGATCCTCCTTCGCAGCAACGGTCAGAACGAATAGGACACGCCGACGGTGAACTTGATTCCCGTCGTGTAGCGTGAGGTCGTGTGGCCGCCCTGCGTCTCGTGAAACGGGTCGTTCAAGAGATTCTCGACCGCCAGCTTGGTCTTGATGGGCGTATCGAAGGGTGAGAACTTGCCCACCCAGACGACGTCGAGCTGGTCGCGGCGCTCCTGGTAGATGTCCGGCAGGCCGTCGGCGCCGGCCGCGACGATCTGGCGATCGATCGTGTTGTAGAGCAGGCGCGTCGTGCCCCAGGTGTCGTCGGCGTATTCGATCGAGGCGTTGATGACGAACGGGGCCTGCCCCTGCAGGGCGCGCTTGTTGTTGGTCTGAATGCCGCCGGGCCGCAGGGTGACTTCGGAATCGACGATGGAGGCGTTGGCCTGGAAGGTGACGTTGCGCAGCGCCGGTGCCACCGTCCCGAGCCCCCGCACGCCTTCCAGCCGAGAGGCCAGGAAGCCGAAGTCCTTGCGCAACTCGAGCTCGCCGCCATAGAGCGTCGCGTCCTTGGCGTTCTCGAAGGTGTCGCCGACGCTCGAGACAAGCGGCGCCGTGACCGTTTCGATGGGGTCCTTCAACTCCTTGTAGAAGACGCTGGCGGACGCCAGCTCGAGCGGCGAGAAGAACCACTCCCAGCGCAAGTCGTGGCTGGTGATGTTGGAGGAGACCAGGAATGGGTTGCCGATGAGGGTCCGCTCACCGCCCGGAACGATGAACAGCGTCGGCGTCAATTCGCGGAACTCGGGCCGCGACACCGTCTGACTGAAGCCGTAGCGCACGTTCATGTCGGCGCGCGGGCTGTAGATTACGTTGACCGCGGGCAGCGGATCGAGATCGTTGATCGGTCGTTTGACGGGGATGTCGGAGCGCGTCGCGCTATTGAGCAGGATGTAGGAGTACTCGACGCGCGCGCCGGCGACGACGCGCAGGCGGTCCTTGACGATCGGTAGATCGAACATGCCGTAGCCGCCGATGATCTCCTGCGACGCCTGGAACGAGTCGGCACCGGTCGACGATTCGCCGAACCGCACGAAGCCGGGCCCACCGATGTTGTCGGGGACGAGGATTTGTTCGGGCGACGGCAGCGTATCGAGGTTGGCGGGGACGTTGGTGAAGCGAAAGCGCCGGTAGTCGAAGTTGCGATCGCGGTAGAGATAGGCGACGCCGGTCTTGAACCGGGCCGCCAGGCCCGACCAGACGTCGGTGGCGGGCAGCTGCGTCTTGAACGGCACGGTGAGGTCCACGGCCGAGTCCGACAACCACTCGTCGAGATTGGCGAAGGTGCGCAGCAGGTCGTCACCCTGGCTGCGGATCTCGGGCGCGCCCTCGCCGGTGTCGCGATACGAATACAGCCGCGTGTCGGGCTGGTCTTCGGTCGACTGCGACAGGGCCGTGCGCCAGTCGACATCGACCCACTTGAGATGATGCTTGCCGCCGAGCTGACCGAAGCCGAGCTGATCCTCGGTGTACTGCAGCTGCGTCGGGGAGAAGATGATGCCGGGGTTGGACTCGGCTTGCTCGCCGCTCCCGACCAGGGTCTCGTCCGTCGTCTTGCGGTTGACCAGCCCGCGCAAGCTCAGCTGATGGTCGGGCGAGAGCTTGAGACCGCTGGTGAGGACGGCGCCGAGGTTGGTCTCGAAGGTGCTGCGGTCGTAGACGTACGCGTTGCCCCGGCCGGTGTCGAGCTGCTCGACGTTGGTGAACGTCGTGGCGAGCTCGTTCGACTGCTGCTTGTACTCGTTGCTGTAGCTGCCGGCGAGCGAGATCCCGAGCGGTCCGTAGGTGTTGCCGCCGGAGACGTCGAGACCGAAGTTGGGCGGTGCCGTTTTCGTTTTGACGTCCCAGATGTTGCGGAACCCCGAGGCGTAGCCGCGCGCCAGGGCGCCGTCCGGCACCGTGCTCGGCAGCGTGCCCGGGACGGTGTCCGGCAGCTCGCGGTACTTGCTGCCGAAGCCGAAGTAGTCGCCGCTGCTGCCCTTGTACGTCTGGAATTCGTGCCCGGTGATGGCGGTGTTGGAGCTCATCGATGCCCCGACGCTGTAGGACAGCTGGGTCGGGAACTCGCGCAGCTGGATGTCCACCAGGCCGCCGGAGAAGTCGCCCGGCAGGTCGGGCGTGTAGCCTTTGATGATGTTGAGCGCGTCGATGAAGTCGGCCGGGAAGATGTCGAGCGGTATGACGCGCTTGTTCGGGTCGGTGCTGGGCAGGCGGCTGCCGTTGAGCAGCGCGCTGCTGAAGCGCTCGCCCAGCCCGCGCACGACGATGAACTTGCCGTCCTTGATGGTGACGGCCGGCACCCGCTGCACCACCTCCGCGGCGTCGGAGTCGGGCGACTTTTCGATTGCCTGGGCGGAGATGTTGTCGCTCACCACCGGCGCCTGCTTGCGCTGCAGCAGCTGTGTGGCTTCGGCCGCCTTGGCGGCCTCGGCGACGACCTCGACCGTTTCCACGGCGGCCTCGCCCTCGGGCTTCAGGCTGGCGTCGGCGCGCGCCACCTTTCCGGCGACGACGACGACGTTGCGCAACCGCGTGCCCTGGTAGAGCGGCGCGAACAGGCGCAATTCGTAGGTACCCACCGGCACCTTGACGGAGAAGTTGCCGTCGAGATCGGTGCGCAGCTTCTTCGGCCGGCCGATGATCTCGACCCCCGCCTCGATGATCGGCTCGGCCGTCGCGGCGTCGATCACCGTGCCGGCAATCGTGCCCTCGGCACTCGCGTCCTGCGCCGCTGCTTGGCTGCTGAGCGCGACGAGAAAGAAAAGACCAGCCAGCGCTCGCACCGCTCCACGCACCATCCGTCGCTCCCTCACGCCATGCATAAAAATGGGGTGTCGATCCTGCGCGGGCAGCTCTCCGCTCCCCGGATCGACATGCACGGACGATAGCCAGGCGATTGTGTTGGCGCAGTTACCGGACTGTGAAGGTTTGATTACAGCGCGCGGCGCACGAGTTCATCGAAGCGTCATCGCCGCGTAAAGCGCTCGTAACCTCGCCGCAGTAGTTACGGGGCGAATCGCTCGACCCAATCGATTGCTTCCGCATGTTCACCGAACATTCACAGACGGGACACGGCGGCGTCACGCAGCGAGCGTACGCTCGGCCGAGTTCCAGCAGGCGTCGCGTTGGCGGCGAGGCGGCATCTCGGGGCCGCACATCGAACCGCACCGGACGCGCAACCAATGTCACTGAATGTAGAACGGGGAGATCTTCACCGAGAGCAAAGGAGGGGAGACGGCGCCAAGGGGGAGAGCTGCAACGAGCGGTAGAGGCTTCGAGGGGGTTCCAATTGGGTAGTACGCCCCCGCCGCGCATCGAGTTGACCCAAGACACGCGACGGGAGCGTCCAACCGCACTCCCCACCACCTGACGGCGGTGGCGAGCACGGAAGACCAACAAGGAGAAATTGCATGTACCACAGTCTATTTCGTGATCAAGGGCGCGTCGCCCTGGTGGCGCTCACGGGCGTCGCGATGTTGTTCGCGGCCGGCTCCGCGCAAGCCGACGAGCTGAAGTGCCGCCGGACGATTGCCAAGAGCACGGCCAAGTTCGAGAGCGCGAAGCTGAAGACGCTGCAGAAGTGTGAAGACGGCCGCTTGAAGGGGACCGTCACCGGCACCTGCCCCGACACCAAGGCAAGCGAGAAGATCAGCGGCGCCGCGACCAAGCTCAGCGACGCGATCGTCAAGGACTGCGACGCCGCGTCGGTGGCCGCGATCTACCCGGGCGGGACCTGTCCGGTGTTCGAGAGCGACCATCTGCCGAACGGCAGCTGCGCGGGACCGGTCACCACCGGCGCCGAGCTCGCCACGTGTCTCACCTGTATCTCCGAAGGCTCGGTTGATCAGCTGATCGCCTTCTATTTCGGCGGGCTGTTCCCGGCCGGCGACGACGGCGATCTGCTCAAGTGCGAGCGCGCGCTCGGCAAGAACGCGACCAAGTTCTTCGCCAGCAAGCGCAAGGTGCTGCAGAAGTGCGAAGACAGCCACATCAAGGCCAACACCGTCGGTGCGTGCCCCGATGCGGAAGGCGCGACGAAGATCAGCGACGCGGCCGCCAAGCTGGCGGACAAGGTGGACAAGGCCTGTGACACCTTCGACCAGGACGACTACCGCGGCCCCAACTTCTGCCCGGCCCTCGGCACCTGTGGCGGGCCGATCAACACGCGCGCGCAGACGATCGCCTGCCTCGAGTGCCTGAGCGGCCTCAAGGCCGACTGCACCAACCGCATCTCGGCGCCCGGCAACGGCGCGGTGCCGGCCGCGTGCAACCCGACCTGCGGCGATGGCGTCACCAACCTGCTCGGCGGCGAGACCTGCGACGACGGCAACTACGTCAACGGCGATGCCTGCCCGAGCGACTGCAACGTCAACCCGAACTGCACCAGCCCGGGCGGCCCGGTGATCGGCACGGTCAATCTGACCGGCGTGCCGACGGCGGGCCTGTCGTCGGTCATCGTGTTCATCACCTACCCGGACGGCACGGTCCAGATCGGCGGCAGCGGCGCCGGCGCGATCGGCATCAATGCGGTCGGGGCCGACTCCGTTACGCCCAATGATCTGAACTACGGCATCCGCGTCCTGACGCTGTCGCCCGATGGCACGACGCCGATCAACAACCCGCCGTTCACGATCGACTTCATCACCTGCAACGGTGCGGTGCCGACCGACGCGATGTTCAACTGCGTCGTCGAGTCCGCCTTCGATACGGCCGCGCAGCCGGTCAACAACCTGACCTGCGCCGTCGACGTCCCGTAGGCGCGCGATGCTCACCCGAATCGCTACTCATTTGAAAAAGGAGAACCGCATGAAGCGTTCATGGCAATCGGTGCTCGTGGCGGTCATCGCAACGAGCGCCGTGGCGATCCTCGCGCCCGGGCTGGCTGCGGCCGTCTGTGGCGACCTCAACAACGACAACACGGTCGACGCCCGCGATGCGAGCTGCCTCGGCGCCTGCGTCGCCGGCAACGGCACCTGCCCGACCCCGGCGGCGTTCGCGTTCTGTGGCCCCGGCCCGATCTGCGGCACGGGCAATCCGCTCGACTGCGCCGACATCGTCGATGACAACGACTTCAACCTGCCGGAGATTCAGGCTGACTTCACCAACTTGAACCTCAGCCTGATCGGCGTCGAGACCCTGTACGGCCTGTGCGCCACCGGCCGCGCCGGCATCAGCAACAGCTGCCCGAACAAGATCGGCTTCTGCGCCGGTGACGGCGACACGGCGTGCACCAGCGCCGGCGATTGCGTCTCGCAGGGCACCACCGGCCCGTGCAACCCCGGCTGCCCCGGCGACGGCGACGTGACCTACCAGAGCTTCACCATCGACAAGACCACCGGCTGGCCGCCCGCACCGGGCTGCCAGGTGCGCCTGAACGGCACGGTGTTCGTCCAGACCCCCGCGGGCGCGGCCGCCGACACGGTGCTCTGCATCGAGAAGGGCACCACCGTCAAGGGCGTCGTCGGAGCGCCGGCGGACCCGGCGCTGATCTTCATCACCACCGAGGAGACGCCGATGGACGGCATCCCGGATCGCAAGGCCAAGATCGATGCGCAGGGCACGCCGGCCGAGCCGATCGTCTACACCAGCAGCGCCACGCCCGGCACCCGCTTGAAGGGCGACTGGGGCGGCGTGATGTTCAACGGTCTCAGCACCACCAACCGCAACCCCAACTGCACGGGGCAGGGCGAGGGCGTTCCGACGCCGTTCGGCGGTTGCATCGCCGACGACAGCTCCGGTATCGCGACCTACAACCGGGTCGAGTTCGCCGGCATTCTGTTCACGCCCAACAACGAGCTCAACTTGTGGACCATGAACGGCGTCGGCAGCGGCACGCGCTTCGACTTCATCCAGGCCAACGTCGGCAACGACGACTGCATCGAGTGGTTCGGCGGCACGGTCAACCACGACCATCTGGTCGCTTCGGCGTGCGCCGACGACGGGTTCGACTGGCAGCTGGGCTTCACCGGGTCGCTGCAGTTCGGCCTCTACCTGCAGAACGGCCCGCTGGTCGATACCGCCAACGGCCGCGACAGCCGCGGCATCGAGGCCGACAACAGCGAGTTCGGCAACAACCTCCTGCCGCGCTCGAACCCTGACATGTGCAACCTGACGCTGGTCGGCTCGCGCGCCGACGGCGACATCGGCGGCTCGGACGTCGGGATGCTCTTCCGCCGCGGCACCGGCGGCACGGTCGCCAATTCGATCATCACCGGCCATCAGGATGCCGGCGTCGAGCTGCGCGACGCGGCGACCACGCAGATCGCCTGCACCAACACCACCACGCTCAACCCCGCCGACCCGAACCTGCGCGTGCGCAACAGCATCTTCTACCTCAACGGCACGTTCCCCGGGTCCGGCACGGAGCAGTGCAAGCGCGACGTCTGCCGCAATGCGGCGGGCCAGAATCCCAATGCGCTGTGCACGGCCGGAACCACCCCGTACGCCTGCTGCACGGGTGCGGGGACCGGCACCTGCGACGTCACCTGCGACCTCAACTCGCAGTGCGTCGCCGGCGCGCCCGACGGTTCCTTCACGTTCTGCAACATCGGCAACAACACCTGCAGCTCGTGCGAATGGTACAACCAGCTGGTGGCGACCGAAGGCGTGATCAACGCCAACACGACGAACACCGTCAATCCGGGCGTCCCCACCGCCTACCCGGCCAGCGGCGATCTGTACGACGGCCGTCCGACCGGCACCCTGACCACGGCTGCTTCCTGCAGCGCGATCAACCCGGGGTTCGTCGACACCACGTACGTCGGCGCCTTCGACCCGGCCGCGCCGTGCAACGCCGCCAGCGGCCCCTGCGACTGGCTCTCCGAGCCGTGGATCAGCTTCGCGACCAATTGATGCGTCGCTGATTTGAAAAACGATGGGCGGAGGTCGCGCCGCGGCCTCCGCCCACTTTCCCGAGGAGCACACATCACCATGAATCGCGCCATCGTTCTGAGCACGCTCAGCGTCTTCTTGGCCACCGCATGCGCCAACACGGCGCGCACGACGCCACCGCCGCCGGCGCAAGAGTTGACCGATGGACGGCCGACGGTGGACGCGCTGATCGCGGACTTCGTCGCCGCCATCAGCGCCAACGACAAGGCAGCGCTGAACCGCCTGCGGCTCAACGAGGCGGAGTACCGCTCGATCCTCGTCCCGGGCACGGTCAAGCCGGGCGCCCCGCCGCGTGTGGTGTCGCAGCAGTCGAGCGTTTTCTTCTGGCAGCTGCTCGACGAAAAGAGCCGCATCTACGCCGACCAGTTGCTGCGCGACTTCGGTGGCCGGCCGTATCGCCATTGGGAGCTGAAGTTTACCGGTCCACCGCAACAGTTCGCCTGGTACTCGACCGTCGGTGAAGTGCGGTTGGAGTTGCAGGGCGAAGACGACAAGACCTGGCATCTCGAGACCGGTTCGATTGCCGAAGTTGGCGACCGCTTCAAGTTCATCGGCTTCAACTACGACTGAGGCCGCGCGCTCGACGTCGCACGTTCTTCACCGGCCTGTAACATTCCCGCAATGTGCCGCCGCTATAGGTACTGACCTCAGGGGTCGAAGGAACGCCGTATGGCCGCAAGTCTCGAGCACGACTCCACGTCACCGTTTGCTTCCTACGGGGGCGGCGACGACGGGCCGCATCATTGGATGGCCGCGGCGCTCGGCTCCTCGTTGGTCTACGTGGTGGTCGGCGTCCTGGTGGTGACGATCGGCACGGCGACCAAGCGCATCATCGAGGAGAAGAAGGTCGACCTGACGTTCGTCGAGACGGTGGTCAAGGAAGAGCCGCCGCCGCCACCGCCGCCGCCGGTGGTCGAGGACAAGCCCAAGCCGCCACCTCCCGCGGCCGCGCCGGTGGTGCCGAAGCACTTGAAGGTGGTCAAGCTCGACAAGCCGCCGCCGCCCAAGGAACTGGTGGCGCCGAAAGAGATGCCGCTGGAGGCGCCGAAGGAAGTCGATGCCAGCCTGGACAAGGGCGTGGCGGTGTACGGCGAGGTCAAGGGCCCCGGTGACGCGGCCGGACTGGAAGGCGGCATGGAGGGCGGCGTGGCCGGCGGTCATGCCGGTGCCATCGCGCTGCCCGAGGACGCCGAGCCGCCGGTGCCGGTGAAGAGCAACGTGCCGCCGGCGTATCCGGAGGTCGCCCGCGCCGGCGGTCAAACCGGCATGGTCATTCTCAAGGTGGTGATCCTCGCCTCCGGCAAAGTCGCCGACGTCTCGGTCATGCGCGGCGACGAGCCATTCGCCAGCGCCGCGGTCGCGGCTGTGAAGCAGTGGCAGTACGAGCCGGCGCGCTACAAGGGGCAGCCGATCTCCGTCTACCGGATCATCCGCATTCCGTTCAAACTTACGGTGTGATCGCGCCGGCGCGATCAGTGAAGGAGCGACAAATGGGGTTCAGCTGGACAGAAATGATCGGGCACATGGGCGGTCCGGCCCTGGCGGTGGCGATCATCCTCGCGACGATGGGCTTGGCGTCGCTGACGGTGTTCTTCGAGCGCATCATCACGTTCCGCCGCTCGCGCGGCGCCTCGCGCCAGTTCGCGGCGGCGATCGGCGCCGACCTGCAAGCCGGACGCCTCGATGCCGTGCTCGTCGCCGCCGAGCCGCTCGTGCAACGCGGCCACTTGCCGCGCGTCGTGCGCGCCGGCATCAGCACCTACGCGCATGCGCGCAATACGGCCGATGTCTCGGGCTTGACGCCGATGGAGCGCACGCAGCGCCACATGGCGCGGTTCATGGAGGATATCGGCGCCGATCTGCGCCGCGGCCTGCCGGTGCTCGCGTCGGTCGGGTCGATCGCCCCGTTCGTCGGACTGCTCGGCACGGTGCTCGGCATCATCTCGGCGTTTCAGGGCATCGCGACGACCGGCTCGGGCGGCCTGGCATCGGTCTCGGCCGGCATCAGCGAGGCGTTGATCGAGACCGCCTTCGGCCTCGCCGTGGCGATTCCCTCGGTGCTGGCGTTCAACTACCTGACCAGTCAGATCGTGCGCGACGAGACCTCGCTCAACAACGCCGCCGGTGAGTTGCTCGACATGATGGAGAGCTGGGCCGAGCTCGAAGTGTCGCACATCGCGCCCGTGCAGGCGCCAGCAGTCGGCGGCCGCGGCGTCAAGGGGGCGACGGGCGCCGGCGCGGCGAGCGATCGCTTCGACGGCGCGGCGCTGCGCGGGCCGCGAGCGGTGGCGGGGTAGGCGTGAGCTTCGCGATCAAAGCGCGGCGCACGCGCAGCGTGGTACCCGACATCAACGTCACGCCGCTGGTCGACGTCGTCCTGGTGTTGC
This sequence comes from uncultured Binatia bacterium (SeqCode), assembly GCA_964455095.1. Lineage (GTDB taxonomy): Bacteria > Desulfobacterota > Binatia > HRBIN30 > CADEER01 > CAYVUV01. The sequence continues at coordinate 35,749 of CAYVUV010000222.1, forward strand.
TCATCATCTTCATGGTGGTGGCGCCGCAGATGGAGCAGGACATCCCCGTCACGTTGCCCGGCATCTTCAACCCCGATCCCGACGTCGAAGGGCAGGCGGCGCCGCTGATGGTCACGGTGACCAAGGGCGGCGAGTACCACATCGAATCAGAGAAGTACGATCTGGACTCCGCCGTGGCGACGCTCAGCGCCGCGCACGCGGCCGACCCGTACAAACGCATCGCCCTGCGCGCCGACGCCGGCCTGACCTACGGCGACGTGCGCGAGATCTTCTTTCGCCTGCAGGAGGTCGGCTTCCCCGGCATGTCGCTGATGGTGAGCCACCGCTACCAGGCCGGACCGGACGGCGCCGCGCCGGTGCCGGCCGCTGAGCCGCACGTGCCACCGGACGGTGGCGAGATCGACGCCGCCGCGGCGCCGCAGGGGTAAGCGATGGGCATACAAGTTGGCGGCGGCGGCGACGATGACAAACACGTCGCGCCGAACATGAATGTCACTCCGCTGGTGGACATCGTCCTGGTGCTGCTGATCATCTTCATCGTCATCACGCCGCAACTGACCAAGAAGTTCTGGGTGCACACGCCCAAGCAGGAGAAGAAAGAGGTCGAGAAGGCCGACCTGACGCCCGATCCGCAGCCGCCGCTGGTGCTGCGCGTGACGGCGGAGAAGGGGCTCAACGTCAACGGCACCGAGGTCGCGTTCGCCGAGCTGCCCGACCGTCTCAAGCGCATGTTCGCGGCGCGCGCCGACCACGTGCTGTTCTTCGATGCCGCGGACGAGGTGCCCTACGGGTTCGCGGTGGAGGTGCTCGACCGCGCCCGCGAAGGCGGCGCGGTGACCATCGCGCCGCTGATCGCCAAGCTTGAGGCCGCCGCTCCCGAGCCCGCCGCCGCGGCCAACTGACCGGCGCCACTCCTGCGCGCACCGCTTCCGTGCTACGAGTGCACGGACATGGTGCAAGGCGGAGGATTGGCTATGGCGGAAACCCCGACTCCCCCGCGCCGGCGCTGGCGCCGGCGGCTGCTGCTCGTCGCCCTGCTGGCGGTGGGGGTGCTGCTGGCGCGCCACTGGCTCGGCGGGCCGAGCGTCGCGCCGGGCAGCTACGTGCTGCTCGAGCTGCAGGGGGCCTACAGCGACCAGCCGCCCGACGCGCTGGTCGGCCGGCTCTTCCGCGAGCCGCCGGTGGCGCTCATCGACTTGCTGATGATGCTGCGCGACGTGCGCGAGGACGACCGCATCGCCGGCCTCGTCGTACGCCTGCGGCCGCTGCAGATGGGGTGGGCCAAGGCGCAGGAGATCCGCGGCGCGTTGCTGGCGCTGCGCGAGGCGGGCAAGCCGGTCGTCGCCTACCTCGAGCAGGAGTTCGCCCCCAGCACGCTCGAATACTACATCGCCAGCGCGGCACAGACGATCTACCTGCCGCCCGGCGCGACCGCGCCGGTGACCGGCCTGCTGTCGCAGTTCCTGTTCCTCGGCGGCGTGTGGGACAAGCTCGCCATCGACATGCAGGTGGAGAAGATCCGCGAGTACAAGACCTTCGGCGACATGGTGGCCAACACCGAGATGTCGCGCCATCAGCGCGAGATGGAGAACGCGCTGCTCGACAGCATCTACGGGCAGTTCATCGACGGCATCGCCGCGGTGCGCGGCCTCGAGCCCGCCGCCGTGCGCGCCACGGTCGATGCCGGCCCGGCGACGGCCGCCGAGCTGCAAGCGCATGGCCTGGCCGACGGCGAGAAGTTCCTCGACGAGCTGCGCCGCGAGCTGGTCGGCGACGAGGGCACGTTCCTCGCGGCGGAAGACTATGCCGGCGCGGGCGGCGATCTGATCCACGCCAGCCCCGAACACCAGGTGGCGGTGGTCTACGGCGTCGGCGCGGTCACCACCGGCAAGACGGAGGACGGCGCATTCGACGCCGCCGGCAACATGGGCGCCGACACCATCGTCGACGCCTTCCGCGAGGCGGCGGAGAACGACGACGTCGCGGCGATCGTCTTCCGCGTCGACAGCCCCGGCGGCTCGGCCCTGGCGTCGGACCTGATCTGGCGCGCCGTGCAACAGGCGCGCTTGCGCAAGCCGGTGATCGTGTCGATGTCCGACGTCGCCGCTTCCGGCGGCTACTACGTGGCCGCGGGCGCCACCCGCATCGTCGCCTCGCCGGGGACCTTCACCGGCTCCATCGGCGTCGTGCTGATGAAGCCGAACATCAGCGGGCTACTGGCCAAGCTCGGCATCAACACCGACAGCCTGCAGCGCGGCGCGCTCGCCGACATGATGTCGCTGATGAAGAGCATGTCGGCGCCCGAGCGCGCCCGCATCGTGCAATCCATGGAACGCGTCTACGGCCTGTTCGTCGACCGCGTCGCGGCGGGGCGCGGGCTGGCGCATGCGGCGGTGGACGAGGTGGGCCGCGGTCGCGTGTGGACTGGCGCGCAGGCACAGACGCACGGCCTGGTCGACGAGCTCGGCGGCTTCTTCACCGCCGTCAACGCCGCCAAGACGGCCATCGGCGTGCCGGTCGACGAGCGGGTCGGGCTGATTTTCTATCCCAAGCACAAACCGCTGGTCGAACGCCTGGTGCGCCTGATCGGCACGCGCGTCATCGGCAGTCTGCCGCCCTGGCTGCGCGAGCTGCGCACCGCACTGCGCGCCTACGAGTTTCCGCCGGGCAGCGTGCTGACCCTGATGCCGCAGCAGATCGTCATCCGCTGACGTCGCCAGTGATTCCTCTCCCGAGGAGAGGAGCCTATTGCTGCCCAACGGAACGGCAGCAGCGCGCCCAAATTCTGAGCAGGCAGCGGGTGCGCGCAAACGCTAATCGCCCCCATCAATCGCGCGAATCGCGGCAATCGCCTTGGCATGCTTGTCGCTCTTTCGTGTGAGTGCGACTAGGGTTCCGGCCGGCCTACAAACAGCCCGGCGACTGGTCCGAGGGTCGCAATCCGGCCGGTGGCCGGACACACGGCGGGACAAAAGCCCGGGAGGCTCAAACTGAGGGGACTGTGGGCCCTCGGCAGGACCTCTCGCCACGGTCCTTCCGAGACCCAGCACCCCGATAAACGGATCGATCGCAAATCGATCGGGGAGGTGCTGACAATGCGCAACGCGATGAAGCGGTTTCTGGCGGCGGCCACGGGCGCAGCGGTGCTGGCGCTCGGGGTGGTCGACGGCGCGGCGGCGGCGGAGAAGAAGGAGTTCAAACTGGCGTGGACGATCTACGCCGGCTGGATGCCCTGGCCGTACGCCAAGGAGGCCGGGATCGTGAAGAAGTGGGCCGACAAGTACGGCATTTCGATCGACGTGGTGCAGATCAACGACTACGTCGAGTCGATCAACCAGTACACGGCCGGGAAGTTCGACGCGCTGGTGGTGACCAACATGGACACGCTGACGATTCCGGCCGCCGGCGGCGTCGACACCACGGCGCTGATCGTCGGCGACTACTCCAACGGCAACGACGGTGTCGTGCTGAAGAAGGGCGCCAGCCTGGCCGACATCAAGGGCCAGAAGGTGAACCTGGTCGAGCTGTCGGTGTCGCACTATCTCCTCGCGCGCGGGCTCGACAGCGTCAAGCTGAGCGAGCGCGACATCAAGACCGTCAACACCTCGGATGCCGACATCGTCTCGGCCTTCGCCTCGGCCGACGTCACGGCGGTGGTGACCTGGAACCCGCAACTGAGCGAAGTGGTGAAGACGCCGGGCGCCAAGCTGGTCTTCAACTCCAGCCAGATCCCCGGCGAGATCCTCGACCTGACCGTGGTGCACACCGAGACGCTGAAGGACAATCCCAAGCTCGGCAAGGCGCTGGTCGGCGCCTGGTACGAGACCATGGGCGTGATGTCGAAAGACGACGCCGCCGGCAAGGCCGCGCGCGAGTCGATGGCGAAGATGTCCGGCACCGACCTGGCGGGCTACGAGTCGCAGCTCAAGACGACGTACATGTATTACCAGCCGAAGGATGCGGTGACCTACGCGCGCAGCGCCGAGCTCAACAAGGTCATGGACCTGGTGCGCACCTTCTCGTTCGAGCACGGGCTGCTCGGCGAAGGGGCGAAGTCCAAGGATGCGGTCGGCATTGCCTTCCCCGGCGGCAAGACGCTCGGCAACGCCGACAACATCAAGATGCGCTTTGACGCCGACTACATGCAGATGGCCGCCGACGGCAAGCTCTGAACTGTTCGCGCAGGAGCGGGGGATGGGAGGGCGCCGACTGATCAATCGCCGGCCGGGGCGAATGGGGATCATCTCGCTCGGCGTGCTGCCGTTCCTGCTCCTGCTCGTGTTCTACGCGGTCGGCTCGTCGCTGCGCCACGCGGCGAACGCCGAGGACAAGCTCTTGCCCGGCGCGACCGCGTTCGCGCAGGCGATCCGACGCGTGGCGATCGAACCCGACCAGCGCACCGGCACCATCCTGCTGTGGGCCGACACCAGGGCGAGCCTCATGCGCTTGGGAATGGGGCTGGCCGTCGCTACCGGCTTCGGCCTGATCGTCGGCGTCGGCAACGGGTTGATCCCGTACGTCCGCGCCGGCTTGTCGCCGCTGGTGGCGGTGCTGTCGATGGTGCCGCCGATGGCGGTGCTGCCGATTCTGTTCATTGTCTTCGGGCTCGGCGAGCTCTCCAAAGTGGTGCTGATCGTCGTCGGCATCGCGCCCTTTCTCATGCGCGACATGCAGCTGCGCATCGAGGAGCTGCCGAGCGAGCAGCTCGTCAAGGCGCAGACGCTCGGCGTCTCGAGCTGGCAGATGATCACCCGCGTGGTGGTGCCGCAGATGCTGCCGCGCCTGAGCGACAGCGTGCGGCTGTCGCTCGGACCGGCGTGGCTGTTTCTGATTTCGGCCGAGGCCATCGCGGCCGAGCAGGGGCTCGGCTACCGCATCTTTCTGGTGCGCCGCTATCTGGCGATGGACGTGATCCTGCCCTACGTGGCATGGATCACGTGCCTCGCCTTTGTCTGCGACCTGTCGCTGCGCTATCTCAACCGGCGCTGCTTTCCGTGGTTTTACGAGGGACGCGAGCGATGACCCAGGTGTCGGGGCGCAACGTGTGGAAGACGTACGGCGACCAGGTGGTCATCGAGCGCATCAATCTCGAGGTAGCACCGCGTTCCTTCGTCGCCATCGTCGGCGCCTCGGGCTGCGGCAAGTCGACGTTCCTGCGCATGCTGCTCAGCCAGGAGACGCCGTCGCGCGGCGAGATCCTGGTCGACGGCGTGGCCCTGCCGCCCGAGCCGACACCCGATCGCGGCGTGGTGTTTCAACGCTACTCGGTGTTCCCGCACCTGAGCGTGGTCGAGAACGTCGCGCTCGGCCTCGAGGCCGAGCGCGCGCCGTTCACCGGCCGCCTGTTCGGCGCCAAGCGCCGCGCCGCCCTCGCCGAGAGCCGCGAGATCCTCGACCACGTCGGCCTCGAGGGCGATTGCGACAAGTACCCGACCCAGCTCTCCGGCGGCATGCAGCAACGCCTCGCCATCGCCCAGGCGCTGATCAAGAAGCCGAAGCTGCTGCTGCTCGACGAGCCGTTCGGGGCGCTCGACCCCGGTATCCGCGCGGACATGCACGTGCTGATGCTGCGCTTGTTCGAGGAAACCGGTATGACGGTGTTCATGGTCACGCACGATCTGCGCGAGGCCTTCAAGCTCGGGACGCGCGTCATCGCCTTCGATCGCTACCGCACGCGCCCGGAGGAAATCGGCATCTACGGCGCGACAGTGACCTTCGACATCCCGCTGCGCCGCGGTGCCAACGCCAAGCAGGAGCTGGCATTGGCGGAAGAGCAGCTCAGGAGGACGGCATGAACGGGCGCGAGATTCTCTTCGAAGAAGAGATCGGCGGCGGCAAGCACTGGTCGTTCACGCTCAAGCGCGGCACGCTGCTGCGCTTGATCGACCAACAGGGCGGCGCCAACGTCGGCATGCTCTTCTACAACCCGCTCAACCCGCTGGAACGCTACAACGCGCCGGACACGTTGAAGTGCCAGCACACGTTCAAGCTCTCGCGCGGCCACTGCCTCTACTCCGACATGGGCCGCATCTTCTGCTCGATCGTCGACGACTCGGTCGGCTGGCACGACACCGTCTGCGGCAATACGACCAAGCAGATGGTCGCCGCGCGCTGGGGCGTGCAGAGCTACCAGGAGCACCGCAACGACTGGACGCTGAACGGCCACGACAGCTTCCTCGTCGAGGCCGGCAAGTACGGCCTCGGCCGGCGCGATCTGGCCGCCAACGTGAACTGGTTCAGCAAGGTCGTGGTGCAGGACGATGGCCGCATGGACTTCGACCCGAGCAACGCCCGCGCCGGCGGGTATGTCGATCTGCGCTTCGAGATGGATACGCTGGTGTTGTTTCACACCTGCCCACACCCGCTCGACCCGGCGCCGGAGTATCCGCGCAAGCCGATCGTCTACCAGCTGTCGCTGGCCGCTCCCGTCGCCGCCGACGATTACTGCCGCACCTTTCGCCCCGAGAACGGGCGCGGCTTCGAGAACAACCGCGTCTATCATCTCGGGTGCGGCTGAAACCTGGAGGGGGCGATGATCAGACGGAGCGCGTTGCACCCCGAGGCGGCCCGCTATCGGCATGTCGTGCCGGCCGGCGACTACTGGATCCACCCGGTGGCGCGCGGCGAGGTGCTGCGCATCGTCGACCTCGAGGGCAACCAGGCCGCCGACACGCTGTTCTTCAGCGCCGCCGATCCCGCCGAGCGCTACAGCGCCATCGATACCATTCGCGAGCAACGCAACGCCTACCTCGGCGTCGGCTCGAAGCTGCGCTCGACGTCCGGCGCGGTGATGCTGGAGATCGTCGCCGACACCGTCGGCCGCCACGACACTCTCGGCGGCGCCTGCGCGACCGAGTCGAACACCGTGCGCTATGCGATCGAGAAGAAGACCATGCACGCCTGCCGCGACAGCTGGCTGCTGGCGGTGGCGGAGCATCCCGAGTTCGGGCTCACCAAGCGCGACATCGCGCACAACATCAATTTCTTCATGAACGTCCCGATCACGCCCGACGGCGGGCTGACCTTCGCCGACGGCGTCTCCGGGCCGGGCAAGTACGTCGAGCTGCGCGCCGAGATGGATGTCATCGCCCTGATCTCCAATTGCCCGCAGCTCAACAACCCGTGCAACGCGTACAATCCGACGCCGATCGAAGTGCTGATCTTCACCTCGTTGTGAGGCGCGATCGCACCGTCCGCGTTCGCCATCCGCCATGTTTCGAACCGTACTGGTCGCCAACCGCGGGGCGATCGCCTGCCGCGTGCTGCGCACGCTGCGGCGCATGGGCGTCGCCGGCGTGGCCGTGTATTCGGACGCCGACCGCCACGCGCGCCACGTCGGCATGGCCGATGCCGCGATCGCCATCGGGCCGCCGCCGCCGGCGCAGAGCTACCTCGACGTCGACCGCATCGTCGCGGCCTGTCGCGCCAGTGGTGCCGAGGCCGTGCATCCGGGGTACGGCTTTCTCAGCGAGAACGCCGGCTTCGCCGAGCGCCTGGCGGCGGAGGGCATCCGGTTCATCGGCCCGCGCCCCGAGCATTTGCGCGCCTTCGGCCTGAAGCACACCGCGCGCGATGCGGCCGCCGCCTGCGGCGTGCCGCTGCTGCCCGGCAGCGGGTTGCTGCGCGATGTCGACGCCGCGTACGCCGAGGCGGCGCGCATTGGCTACCCGGTGATGATCAAGAGCACGGCCGGCGGCGGCGGCATCGGTCTGCAGCTCTGCCGCGGGCGCGACGAGCTGGCGGCCTTGTTCGAGACCGTGCGGCGCCTGAGCGAGAGCCACTTCAAGGACGCCGGCATCTTCGTCGAAAAGTACGTCGAGCGCGCGCGCCACATCGAGGTGCAGATCTTCGGCGACGGGCGCGGAGGCGTCGTGGCGCTCGGCGAGCGCGACTGTTCGCTGCAGCGCCGCAATCAGAAGGTGGTGGAGGAGACCCCGGCGCCGCATCTGCCCGCGCCGACGCGCGCCGCTCTATTCGATGCCGCGGTGGCGCTCGGGCAGCACGTCGCCTACGAGTCGGCGGGGACCGTCGAGTTCGTCTACGACGACGCGGCCGATGCGTTCTACTTCCTCGAAGTGAATACGCGCCTGCAGGTCGAGCACGGCGTCACCGAGGAAGTGACCGGCATCGATCTGGTCGAATGGATGGTGCGCCAGGCCGCCGGCGAGCTGCCGCCACTGGCCGGCCTCGCGCCCGAACCGCGCGGCGCCTCGATCCAGGTGCGCGTCTACGCCGAAGATCCGGGCAAGAATTTTCTGCCGTCCTCCGGCCGGCTGACGCATGTGGCCTGGCCTGACGGCGCGCGCGTCGACGGCTGGGTCGAGACCGGGACCGAGGTGACGCCCTTCTACGACCCGATGCTGGCCAAGATCATCGTGCGCGGCGGCACTCGCGCCGAGGCGCTGGTGAAACTGCGCGCCGCATTGGCCGCGACCGAGATCCACGGCGTCGAGACCAACCTCGATTACCTGGCGCGCATCGCCGAGTCCGAGCTGCTCGCCGCGGGGCGTGTCAGCACGCGCGCGCTGGCCGAGCTCGCCTATGCGCCGCCGACCGTCGACGTGCTGGTGCCGGGGGCGCAGAGCAGCTTGCAGGATTGGCCGGGCCGCCTCGGCTACTGGGACGTCGGCGTGCCGCCGAGCGGGCCGATGGATGCGCTCTCGCACCGTTTGGCGAACCGCATCCTCGGCAATCCCGCCGACGCGGCGACGCTGGAGATGACGCTGTCGGGCGCGACGCTGCGTTTCAACTCCGATACCGCCATCTGCCTGGCCGGCGCCGAGATGGACGCGGCGCTCGACGGCGAGCCGGTGCCGTACTGGCAGGCGGTGCCGATCGCGGCGGGCCAGGTGCTCGCCATCGGCCGCGTCGCGGGGGCCGGGCAACGCGCCTACCTGGCCATCCGCCACGGCTTCGATGCGCCGCGCTATCTGGGCAGCCGCGCGACCTTCTCGCTCGGGCGCTTTGGTGGCCACGGCACCGGCGTGCTGCGCACCGGCGAGGTGCTGCGCGCGGGCCGCACTGGTGCGGGCGTGCCGCTCGATGGCGCGCTCGAGCCCGGGGTGCGGCCGCCGCTGGTCGAGCGCTGGGAGATCGGTGTGCTCTACGGCCCGCACGGCGCGCCGGACTTTTTCGCCGACGAGGATATCGCGGCGCTCTTCACCGCCGAGTACGAGGTGCACTTCAACAGCGCCCGCACCGGGGTGCGCCTGATCGGACCGAAGCCGCGCTGGGCGCGCACCGACGGCGGCGAGGCCGGGCTGCATCCGTCGAACATCCACGACAACGCCTACGCCGTCGGCACGCTCGACTTCACCGGCGACATGCCGATCATCCTCGGTCCGGACGGCCCCAGCCTGGGCGGATTCGTCTGCCCGGTGACCATCGCGCAGGCCGAGCTGTGGAAGATCGGCCAGCTGCGCCCGGGCAACACGGTTCGCTTCCGGCGCATCGATCAAGCGCAAGCGCACGCCCTGCGCGAGCGCCAGGAACGCGCCGTCGACGCACTCGCGGCCGAACGGCATCGGCCGCTCGGCGCGAGCAAGTTGGAGTCGCCGGTGCTCGAGCGGCGCAGCGCCCGCGGCGAGGTCGTCTGCTTGCGCCAGGCCGGCGACGACTATCTGCTCGTCGAGTTCGGCGAGGCGGTGCTCGATCTCGCGCTGCGCTTTCAGGTGCACGCGTTGACCGAACGCCTGCGCGCCGCGGCGTTGCCGGGGCTGATCGATCTGACGCCGGGTATCCGCTCGCTGCAGATCCATTTCGACAGCCGCGCGCTGTCGCGGGCCGCGTTGCGCGATCGGCTCGCGCACGCGCTCGACGAGCTGCCGGCGGTGGACGACATCGAGGTGCCGGCGCGCATCGTACACTTGCCGCTGTCATGGGACGATGCGGCGACGCAGCTCGCCATTCGCAAGTATCAGGAGCTGGTGCGGCCCGACGCGCCGTGGTGCCCGTCGAACATCGAGTTCATCCGCCGCATCAACGGTCTCGCCGACGAGGCGGCGGTGAAGGAGATGGTCTTCGGCGCCAGTTACCTCGTCCTCGGGCTCGGCGATGTCTACCTCGGCGCGCCGGTGGCGACGCCGATCGATCCGCGCCACCGGCTGGTGACGACCAAGTACAACCCGGCCCGCACCTGGACGCCGGAGAACGCCGTCGGGATCGGCGGCGCCTACCTGTGCATCTACGGCATGGAAGGTCCGGGCGGGTATCAGTTCGTCGGCCGCACCGTGCAGGTGTGGAACACCTATCGCCAGACGGCCAACTTCGTCGACGGCAAGCCGTGGCTGCTGCGCTTCTTCGACCAGATTCGCTTCTTCCCCGTCAGCGGCGCCGAGCTCGCCGAAGCACGCGAGGGCTTCCCGTACGGGGCGTACACGGTGCGCACCGAGGACGCCGTCTTCCGCCTCGCCGACTACCGGCGCTTTCTCGCCGACAACGCCGCGTCGATCACCGCGTTCAAGGCGCGCCAGCAGGCGGCCTTTGCGGCCGAGCGCCAGCGCTGGCAAGAGCTCGGCCTGGCGACCTACGTCGCCGAGGACGGCGGCGCCGCGCCGCTCGAAGAGGAGGAGACGCTGCCGGTGGGCTCGGTCGCGGTCGACGCGCCGATTCCGGGCAACGTGTGGAAGGTGCTCGTCGACGTCGGCCAGCGCATCGCGGCGGGGCAGGTGGTGGTCATTCTCGAGTCGATGAAGATGGAGATGGAAGTGACCGCGACGACCGGCGGCGTCGTCGCCGCGGTGCTGTGCGCCACTGGCAAGACCGTGCAGGGCGGGCAGCGGTTGCTGGTGGTCGAGCAGGAGGGGTGATTTGGACTGGGACATGACGATCGCCGGCCTGCAGGCGGCCTATCGCAGCGGGCGGCGCCCGGCGGAGATCGTCGCGGCAGTGTTCGAGCGCATCGCCGCCAGCCCCGATGCGGCCGTATGGATCTCGCGGCGGGCGCCGGACGAGGTGCGGCGCGAGGCGGAGGCGCTGGCAGAGGACCCGGCCGGTGCGCTGCCGCTGTGGGGGATCCCCTTCGCGGTGAAGGACAACATCGACGTCGCCGGGCTACCCACTACCGCGGCGTGTCCGCCCTTCGCCTATCAGCCACAGGCCGACGCCCCCGTCGTGGCGCGCCTGCGCGCCGCCGGGGCGCTGGTGATCGGCAAGACCAACCTCGACCAGTTCGCCACCGGTCTGGTCGGTGTGCGCTCGCCCTACGGCGCGCCGCACTGCGTCTTCAACCCCGACTACATTGCCGGCGGCTCGAGCTCGGGATCGGCCGTCGCCGTGGCGCGCGGGCAGGTGGCGTTCGCGCTCGGCACCGACACGGCGGGGTCGGGTCGCGTGCCGGCGGCGTTCAATCACCTGGTCGGCGTCAAGCCCAGCCGCGGCCTGCTCAGCACCACCGGCGTGGTGCCGGCGTGCCGCTCGCTCGACTGTGTCAGCGTCTTCGCCACGAGCTGCGCCGAAGCCGATCTGGTGCGCCGCGTCGCGCAGGGTTTTGATGCGGCGGACGACTACGCACGCGCCGCGGCCCCTCGTCCCTTGCCGCGCGAGGGGCTCGTCGTCGGCGTGTTGGCCGAGGCCGATCGCGAGTTCCTCGGCGACACCTCGGCGGCGGCGCTGTACGCGCGCGCGGTGGCGACGCTGGCGGAGCTCGGTTGGCAGGCGCGGCCGATCGACTATGCGCCGTTCCGCGCCGCGGCCGGGCTTCTCTACGGCGGTGCCTGGGTCGCGGAGCGCCTCGCCGCCCTGGAGGATGCGCTGCAGCGCCATCGCGACGCCTTCGACCCGACGGTGCGGCAGATTGTCGAAAGCGCCCGGCGCTACACCGCGGCCGACGCCTTCCGCGCCCACCACACGCTCGCCGGCCTCGCCCGCTGCGCCGCGGCGACGTGGCGCGAAGTCGACATCCTGCTGCTGCCGACGGCGCCGACGATCTACCGCATCGCCGATGTGCGCGCCGATCCGCTGCAGCTCAACGCCAACCTCGCGCTGTACACCAACTTCGTCAACCTGCTCGATTACTGCGCCGTCGCCATCCCGGCCGGGTTCAGGTCCGACGGGCTGCCCTTCGGCGTCACCGCCGTCGCACCGGCTTTCGCCGACGACGACCTGGCCGCGGTTGCCGACCGTTTGCACCGGGCGTTCGGGCCGACCAGCGGCGCGCATCGGACCCCATTGCCGGCAGCGATTCCACCCGGCACCCCCGCGGGGGATGCAGTGCCGCTCGCCGTCGTCGGCGCGCATCTCAGCGGCCAGCCGCTCAACCACCAGCTCGCCGAGCGCGGCGCAGTCCTGGTGGCGCGGACCCGGACCGCCGCGACCTACCGTCTCTACGCGCTGTCGGGCACGGAGCCGCCCAAGCCAGGCCTCGTCCACGACCCCGCCGCCGACGGACGCGGGATCGAAGTCGAAGTCTGGCAGTTGTCCGCCGCCGCCTTCGGCAGCTTCGTTGCTGCCGTGCCGCCGCCCCTCGCCATCGGCACCGTCCGACTCGCCGGCGGAGAAGCGGTGAAAGGCTTCGTCTGCGAGCCCGCCGGGCTGGCGGGCTCGGTCGAAATCACGTCCTTCGGCGGCTGGCGCGCCTATCTGGCGAGCCTCCAGGGCTGAGCGGGCAGGTGCCGTTCCCCCGTCCCCCGGGGTCGCTGGCGGGATAGGCCATCCATTCAGGCGCAAACGCTTCCAATTTGCCGCGCCGCTGGGCTAGAAGTGCCCCAGCGTCCCGACTAAAGTGAAATTCTCAATACAACTGAATAAGGCGGTGCCAGCCGGCGCCGGGGGGAGTACCGAATGATTCCGCAGCGTTGGATCGAGGCGTACCTGCGTTTTCTGCTGCGCTTTCGCGGCAGCGTGACCGTCGGTGTAATCGTGTTGACGGCCGCGTTCGGATTCGCGCTGACCCACATGCGGCTCAACATCGATTTCTTCGATTTCTATCCGAAGTACCGCAGCTTCGCCGACGCCTTCAGCGACTGCCGGCAGCAGGGCAAGAACACCTTCGGCTGCATCCTGCCGTCGATCGTGAAGCCGGGGCCGGACCCGTACATCAAGATCTACAAAGATTTCCGCCGCATGTTCGGCAGCGCCAACATTCTCTCGGTCATTCTCGAGGTGAAGAACGGCGACATTTACAACCCCGAGACGCTGCAGAAGCTCGACCGCATCACCAAGCGCGTCACGACGCTGAAAGGCGTGGTGCCGTACCAGATCCTCTCCATCGCGCATCCGAAGGTGAAGAGCATCACGGCCCGCGAGGGCGCGCTGCAGATTCGCGAGCTCTTCTATCCGCAGGTGCCGAAGACGCAGGAGGACGCCGATCGCGTCAAGTTCGCCGTCTACTCCACCCGCGGCGTGCGCGGGGTATTCACGGCGATCGACGACACGGCGGCGGTCGTGCATGCGGGCTTCTGGGAGGAAGCGCTCGATTGGCGCGATCTCGACAAGAGCATCCGGGAAATGCAGGCGCAGGAGAACGATGCGAACCACACCGTGTACGTCACCGGCATTCCCTGGTTGTACACCTCGGTGCTGCAGTACACGACCCAGTTGCTCTGGGTCTTCTCGCTGACCCTGTTGACGGTCTCGTTCCTGCTGTGGACCTACTTCCGCACCTGGACGGGCATCTGGGTGCCGATCCTCTCCGGCATTCTGTCGAGCGTGTGGGGCCTGGGCATCGCCGCCGTGCTCGGGTTCAACCTCGACCCGCTCGTCCTGGTGATCCCGATCTTTCTCACCGCCCGCGCGCTCAGTCACTCCGTCCAGTCGATGGACCGGTACCACGAGGAATACTACCGCCTGAAGGACAAGCAGCAGGCGATCATCGTCTCGTACTCCCATCTCTTTCAGCCCGCCATGTCGGGTATCGTGACCGACGGGATTGGTCTGCTGATCGTCGCCGTGGCCCCGATTCCGCTGATTCAGAAGGTGTCCATTTTCGCCAGCTTCTGGATCGTCTCGATCTTCATCAGCGTGGTGACCTTGCACCCGATTCTGCTCTCCTACATCGATCCGCCGCCGCAGGACCACCTGGAGAAGGTGTCCCGATCGAGTTCAATGAACATCTGGGTGGCGAGGGGCATTGTGTACGCCACCATCGCAGCCGTGACCGCGGTGCATTGGTCGGGTCTGGTCCCGTCTGCCTTTGTGTCGTTCCTGCTCGTTACACCGGTTCTCGCCTGGTACTGGATCGGCTTCGGTGATCGCGCCTATCAGGCCTGGACCGACTGGACAATTTGGGCCACCGAGGGGGGCCGCCGATGGTACGTGCTCGGCCTCACCGCGGCGCTGTTCATCATCTTCCCCATGTACGGCTGGACCTTGAAGGTCGGCGACATGTCGCCCGGCGCGGCCCTGCTGTTCCCGGACCACCCGTACAACATCGCCTACCACAAGCTGAACGACAAGTTCCTCGGTGCCAGCCAACTCATCGTCATCGCCGACACCAAAAAGCCCGACGGCATCAAGCAAGCTGCGACGCTGGGCGAGATGGAGGAGTTCTCCGACTACATGCAGGGCGCCGAGGGCGCGGGCGGCGTGCTCACCATCATCGATGTCGTTAAGCGCTTGGCGCAGCTGTACCACGATGGCGATCCCAAGTGGGGCCTCATTCCGGATGACCCGAAGGAGATCGGGCAGCTCTTCTACGTCTTCACCAGCTCGGCATCGGCCGGCGACCTCGATCGCTTCATGGATCCGTCCGGGCGCTACGGCACCGTGGTGACGTTCTTCCGCGGCTACTCGCACGACATCATCCAGAATTCGATCGATTACGGAAAGCGCTTCACCGTGGGCAAACACGGGGGGCAGGTCGAGTTCAAGTTTGCTGGCGGCCTCTTCGGCATCCTGGCGGCGGTGAACCAGGCGGTCGAGAATTCCTATTGGACCAACCTGATCATGATCTTCCTCATGGTCTTTCTGTGCCTCTATCTCACCTACGGGTCGCTGGCGGCCGCCGGCCTGTTGATGATCCCGGTGATCCTGTCGCAGCTCGCGGCCGAGGCGATGATGGTCTGGTTGCACATCGACATGAACGTCAACTCGCTGCCGATCGCGGCGGCGGGCGCGGGCGTTGGTGTCGACTACGGCATCTACCACTTCAGCCGCATGATCGATGCGTACGACGAGGTCGGTGATCTGGAAGAGGCGGTCGACTACGCCACGGCGACGACCGGCAAGGCGATCATCTTCACCGGCACGACGATGATCGCCGGCACCGGGTTCTTCTGGCTGTCGGATCTGAAGTTCCTCGCCGAGATGGGTCTGCTGCTCGTGCTGTTGATGACCTTCAACAAGTTCGGCGCCCTGATCGTCGTGCCGGCGCTGGTGAAGGTGATGCGGCCGGCATTTCTGGCCAATCGCGTGCCGCGCAACCTGGCCAATCCCGAACGGTTGGTGGTGAGCAAAGCCGCCGGGGTCTGAGCGAGAATCGACGACTCGGGTGGGCGGCGACGGTTCGTCTGCCCGAGCGGAACCTGGCGCGGAAGGGGATAGCCCGATGAGCCACGGCAGCTGTCTGTGCGGCGACGTCGCGTGGGAGTTCGGCGCGCCGTTGGAGTTCATGACGCACTGCCACTGCTCGCGCTGTCGCAAGGCGCACGGCGTCGCGTTCGCCACCTACGTCGCCGGGCCGGCGGGCGGCTTCACGTTGCGCGGCAGCGAGCGCGTGGTGCAATTTGAATCGCCGGGGGGATTCGCCCGTTGCTTTTGCGGGCGCTGCGGATCGGTCGTGCCGGGCGAAGCGTCCGACGGCCGCATCTTCGCCCCGGCCGGCAACCTCGACGACGATCCCGGCCTGCGCCCGCTGGCGCACATCTTCACGGCCTCGAAAGCGCCCTGGTACGAGATCGCCGACGCGCTGCCGCGCTTCGATGCCTATCCACCCGGCATGGAGCTGCCCGTGCTGCCCGATCGCCCGCCGCTCGATCCGCCCGGTGCCACGCGCGGCAGTTGCCTGTGCGGCGGCGTCACCTACGTCGTCGAGGCGCCGCCCGTGCGCTGTCTGCACTGCCACTGCGGCCGCTGCCGCAAGGCCCGCTCCGCCGCGCACGGCAGCAATATCGCGACGGCCGTCGATGGCGTGCGCTTCACCCGCGGCGCCGACCTGCTGACCAGCTACAAGGTCCCCGCGGCGCAGTTCTTCACGCAGGTGTTCTGCCGCGTGTGCGGGTCGCCCATGCCGCGTGTCGACCACCAACGCGACCGCGCCATCGTGCCGCTGGGCGGGCTCGACGACGATCCCGGCATCCGCCCGCAGGCCCATATCTTCGCCGCCTCGAAGGCGGCCTGGTTCGACATCGCGGACAGCCTGCCCCAGCACCGCGAGTACCCGCAGCAGTAGGGCGGCTGCCTTGCAGGCGTGGCCTGCCCCGTCCGACGCAAAGTGGCTCTTGCCCGCCGTGCACGGGTTGCATACGCAGAGATGACCATGCAGGACTCATCCGAGCGGGTCGTCGAGCGGTTTGCGCGCGCGTGGGCCCACCCGCACCTGGACGATTTCACCGCGCTTTTGCATCGCGACGTTCGCTTGCTGCAACCGGTCACCAAACCGATCATCGGCCGCGACGCCGCGCGCGTCGAGTTCGCCCGGCTGCTCGCCTGGCTGCCCGATATGTGCGGCACCGTGGACCACAGCGCCATCACCGGCGACGTGGCGCTGATCGCCTGGCGCCTCGCGTTCACGCTCGGGCAGCGCCCGTTCGAGCTGCGCATCGTCGACCGCATCGTCGTCGCCGACGGATTGATTCGCGAACGGGAGGCCTACTACGACTCGCTCGGCTTCATGTTGGTGCTGCTGCGCCGGCCGCGCGCGTGGTGGGGGTACTGGCGGTATCGGGGATATGTTTGATCCGACGGATCGGTCGGATCGGTCCGATCAAGACGATCGCACCGCGCGCAGCGTCACCAGCCCGAGCACGGCGACCGCCGCGATCAGCACCCCCCACAGCAGCACCCGCTGCAGCGCGCCGCCGCCCCCGGCGGCGAGCCGGGCGCTGACGCTGTAGTCGGGGTTGGGCGCCAGCTCGCCGGTCGCCGCGCTGCCGCTGCTGACGGCCAGGATCACGTCGCGGACGCGTTCGAGCTCGTAGCGCGGCGCGGCGGCGTCGGGCTCGCCGACGAGGAGGACATAGTCGCCGGCCGGCGCGGCGAGGAAGAGCTCGGCTTCGATGGCGCGTCCGTAGGCGGCGCGGAAGGCGAGCGGGGCTTCGTCGCCGTCCTCGACGGTGAGCTCGAGCGCGGTGACACGGGCGGTGGGGAAACCGAGCGCCACTGGACGCGGGTGGTCGGCGCGCAGCACGAGGCGGCCTGCGGTGAGTGCGATTGCGTTGTCGTCGGCGTCGAGCGCTGTCAGCCGATAGGCGCGGTCGAAGAACGACGCGTCGCTTTCGAGCACGAGCTGGTCGATCGCCAGCGGCGCGACGGGCAGACGCAGGCGATACGCGGACTCGTTGCGGCGCTGCCGGGGGCCCTCGATCGCCAGCGGTTGCCAACTGCGCGCGGCATCGGCCTGCAACAGATAGGGCCACTGGCGGCTCTGCGCGTCGACGACACGCACGTCGCCGAGGTCGGGCCGCGCCCGCGCGGCGTCGGCCGCGGTCAGGCGCACGCGCGTCAAGCCGTCGGGCGAGGGCCGCACGGCGAGCGGGCGGCGGTGGGTGTAGGCGCGCGCGTCGAGCACGGCGCTCGGGCGCATGGCGAAGGCGAGCGCCGGCGCGCCGTCAAAGGCGGGGTTGGCGCGCGTCTCGCCGAGCCGGGCGCGGCCCGACTCGGCGGCTTCGGCCAGTTGTGCCGCGGCATCGGCGCGCCGGCTGTCGAGGGCGGTGCCGGCCTGTGGCAGCAACCCGGCGAGGTCGTAGCGCGGCGACTGGGCGCGGCCGCCCCCGAAACGCAGCGTGCCCGCCGGCGCGTCGCCGGCAGCGTCCAACTCGAAGATGAGGACCGGCTGCCGCACCACGGCGGCGATGCGCACGGCCTCGAGCGCTGGGCTGTCGCCGTCGTCGATCTCGACGCGCAGCCGCTCGCCGCGCGCCGGCTGCACGCCGAGCGCGCGCTCCTCAACCGGCACGGCGCCCTGCAGGCGAAAGAGGGTGGCGCGGCCGAGCAGCGCGGCGTCGCGCCCGGGGCTTTCGTCCCACACCTGGATATCGCGGTTGAACGAGCCGGTCGCGGTCTCCAGTTGCAGCGCATCCGGCACCAGCCCGCGCGGACGCACCAGCTCGATCGCGGTGCGCCCGTCGCGCCGCTCGCGCGCGATCTCCTCGAGCTCGACCCGCACGCCCTGCCGCGGTGCGAAGTCGTGCGCCGTCTCGAAATGAAGCCCCGCGCCCAGGTAGCCGCCGCCGTCATCCTCGCCTTCGATGGTGACGGCCAGGCGCTCACCGGCGGAGGTCGGCAGTGCGAGGCGGTTCTTGGTCGCCGGCGGCTCGCTCAAGCGAAAGATCGAGTGCTCTCCCGCCAGCGGGCGCGCGCTGCCATCGGCGGCGACGACCGCGAGCAGGACGCGGCGGGTGAAACGCGGGCGCCCGACATCGAAGACCAGATCCCAGTCCACATCGGACGCCGGCGGGGGATCGATGACATAGGTCTCGCGGTACAGCGGGGGCCCGTCCTCGCGTTCGACCACCGCGCGCTGCACGTCGGTGATCACGGCATCGCGGGTGCGCACCATCTCGAGCTTGCGCCCGGGCGGCACCCCGGCGTCGATGATGTAGGGAACCTCGCGGTTGCGGCGATCGAACACGCGCAGGTCGGAGAGATCGGGCCGGCAGGCGGCGAGCACGTCGGGCGGAACGCCGAGCCGCACCAGGCCGTTGTCCACGACGAAGACATCGCGCTCGTGGGGAAACAGCCGGCGCAGGTCCGGCGCCTCGTCTGCCGGCGCCGCGCGTGCCACCGCCACCGCGATCAGCAGCGCGCCGCACAGATGTATCCGCGAGATCATGCGCTCTTTTCCACTGCGGCGTCGCGGAAGACAAACCGCTGGTAGGCGAGCGAGACGACGAGGAGCGAGACGGCCAGGCCGAGCAGTGAGGCGACGCGGTAGAGATCGCGCAGCTCGCCGAGGTCGTAGAGAAACACCTTGGCGATGGTGATCAGCAGCAGCGCCAGGCTCACCCAGCGCAGCCCGATGCTGCGCCGCGCCATGCCGATGCCCAGCAGCATCAGCGCATAGAGGGCCCAGGTGATCGAGGTGGCGAGGTCGCGCGCCGGCAAGCGGGCGAAGCTCACCGTCAGCGTCTCCCCGGTGGCGAACCAGTCGGCGATGGCGAGGTTCAACCAGACGAAAACGACCACGAGTCCGGCCAGACCCACCGCCAGGGCGCCGAACGGTCGAGCGCGCCGGTAGATCCACTCGCGCTCCCAGGCGCGCAGCCGCTCCAGCTCGTGTGCGGCGAGCACGCGGGCGGCACCGAACATGGCCGCGGCGGGAACGAGATACGTGTACAGGAGCCAGTTGACGATGCGCCACCCGGGGCGCGGGTAGTAGTCGAGCACGGCGGGATTGGCGACCAGCCGGACGGCGACCGCGGCGAGCAGGGCCAGGCCGAAATACTTGAGCCCGGGGTGGTCGAGACGCGTCCACAGCACCAGCACCGCGAGACCCTCGAGCGCCCAACCGAGGGTGATCCACTCGCGCTCCAACTGCAGCGGGATGGCGACGGTGGTGAAGGCGAGAGCCACGGCGGCAAACCAGGCCAGGCCCTCGACGCGCAGCGGCTCGTCGGCCGGCCACACGTCGCGCGCGCGCCACACGGCGAGCACGGACAGCGCGGCGAGAGCGAGCGGCAGCAGGCCGACGAAATCGGCGCCGAAGCGCAGCTCGAACAAGCGCTTCAAGGACAGAAACCAGAACGGGCCGGCCAGTGCCGCGGCGGCCCAGGCGAAACGGTCGGCGCGGAAGCGCGCGGCGGCGAGAAACGGCCAGGCGGTGAACAGCGCGACGCCAAACAATTGCACGGCCAGGGCGCGGCCGAGCATGGGCGCAGGCCCGCTGGCGTCCATGGCCCAGTCGTATTGCGCGAGCGCGCTGGCGGCGACCGCGGCCAGCAGCCAGCCCCCTGTGCCGAGGCGGATAGCCACCAGTGCGGCCAGCACGCCGAGCGCCAGCGTGCCGAACAGATAGACCAGTCCCGCCCCCTCCGGCACCGGCGTGAGGGTGAGGAGAAGCAACACGGGCAGCAGCGCGGCGGCGTGCTCGGCCTGACGCTGCGCGGCGGGTGCTCGGCGTGCGAGCGCGACGGACTGGAACGCGATCGACGCCGCTGTCAGCAGGGCGAGGTATCCCGCCAGCGATGGAAACCACGGCTCGCCGGCGTGCGCGCCGCGCAGCTCTGACAGACTGAGTGCGACGGCGATCGCGCCGACGAGATGCAGCCATTCGCGCTGGGCAAAGCCGCCATGGCGGAGGGTGAGCGCGGCGATACCGACCATACCCGCCAGCGCCGGTGCGAGGCGGTCGGCGTCCGCCGACGCGAGCAGCAGCACGAGAGAGAACCCAACCGCCGCCAGGATGGCCGGTGGCGCGGGGCCGAAGCGGTCGGCGCGCGCGCGCGCGCGTTCGACGAACAGGTGGAAGGCGGCGGCGATGGCACAGGACCAGCCCGCCACTTCCCACGCCGTCGCGCCCGCGGCCCCGCGCGCCAGGACCCAGGCCCCGACCGAGGCGACGGCGGCCGACGCCGTGGCCAGCGCCAGGAAGGGGACGGTTTGCGCCTGCGCGACCCACCCGGCGGCGAGCGACAGCAATACGACCAGCGCCGCCAGCGGGTGCAGGTGCGGGCCGAAGTCCGCGTCGGCGGCGAAGTAGAACACGAAGGCGAACGGCAAGAGGACCGCCGCGGCTTGGGTGGTCTGCCAGCGGGCCCGTTCTTCCGGCGCCGCGGCGCGGCCCGCCGCCGCGAAGAGGATGGCGAACAGTCCCAGAATGGCGAGCCCGAGCTCGAGGCGATCCGGACCCATGCGCTCGGCGATCCACAGCGCCTCGTACGCCACTGTGGCTGCCAGGCTGACCAGTGCCAGCACCGGCCAGCGGCAGCGTTGGGCGAGGAAGAGCAGGGCGATGTCGAGCAGGAGCACGTAGCCGAACAGCCCGATCGGGCGATCGCTGCCGCTCGAGAGCAGCAGCGGCGTGGCGAAACCGCCCGCCAATCCGAGCAGGGCGATGACCATCGCATTGTGCCGCGCCGCGAGCGTGCAGCAGGCGGCCGTGACGGCCGCCATCAGCACGAAGCTCGGCGCCAATCCGATCAGACCGTAGCGCACGCTGGCGGCCCAGAAGGTGGCGTAGAGCACGACCGCCCCGGCGCCGGCGAGGGCATTGGCGGTGGTGCCGTAGCGCCGCCGCAGCGACCATTCCGAGGCGGCAATGCTGCCCGCGCCGACCAATGTGCCGAGCACGACGCGGAGCCAGGGCGGGATCAGGCCGTGCTCGATCGAGTACTTGAAGAACAGCAGCCCGGCGAGGGCCAACGCGATGCCGCCCAGCACCGCCGCCGCGCGCACGCCGAACAGGCGTTCCCAATCGATGCGGGCGCGCGGCGCCGGCGGGATCTGCAGCGGGACCTCGAGCTCGGGGAGGGCGTCATCGGGCGCGGGGGCGACTGGTGGCGGAGCGGTCTCGGTTGCGCGCGGAAGCTCGATGGCGGGCTCCGGCGCCAACGGCGGCGTCGGCTCGGCTGCGGCGGGAGCGTGTTCGGACGTCGCGATCAGCCGGCGCAATTCGGCGACCTCGCGCTCCAGCTGGCCGATGCGCTGCGCCAGCTCACCGCCGGCGCGGGTGCGCCGCGCCGCGACCACGGCGAGCACGAAGGCGACAAGACCGAGCAGCGTGAACAGGGTGCCTCCAGTCCGAACGGGCGCGATGCTAGCAGAGCGCGCGGCCCAATCTCCATCCGGATGCCGGCGGGTGAAAAGTGGGGCGCGAGACTGGAGCGCCGGCGGCCGTCTCTGGTAGGGTGCGCGGCGATCGCGTGGGGTGATCGGGGCTGCGTCCGGCCGTCCGGGGGCGGCAGGAGCATTGAGGGAGGTCGGCGATGCCGCGAGGGGCAGCAGTCATGAGGAACTACCGGCGCGAGTGGGCGATCGGCATTGCGGCGCTGGCGTTGGGCGGCGGGGTCGCGCTGGCGCAGACGCCGCCGCCGGCGACGCCACAGGTGCATCACAGCGCCTGCGCGTTGGCCGAGTCGATGGCGGGGAGCTTGCGCAAGACGGGGAAGCCCTGGGAGGTGGCGCAGGCACAGGAAGCCTGCAAGACGCTGGTGCCGACCATGGACAAGGCCAACGCGGCCGAGTTCCTGCGCTGCTGCATGCAGCGGTTGACCGGTGCGCCGGCGGCGCCGGTGCGCACGCCGTCCGGAGAGCGCTCGCAGGGAACCTGAGGCGGTTGCCGCCAGCGCCGGCGGCAACCAGTCACTGATCGCGGGGGGCGCCGGCGTCGCTGCGCCAGCGCGCCAGCGTCGCCGCGATCTCTTCCCGCACGCGGCGCAGCAGGGCGGCGCGGTCCTCGTCCGGCGCCCGCGCGATCGGGGCGCCGAAGTAGACGCGCACGCGCGTCCCGAACGGCACCGGCAGCAGGTTGTAGCGCAGCAGCTTCCACGACTCGTCGATCGCCACCGGCACGACGGCGATGTCCGGGGCGGCGTCGAGCAGCTCGTTGACGCCGCCGAGCTTGAACTCGCCCAGCTCGCCACTGCGCGCCCGCGTCCCCTCCGGGTAGATCACTGCCGAGACCCCGCGCGTGCGCACCTGCTCTCCGAGCGCGCGGATGGCACCCAGCGCCTGGGCGCGGTCGCCGCGGTCGATGAGGGCATTGCCGCCGCGGCGCAGGTTGTACGAGATGCTGGGGATCCAGCGCGCCAGCTCGCGCTTGGAGACGTACTTGGGGAAGTTGCTGAACAGCAGTCCGCCGAATATCGGCACGTCGAACATGCTCTGGTGATTGGCCACCAGCAGGTAGGGCGTCCACGGCTCGAGCGCCGGCGACCGCTCGACGCGCAGCCGCGTGCCGGCGACACGGAAGGCCCACAAGAGCGACCGCTGCAGCGCCCCGACGACGATCTCCTGCGGGCGCTGGCCGAACAGGCGCGCCAGGCGCTGCAGCGGGTCGAAGACCACCAGCAGCGAGCCAAAGGCCAATAGAAACGGCAGGGTGAACAGCCAATCGACGATCCGGCGCACGAGGTCCTCTTCTCGGTTTCCGCTGCTCTGCGCGCCCACGACTAGACCAATCAACCGCGTGTTGCCAGTCGGGCCGGGCGTCGGCGCGGATTCATTCCCCCATGCCCAAATTCCGACCGAGTGCCCAAATAGAAGGCAGCGAAATTCGGCTCGAGTGACCCCGAATCTGTGCCGTAGCAACTGAGTTCCGGGCCCATCGGGTGGCACCGCCGTTGCTCTTTCGGACCGCCATGCCGGGATCTCCGGCCAGGCAATCACCCACAACGGAGGAGGGAGCTATGCGTTTCAGGGGATTGATGCATCTCGCGCTGGCGGCAGCGGTGGTCGCGCTGCCGAGCCTGGGGGCCGCGCAGACGATTGGTGAACGAGTCGACGCGATCGAAAAGAAGCTCGAGGGCGGTATCGGCACCGCGCTGGGCATCGACATCCACGCCCTGGTGGCGTTGGACTATCAGTACAGCCTCAATCATCCCGACTCGGACAAGATCGAGTACCGGTTCTTCGACGCCGACTCCAGGAGCTTCTTTCTCAACGACGTCGCCCTGTTCTTCAGTCGCCAGAAGGAAGACGAGGACCTCGGCTTCGTCGTCAACGTCGACTTCGGCAAGACGGCCGAGGCGGCGGGCGGGATCACGTTCTGGAAGAACGACAGCAACAAGAACAACCTGGCCGACGATTCGTCGGAGAACGACAACTCCGTCGAGCTGCGCGAGGCCTACCTCACCTACAAGCTGCCGGTCGGCGACGGCATCGTGTTGAAGGGCGGCAAGTTCGTCAGCCTGCTCGGCTACGAGATCATGAAGACCTACAGCGCCTTCAACGCCAACATCACCAACTCGATCATGTTCGGCTACGCCATCCCGCTGACCCACACCGGGTTGCTGCTCAGCGTTCCGCTCGGCGACATGTTCGCCATGGACGTCGGCGTCATCAACGGCTGGGACAACGTGACCGACAACAACGACAGCAAGAGCCTCATTGCCGGCTTCAAGATCGCGCCGGCCGACATCATCACGATGTACATCGCCGGCACCTACGGGGCGGAGCAGACCGACAACGGCCACTCGAAGCGCGGCATGATGACCGCCAACGCGACGCTGACGCCGCTCGACATGCTGACCCTGGCCCTCGATCTGAACTACGGCAACGACACCGACACGCTGCCGCACCGCAGCACCTCCGGCGGCCGGCGCAGCGCGGAATGGTGGGGCGCCGCGGCCTACGCGACGGTCGGCATTACCGAGGATCTGTCGTTCAACCTGCGCACGGAGTACTTCAACGATCCCGACGGCGTGCGTTCGGGCTTCACCGCACCGGGGCGCGCCCCGGGCGTGGGCGTGTGGGAAGTCACGCCGACGATCGCGTACCAGGTAACCAAGGGGCTGCTGGCTCGCATGGAGTACCGCCACGACGAGGCCGATCAGCCGTTCTTCGGCAAGGGAGCCCGCTTCCAGAGCGGGTCGGACACCGTCGCCGGCGAGCTGCTCTACGCCTTCTGAGACGCCAGCTGAGCCATCGTCGCGCCTGCGGCGACGCGAGGAGCGCACATGAAGAAGATCGAAGCCATCATCAAGCCCTTCAAGCTGGACGAGGTCAAAGAAGCGCTGGCGCGCGAGGGCATTCACGGCATGACCGTTTCGGAGGTCAAGGGGTTTGGCCGCCAGAAGGGGCACACCGAGTTGTATCGCGGGGCGGAATACGTCGTCGACTTTCTGCCCAAGATCAAGATCGAGCTGTTGGTCGACGACAAGGACGCCGCAACGGCGTGCAAGGTGATCGAGGATACGGGCAAGACCGGGCGCATCGGCGACGGCAAGATTTTCGTCTTGCCGGTCGATGAGGTGGTTCGTATCCGCACCGGGGAACGTGGCGCTGACGCCGTGTGAACAGAAGGAGTGACGCAATTATGCACGATGGGACAACTCCGTGTTTGAACGGGCCGGCCGTAAGGCCGGCCCGTCTCGTGCACCTCCGGCGGGCAATGCCGGTGGTGTTAACCCTGCTGCTGCTCGTGGCGGCGCGTGGCGCAGCGCAAGAGGAAGCGACGGCGGTACCGGCGACGGCGGAGCAGGTGGCCGAGCTGCTCACCACGCCGAAGGTGATGATGGACACGATGTGGACCATGATCGCCGGCATGCTGGTGTTTTTCATGAACCTCGGTTTCGCCATGGTCGAGAGCGGCCTGTGCCGGGCCAAAAACGCCGTCAACATTCTGGCCAAGAACTTCGTCGTCTTCGCCGTGTCGTCGTTGGCCTTCTTGATTCTCGGCTGGGGGCTGATGTTCGGCAACGGTAACGGGTTCTTCGGCAGCGAGGGGCTGTTCTTCCTCGCTGGAGCCGACAACAGTCCGGCCAGCGGTACGGCTTATGCGGGCGCGTACAGCTCCATCTCGTGGGCGACGATGCCGCTGCTGGCGAAGTTTTTCTTCCAACTGGTCTTCGCCGGTACGGCTGCGACCATCGTCTCCGGTGCCGTGGCCGAGCGGATCAAGTTCATGTCGTTCGTGGTGTTCTCCTTCGTCATTGTCGGGATGATGTACCCGGTGACGGGACACTGGATCTGGGGCGGGGGTTGGCTGGCGAGCTTGGGATTCTGGGACTTCGCCGGTTCGACGGTCGTCCATTCGGTCGGCGGTTGGGGCGCTCTTGCGGGCGTGTTGCTGCTCGGCCCGCGCATCGGTAAGTACAACAAGGAAGGCAAGGTGCTGCCGCTTCCGGGCCACAGCATGACCTCTGCAACCATTGGCGTCTTCGTGTTGTGGCTCGGATGGTTCGGGTTCAATCCCGGCAGCACCATGGCGGCGGACCCGAGGGGAATCGCGCACATCGCGGTGACAACCAATACGGCAGCGGCGGCGGCGACGCTGAGCGCATTGGTGACCGCGACCCTGCTACTCGGCAAGCCCGACCTGTCGATGATTCTGAACGGGTGTTTGGCGGGTCTGGTGGCGATCACGGCACCCTGCGCTTGGGTGGGCGTGGGCAGCTCCCTGGTGATCGGGCTGATCGCCGGCGTGCTGGTAGTGCTGGCCGTGCTTTTCTTCGACAAGATGAAACTGGACGACCCGGTCGGCGCACTGTCGGTGCATCTGGTGTGCGGTGTGTTCGGAACGCTGTCGGTGGGCTTGTTCGCGGACCCGGCGTCGGCGCCCGTTGCGGGGCCAGCGGCGGGCCTGTTCTTCGGCGGCGGGTTCACGCAGCTGTGGGCGCAGCTCATCGGCGTCGTGGCCGTGGGCTTCTACACGCTGGCGATCGGACTGGCGGCCTTCGGCGTCATCAAGGCGACGATGGGCCTGCGGGTAGAGGCCGAAGAAGAAATCGCAGGGCTGGACATGGGCGAGCACGGCAACGAGGCGTACCCGGACTTCCAGGTGGCCTCAGCCGGTCATTAAGCTCTAAGCCTCTGAGTAGCGACTGCCGCCTGCGGCAGCGCGAGGCCTCGATCCGCAGATCGAGTTGCGGATGATGAAGGTGGGGACACGGGCGGGCTTGCTGCGGCAAGCCCGCCTTCTACTCGCTGACCTGCGAAAGCGCGTGTGACGACGTGAAGCGCAAGGCACTCATCGTCGACGATGATCAGAGCGTGCGGTTCGTGCTGCGCGAGGCGCTGCGCGGCGCCGGCTGGAGCGTCGTCGAGATCGACGACGGAGCGCAGATCGAAGAGCGCCTGGAGGGCGATCACTTCGATGTCATCATGCTCGATCTCTACATGCCGGGCATGAACGGCTTCGAGGTGCTGCGGCGCGTGCGCGGGCATGTCCCGGGGCTTTTGCCACCCTGGAAGACCGATGCCGGCGTGCGCATCGTCGTGCTCTCGGGCGCCACCGGGGGCGACGGGTTGGCCTTTGCCCGGCGCATCGGCGCCGACGCTTGCCTGGCCAAGCCGTTCGAGATCAGCGACCTGCTCGGCCTGCTCGACGCCTGAACGCGGCGGCTCGCCGTCAGCGCCCGATCAGCTCCGGCGCCCGCGCCAGATCCTTGGTGATGTTCTTCTGGTGCGCTTCCATGGTGCCGCCGCCGATCTCGAGCAGCTTGGCATCGCGCCACAACCGCTCGACGACGTACTCGCCCATGTAGCCGTAGCCGCCCAGCACCTGAATGGCGCGATCGGCGATCTCCTTGGCGACGCGGGCGGTGAACAGCTTGGTGCCGTCGGCGTCGACGCGGTTGCCGTGACTGCGCAGGTCGAGGTGGCGCGCGGTGTCGTAGACGTAGCAGCGCGCCGCCTTGAACTCCGAGTACGACTCCGCGATGTGGCGCTGGATCTGGCCGAACTCGCGGATCGGCTTGCCGAACGCCTGGCGCTGGTTGGCGTAGTCCACCATCACCTGCACGCAGCGGCGGGCGATGCCGAGCGACATGGCGGCCAACGTCAGACGCTCGATCTCGAGGTTGCGCATCATGTGCAAGGTGCTCTCGCCTTCCCGGCCGAGCAGATGGTCGGCGGGTACCGGACAGTTGTCGAACACCAGCTCGGCGGTCATCGACGCGCGCACGCCGAGCTTGTCCTTCCAGCGCTGCCCGAGCGAGAAACCGGCAAAGCCCTTCTCGACGACGAAGGTGCTGATGCTGCGCTCTCCCGTGCGCGCGTAGACCAGGAAGACATCGCCCAGCGTGGTGTCGTCGACCGCGCCGTTGGTGATGAAGGTCTTGCGCCCGGTGAGCAGATAGTGGTCGCCCGCGCGCTGTGCCTGGGTGCGCATGCCGAGGACGTCCGTGCCCGCCTCCGGTTCGGTCATGCACATGCCGCCGATCCACTCGCCCGACATGGCGCGCGGCAGGACGTGCTGGCGCTGCGCGGCCGAGGCGTTGTGGTAGAAGTTGTTCACGAACAGCACGGTGTGCGCCAGATAGGCGAGGGCGAAGCCGGGGTCGGCCATCGACAGCGCCTCGTGTACCATCACCGCCGCCACCGCATCGAGCCCCGCGCCGCCGTCCTCTTCCGGCACCGTGAGCCCCAATAGCCCGAGATCGCCGGCGCGGCGGAAGAGATCGAGGTTGAACTTCTCGGCGCGGTTGTAGGCGTCGGCCTGCGGCTCGACCTCGGTGCGAACGAACTCCTCGAGCGTCGCGGCGAGCAGGCGGTGCTCATCGGTGGGGGCAAACAGGTCTAGCGAACGCCACGCGGGCACAGCCGTCTCATCCATCGGGTCGATCCTCTCTCTCTCTTCGGCCCATAACCCGCGCCGCGCGGCGGCGCAACGCGGCGTCGTCGGATCGGACCGGGGCGCACGCTTGACCGCCACGGGCGCCCCCGACTATCGACGCGGTGTGATGGCCCGGGAGCTCGGCTGGTGACGGAATCAAAGCCCGGGTGCTCGCCGCTGGCGCTTTCGGCCGGCACCATGGCCCTGATCGTGTTCGCGATGTTCGCCGACGTGTTGGTCGCACCGGGCGCGAACGTGCTCGGCTCAACGTGGACGGACATGTTTCTGCAGTTCGTCTCGTGGCGCGAGTTCGGCTTCGAAGAGCTGAAGAAGGGGAACCTCGCGCTGTGGAACCCGCATACCTACTGCGGGGCCCCGTACTTTGGCGGGGTCCAGGCCGCGCTGCTCTATCCGCTGAACCTGTTGCTGCTGTTCCTGCCGCTGCCGGCGGGGATCAACTGGACCATCGCGATCAACACCTGGCTGCTCGGGGTCTTCATGCATCTGTGGGCCGCGCACCGCGGGCTGCATCCACTGGCCTGCTTCCTGGCGGGCGTGCTGATGATGTTCTCCGGCTCGCATTTTACGCATCTGTACGCGGGACATACGGTCAACATGGCCTCCATGACCTGGGCGCCGCTGGTGTTTCTCGCCCTGGACGGCATCTTCGACCACGCCTGGCCGGCGACCGGCGGGCGCGCGATCCGACGGGTCGGCGGTTGGGTGCTGCTCGGCATGGCGGCGGTCGCGCTGCAGGTCCTCGCCGGTCATCCGCAGTACGTCTTCTACACGGCAGTGGCCGCGGCAACGTATGCGCTGCTGCATCTCGCGAAGGCAATCGCCACCGCGCAGAGAGATGCACGGTTGTGGCGCGGCTGCTTCATCGCCGCGTCGGCAGTCGCCGCGGTGTATGCCGGTGGCGCGGCCCTGTCGGCGATCCAACTGCTCACGGCCGTACAGGCGTCGGGCGAAACCATCCGCGCCTTGCCGGTGCCGTTCGAGTTCGCGGCAATGTTCGGCTTCCCGCCGGAGAACGCCATCACGCTGCTGAACCCGTTCTTCTTCGGCGACATGGTCAGCCAGCCGTATTGGGGGCGCTGCTACCTGTGGGAGATGTCGCTGTTCATCGGCGTGTCCGGACTGTTGCTGGCCATCGTCGGCGCGGTCGATGGCGAAAGACACAAGCGCCGGTTCTCGCTGGCGATGATCGCCGTGCTGATGGTGCTGGCACTCGGGGTGCACACACCGCTCTTCCGGCTGCTCTATGACTGGGCGCCGGGCTTCGGGAAGTTTCGCGGCGTGGCGAAGTTTACCTTCCAGGCGGAGCTCTTCCTGGTGATGCTCGCGGCGGTTGGTTTCGACCGTCTCGCGGCGCGGCGGCGAGTGTCGCCGGGGCTCTTGGTCGGGTTGGGCATGGCAACGGCCGCATGGCTGATCGCGGCAGGTGTCATATGGGGCACGAGCTCGTCGGACTGGCAGGGACTGCTGCGATCGATCCACGCGACCGGCGAGACGTATCTCGCCGCGCGCGCCATCGAGGATCCGACCTTCGTGAATGGGGCGCGGCTCCATGCGGCGGTGGCGATGTGGATTGCCGGACTGACCGCGTCGATCGTCACCGGACTGCTCTACGCTCTGCTAACAATGCCCCGCGCGCTGCTGCTGCTGGCCGCGATGACCGCGCTCGAAGTGGCCACTGCCGCCTGGCATGTGCGCACGACGTTCGACAGCGGCGCGGTCGTGGTTCCTGGCGTGCGCGATTTCCTCGCCGAGCATCCCGGGGATTTCAGGATTCTCAACCCGCTGAATCCGACCAGTGCGATGTCCATGGGCGCGTATGACTTGTGGGGGTCCGATCCGGGCGTGGTGCGGCGCTATGCCGAGTTTGCCGCCTGGACGCAGGGGAGGGATCCATCGCAGGCCACGCAGTATGTCGACTTCGCGCGGCTCGATCCGCTCTACGCGATGCTCCGCCTCCAGTTTTCCTTCGTACCGCAGGAGGACGGTCGCATTCGTGTCGACGAAGCGCCGCACCCGATGAGCCGGTTGCAGCTGGTGGGAAGATACCGCGTCGAGACGCAGCGGGACTGGATCTTTGCCGCGCTGCGCAGCCCATCGTTCGATCCGCGCAGCGAAGTGGTGCTCGAGCGCAAACCCGATTGGGAGCCGGACGGTGCGGAGGGCACGGCGCGCGTCGTCGGTGAGGATACCGATCAACTGACGATCGAAGCGGACCTCGCCAAGCCGTCGATCCTGCTGATTACGGACGTGTACACGCCGGCGTGGCGGGCGGTGCCCCTGCCGGGCACGGTGCAGGAGCGTTACGACGTGCAGCCCGGAAACTACGTGTTGCGTGCCATTCCCCTCTCGGCCGGACACCACCGATTCCGCCTCGAGTATGCGCCGCCGGCGTTCAGGATCGGCGCCTGGATCTCGGCGTTGTCGCTGCTCGCGTACGCCGTGGCGCTCGCGGCCTTTGCTCGTATGGCCTCGCCGGCAGGGGGGCTTCCCAGACCGGACGGGCGCCGGTAGGGGAACTTCCAGGCGGCATGCTGCGGAACGAGGGAGACGAGCGATGGCGAGCATTCATTTCGTTGGCGGAGAAAAGGGTGGCGTGGGCAAGTCGGTGCTGGCGCGGGTGCTGGCGCAGTATCTGATCGACCAGGAGATTCCCTTTCTGGGTTTCGACACCGATCGCTCGCACGGGTCGCTGCTGCGCTTCTATGCGGATTACGCCTCGCCGGTCGTGGTCGATCGCTACGAGAGCCTCGATGCCATCGTCGAAGCCGCGGCGGCCGAGCCCGACAAGCGCATCCTGGTCGACCTCGCGGCACAGACCCACGCGCCGCTGGTGAAGTGGATGGACGAATCGGGCGTGCTCGAGATGAAGGACGAGCTCGGGATCTCGATCCGCTACTGGCACGTGATGGATTCCGGCAAGGACTCCGTCGACTTGCTCGGGACGCTGCTCGATCGCTTCGGCGCGCGCCTCGACTATGCCGTCGTCCTCAACCACCTGCGCGGCGACAGCTTCGACATCTTCGAGCGCTCGGGGGTGAGGGAGCGCGCTCTCGGGTTGGGCGCAAAGATGATCGACCTCAAGCGGCTGCACGAGCCGGTGATCAACAAGATCGACGCCCACAGCGCCAGCTTCTGGGCGGCGAAGCACCGCAGCGAGAAGGACACCAACGGCCTCGGCCTGCTCGAGCGCCAGCGGGTGAAGGTCTGGCTGCGCCACGCCTACGAGGGCATCGAGCGCGTCGGCGTGTAACGGAGCAGGTTGTGCCGCCGCGCCCCGTTGCGTGAGGCGTTGTCGCGCGCCGGTAAACTGCGCTAAGAAGCGGCGCACCGATCGCGACGACAAGGAGGGGACACCGTGAGCGCAGCATTGCGAGCAGGCACGCCGCCGACCTATCGGCTGTACATCGACGGCACGTGGACCGACGCCGCCGGCGGGGCGACGTACGACATCGTCAACCCCGCGACCGAGGCGGTCATCGCGCGGGCGCCGAACGCGACGCCCGGCGACCTCGCGCGCGCCATTGCCGCGGCGCGCCGCGCCTTCGATGACGGGCCCTGGCGGCGCACGACCCCGCACGACCGCGCCCGCGTGCTGCGGCGACTGATCGCGGCGCTGGAGAAACGCAAGGACGAGATCCGCGCGCTGCTGGTGACGATGGCCGCGGCCGAGTTCGTCTCGCACCCGATTCAACTCGACCTGCCGTTCGAGATGCTGGCCAACTACGCCGAGCTCGCCACCTCGTATCACTTCGAGGAGATGCTGCCGGTGGTGGTGAGCCAGTCGCCGATGGGCGCCCAGGTCAACAATTCGATGGTCTATCACCAGCCGGTGGGCGTGTGCGGCCTGATCCCGACCTGGAACTTTCCGTTCTTCGTCACCGTGCAGAAGATCGGCCCGGCGTTGGCGACGGGCTGTACGATGGTGATCAAGCCGTCGCCGTACGCGCCGCTCATCGATCTGCTCATCGCCCAGGCGATCGAGGAGTGCGATCTGCCGCCGGGAGTGTTCAATGTCGTGAGCGGCGACAGCCCGGCCCTCGGCGCGGCGCTGGTCGACAGTCCGCTGGTCGACAAGATCAGCTTCACCGGCAGCGTTGGCACCGGCAAGCGCATCATGGCCGCCGCGGCCCCGACGCTGAAGCGCGTGCACCTCGAGCTCGGCGGCAAGTCGGCGGCGATCGTGCTCGACGACGCCAACCTCGATCAGGTGGTGCCCTACGCGTCCTCGCCGGCGTTCTTCCACGCCGGCCAGGGCTGCGCGATGTGCACGCGCGTGCTGGTGCCGAAGGCCAAGCACGATGCCCTGGTCGAGCGCCTGGCCGGATTCGTCGGCAGCTTCATCTCCATCGGCGACCCCGCTGACCCGAGCGTCATGCTCGGCCCGGTGATCCGCGAGGAGCGGCGGGCGAAGATCGAGGAATACATCGCCTCCGGCACCAGCGAAGGCGCCGTGCTCGCCACCGGCGGCGGGCGCCCGCCCAATCTGCCGCAGGGGTACTTTCTGCAGCCCACCGTGTTCGGGCAGGTGCGCAACGACATGCGCATCGCGCGCGAGGAGATCTTCGGGCCGGTGCTGTCGGTGTTGCCGTTCGGCGACGTCGACGAGGCGATCCGCATCGCCAACGAGTCCTCCTACGGGCTCGGCGGCGCCATCTACTCGGCCGACGTCGCGCAGGCGCTGGCTGTGGCCAAACGCATCCGCACCGGCACGCTCAACATCAACGGCGCGCTCAACCTGGTCCACTCGCCGTTCGGCGGTTTCAAGGAGAGCGGCATCGGCCGCGAAGGCGGCCGCTGGGGGATGGACGAGTACTCGGAGCTGCAATCGATTACGTGGAAGTGAGGCGGGTCAGGCGGCGAACGGCGCGCGCGTCTCAGCGCCCCGGCAGCGTGCCGGGCTCGTAGATGATCTTCGAGCCCGGCGGCACCGAGTGCACCAACCACACGTTGCCGCCGATCACCGAGCCGGCGCCGATGACGGTGTCGCCGCCGAGAATGGTGGCGCCAGAGTAGATCGTGACGTTGTCCTCGATCGTCGGGTGGCGTTTGTGGTGGCGGATGACCTCGCCGCCGTCGCCGCGCGGGATGCTGAGCGCGCCCAGCGTGACGCCCTGATAGACCTTGACGTTGCGGCCGATCTCGCTGGTCTCGCCGATGACCACGCCGGTGCCGTGGTCGATGAAGAAGCGCTCGCCGATGCGCGCGCCCGGGTGGATGTCGATGCCGGTGTTGCTATGCGCGTACTCCGAGATGATGCGCGGGATCATCGGCACCTGCGCCTCGTAGAGCACATGGGCGATGCGGTAGGCGGTGATGGCCTCGAGGGCCGGATAACTGAACACCACCTCTTCGACGCTCTTCGCCGCCGGGTCGCCATGGAAGGCGGCGAGCACATCGCCGTTGAGCGTGCTGCGCAGCGCGGGCAGGGCGCGCAACAGCGCCAGGACGACGTCCTCGGCCCATTCCGGCCCGCGCGCTGCCTCGCAGCGGCCGCACTGCTGCTCGTAGAGCAGGGCGCGACCGATCTGCTCGACCAGGACTTCGTACGCCGGGTAGAGGTGCTCGGCGATGGTGTGGCGCAGGTTGTCGCGGGTGAGCGACCGGGTGCTGTAGAAGCCGACGTAGATCACCGGCTTGAGGTGATTGAAGGCGTCGATCACGGCGCGCTTGTTGGGCAGCGCCGCGCTGTCGAGGCTGTTGATCTCTTCGCTCCCG
The DNA here is from genome assembly GCA_964455095.1 of uncultured Binatia bacterium (SeqCode). Taxonomy (GTDB): domain Bacteria; phylum Desulfobacterota; class Binatia; order HRBIN30; family CADEER01; genus CAYVUV01. The sequence continues at coordinate 69,794 of CAYVUV010000222.1, forward strand.
CCATAGCTGGCGAACACGGCGTCGATCGCCTGCTCGAGGTCGCTGCTGCGGAGGTTCCTTTTCACCATAGGGGTCGCCGTCGTCCGCGGCGAGTGCCGCCGGTCTCAGTATGCCTCGTTTTCACTTGCCGAAACAAACCCGGAAGCCCTTTCCCGCCCCGAGTTTCTGCGCTATGCAGCCAGTCGATGGACGACGGACCAAGTCGCCGCAGGACGGGCCGCCTCCCACGCCGCTGAGCTGACGCGCTCGGCGACCGGCCGGCGTCCGCCCTGGTTCACAGAGGATGCCGGTCATGTATGCGCTCAACAGGCTTCTGGGCCCGGATATCGCCGAGCTGCTGGCCAGCCGTCGCTACGATCAAATTCGCTCGGCGCTGATCGAGTTCGAGCCGGCCGACATCTCCGAGCTCGTCGCCGGCCTCGACCCGGATCAAGCCGCCGTTATTTTTCGGTTGTTGCCGCGCGATCTGGCTGCCGATACCTTCAGTTACCTCGACTTCGAGCAGCAGCAGGAGCTGATCACCCATCTCGGCACCGAGCGCGTCGTCGCGCTCATCAACGAGATGGACCCCGACGACCGCACGGCGCTCCTCGAGGAGATGCCGGCCGAGGTGGCGCAGCGCTTCATCGCGCTGCTGAGCCCGGAGGAGCGCCGCATCACGCAGGCGATCCTCGGCTATCCGGAGGAGAGCATCGGCCGGTTGATGACGCCGGACTACGTGCGCGTGCGGCCCGAGTGGACGATCGCCGAGGCGATGGAGCACATCCGGCGTTACGGCCGCGACGCGGAGACCGTCAACGTCATCTACGTGGTCGACGACACCGGGCAACTCATCGACGATCTGCGCATCCGCCAGTTCCTCCTCGCGGCACCCGATCAGACCGTGGCCTCGCTCATGGACCGCAAGTTCGTCGCCCTGCACGCCACCGACGACCGCGAGGAAGCCGTGCACCAGATGCAGCACTACGACCGCGTGGCGCTGCCGGTGGTCGACTCGCGCGGCAAGCTGGTCGGCATCGTCACCGCCGACGACGTGGCCGACGTCGCCGAGGCGGAGGTGACCGAGGACATTCAGAAGATGGGCGGCATGGAGGCGCTCGACGCACCCTACCTCGAGAGCCGCCTCGGGCCCCTGGTGCGCAAGCGCGGCGGGTGGCTGTCGATCCTGTTCGTCGGCGAGATGCTCACGGCGACGGCGATGGGCTACTTCGCCGGTGAGATCGAGCACGCCATCGTGCTGGCCCTGTTCATCCCGCTGATCATTTCCAGCGGCGGCAATGCCGGATCCCAAGCCTGCTCGTTGGTCATCCGCGCGATGGCGGTCGGCGAGGTCAAGCTCAGCCATTGGTTGCGGGTGTTGGTCCGCGAGCTGGCGACCGGGGTCGCGCTCGGTGTCTTGCTCGGCGCCATCGCGCTGGCGCGCATCATCTTCTGGCCGTCGCGCGGCACCGTCTACGGCGAGCACTACTTTCTCATCGCGATCACGGTCGCGATCAGTCTGCTCGGGGTGGTGATGTTCGGCACCATCGTCGGATCGATGCTGCCGTTTCTCTTTCGCCGCCTCGGCTTCGATCCCGCCGCCGCCTCGGCGCCCTTCGTCGCCACCATGGTCGACGTCACCGGGATCGTCATCTACTTCAGCGTCGCCGCGGTCATTCTGCACGGCACGCTGTTGTAGGCCGCGCGATCAGCGCCCGCCGGCGGCCACCCGGCGCGGTGGCTCGGCGATGCGCCCCAGGCCGGCATGTGCGATGGCGGCCTCGGGGGTCGCGACGACGCGCAGCCGTTGGTCGATCGGCGTGCGCACCGTCTCCAGGCGCTCGATGTCGGCGGCGAAGCCGAGGTAGGCGGCGAAGGGATTGGGCCAGCCCGACAGACCGCTGGCCAGGTGCTGCCCGAGGCGGCGGCGGCTGACGGCGGTGGGCAGATACGGCACACCGGCCCAGCGCACGCGCGCGACACCGGCCTGGGCGAGCAGTTTGAAGATCTCGTAGAACGGGTAGAAGCGCGCCTGCGAGTAGATGCTCGGCTGCCAGCGCGTGCTCAGGCGCCGATGGGCGCCGAGCACGGACCAGCGATTGAGGACGCCGATGTACACGCGGCGGCGCGCGACGCGCGTCAACTCGTGCACGGCGGCGAGCGGTGCGGGCAGGAACTCCAGCGTCGTGTTCATGATCGCGACGTCGAAGCTCGCGTCGGCAAAGGGCAGGGCGGCGGCGTCGCCGAGCAGCAGGGGGACACGGCCGAGTTTCTGTCGCGCGACCCGCAACATGGCGGGCGAATCGTCGATGCCGGTCACGCGCACGCCAGCGTCGGCGAGCTGTTGCAGCGTGTCGCCCGTCCCGCATCCCACATCCAGCACGCTCTCACCCCACTTGGGATCGAGCAGGCTGAACAGCAGGCGCCGCTGCAGCCGCCGCGCCAGGGCGCCGGCCGGCGACTCCGCCCACGCGTCATAGCGCGCGGCGATGTCGTCGCCGAACAGCGGCGCGCGATCGGGTCCGTGCGGGCGGGGCATCACCGTCTCTATAGCACCGGCGTCCGGGTGGTCGAACGGCTGGCTTGGTCCGCTCTCAGAAGAAGATGCTCGGCCGTTCCCGCACGCCCGCGTCGAGCATGCCCTGGATCGCCTGCTTGACCTTGCCGACATGCCGGCCGATGACCGCATCTTCGTCGTCCGCGTCGCCTTCGAAGCGCATCGGCTTGCCGAAGTAGATCCGGTACTTGACCGGAAACGGGATCAGCCCGAGCGGCCCCAGCAACGGCCACGTCAGCGTGATCGGAAAGGCCGGCATGCCGAGCAGGCGGCCGACCGCTTCCAGGTTGGCCAGGCCGGGGGCCTGCTCTTCCGAGCCCACCACGGCGACGGGCACGATCGGGGTCTTGGTCGCCAGGGCGAGGCGCATGAAGCCCGAGCCAAAACGCTGCAGGCGGTAGCGGTCGCTGAACAGCTTGTTCATGCCGCGCACGCCCTCCGGGAAGGCGATCACCGCCTCCTCGTTGTGCAGCAGGTCGATGCAGTTCTTCGGCGTCCCGACTACCGAACCGGTGCGGCTCATGAGCACGTTGACGAACGGCAGGGTCGGCAACCAGTACTCGCCCATGCCGCGGACGATGCGCGGTGGTTCCGCTTCGAGGAACATGGCCGTGCCGATCATGGCGGCATCGAGAGCGACCTGACCGGCGTGGTTGGAGATGATCAGCGCGCGGCCGGCCGGGAGGTGCTCGATGCCGTGCGTCTCGACGCGGAAGTAGTAGCGGTAGAGCAGGGTGGTGATCACCAGGGCGCGGCGCGCGACATCGACGTTGAACCCCCACGGATCGTAGCCGAATTCGTTCAAGCGCGTCGGGATGCGGCGCATGCGCGCCGCTGCCTCGTCGTTGATTGCGCTGACGATGTCGGGGTTGAGATCGTGTGCGAGCTCGCGCAGCCCCTGGCGCAGGATCTCCCACGCGGTCGGCTTCGGGCGCGCCGGCGGGGCCGGCATCAGCACGGGGCCTGGTTTCGCCGCGCGGCGCGGCGCCGTGGCCGGTTGCGGCGATGGGGCCGCCTGGCGGGCGCGGCGGCGGCGATCTAGCGATTCGACCTGGGCGGGCATGATTTTCTCCTCGACTCGACGCCCGTCACGCGCGCACGGCGGCGAAGGTCTCCGCCAGGCTGAAGCGCGGCGCGAATCCGGTGGCGGCCTGGAACCGGCTGCCGTCGAGCGTGCACTGATACTTGGCGAAATCCATTGCGCCGGGCGGGAACGGATACAAACCCCACTGAAACATCTGCTCGATTACGGGCCGCATGACGCTCTCGGGCAGCGGCAGCGCGGTGCCGCCGATGGCTTCGATGGCGACCTGCAACGGCACGGCGCCGGGTCCGACGACGTTGAAGACCCCGCGCGTGTTCTGCTCGATGGCCAGCACGATCGCCTCGGCGAGATCGTCCTCGTGGAGAAATTGCAACATCGGGTTGAAGCCCATCACGGTCGGCACGCGGTCGCGACGCAGGTAGCGGCTGATGGCGCTGTGCACGTGATAGCCGAGCACGTTCACCGGTCGCAGCACGGAGATCGCCACCTCGGGGTGCTGCCAGAAGAACGCGTTGGCGAGCATGTCCATCTCCGCCAGATCGCGCATCTCGGGGTAGGTGCGCGTGACGCTCAATGGAAAGCTCTCGTCCATGTAGTACGGATTCTCGGGCAACGCGCCGTACACGTACGAGCTGGAGTGCACGACGACATGTCGCACGCCGTGCGTGACGGCGAACTCGATCAGTCGCTTGGTGCCGTTGACGTTCACTTCGTGTCGCACCGCCGGTGGGCTCTCGAAGTGGCGGATGAAGCCGAGGTGCACAATCGCGTCGGGCCGCTCCTTGCGGATGACGTCCTCGAATTTCTTCTTGCGCAGGTCGGCGACCACCATGGCGATCTCGCGCGGGCGGCCCTCCCACATCGTGCGATCGACACCGCAGACGCGATAACGCCCGCGGCGCGCCAAGAGGGCGCGGGCGACGCGCCGGCCCTGGCCGCCGCTGATACCCGTGATCAGTACTTTCTCCATCGCTCGGGGACTGTACCACATGGGCCGCGCCGCGGACCACGGGGCGGCGGGAAAAGTGGGCGCCCGGATGCCTTTGTCGCTTCGCGTGCCACCGGCGCGCATTTGTACGCTACCCGGGCGGCCGAATGGCCGGTCTGTTGGGCTCGGCGACCGCGCAAGGTCGTGGCATGAGAATTGCCCTTCCGGGCCCTGATGCGCGGCGACCAGGAGCGGAAGGTGGAGGCAGCGGCGGCGCCGATTGGCGTGCCGGACGAGTATGCCGAGCTGTTGTCGCGCCTGATCCACGACGTAAAGAATCCGCTCGCTGTCGTGTTGTCGTATGCCGAGGAGATTGCCGCGGCGCCGGAGGCTGAGCGCGCCATGTTCTGCACGCGCCTGGCCGTCAACGCCCGCCGGGCCTTGCAGCTGCTCGACGACTTCGCGCTGCTGTCGGCGCTGCGCCGGGACTGCCTGGATCTGACCCTGGCGGAGAGCGATTGGCCAACGCTGGTGCGCGAGGCGATCGACGAGGCGGTGGCCGCCGATCCCAGCTCGGCCGAGCTCCTGGCGTTCGATCTCGGCGGCCCCTGCACCGTGCGGGTCGATGGCGTCTGGCTGCACCAGGCGTTGTGTGGTTTTCTCCGCGAGACCCTGCGCGCCCTGCGCGGGAACGAACGGCTCGAGTTGATCCTCGGTGCCGAGCGGGGCGTGGTCTGGATGCAGGTCGCGGTGCCCAACGGTGGGCGACACTCCGAGGGCGGACCGCTTGACGGTGGCGAGGTGTCAGTCGAGGTGCTGCGGCGCTTGGCGCTGGCGCACCAGGGGACGTTCGATCTCCGTGCACAGCCCGCGCCGATGGCTCTGCTGCGCTTACCGCGGTGAGCACCGGTTGCCGGGGGGGCGTGCGGTTGGGCTGCCGCCTTGGAGCTCAAAGCGTCATCGCGGCCCGGGTGGACGTTCCCTTTGCCGCGGCTTTCTTCGCCGCTCTCCGTTCCGCGAGGGTGTCGGTAGGCAAATCCCCCGCCCCGTAAGTTCGGCGCATGATGCGCGTCACGCGCGCCAGGAGCTCGGCGCGATCGAACGGCTTGGCGATATAGTCGTCGGTGCCGACCTGGTAGCCGCGTGTGCGGTGCACCGTGTCGTCGAGCGCGGTGAGCATCAGGATGGGAATGAACGCCGTGCGCACGCTCGATCGCAGCTGCTTGCAGACATCGAAACCGTCCATCTCCGGCATCATGATATCGAGCAGGATCAGGTCCGGCAGCTGCTCCTCGACGATTTCGAGGGCCTGCCTGCCGTTGGCAGCGGTCTCGACGTCGAACGGAATGCCGCTGCGCTGCAGGAAGACCTCCATCAAACGGAGGAAATCGGGTTCGTCGTCGACCACCAGCGCGCGGTAGCGGCGCGGCGCGGCCGACTGCGGAGCCGGCGCGGGTACCGACTGGTCAGCGGGCGCAGGTGGTGGCGCGGCCTTGGTGACCGATGCCTCGCCACAGTAGGGGCATGCCTGCCATTCCTTGTTCATGGGCTTGCTGCACCCCGGGCAGAGATTGTGCAGCGGTGTCGAACAGTTGGGGCACACGGCGTAGGCTTCTTCGACGCTTTCGTTGCAACTCGGGCAGTGCAGACCGCCCTGGAACACGTCGATGACCCGCGTGACTTCCTCGACCGTCGTGGTGCCGTCGCGAATCTTGGCCACGGCGTTTTCGTACAGCGTCACCATGCCTTCGGCGCGGGCCTGGCGCCGGGTGGTGCTCTCTGGGGCACGCGACTCGATCAGCTTGGCCAGCGTCTTGGTCATCGGCATGACTTCGAACACCGCCTCGCGGCCCGAGTAGCCCGACTTGCGGCAGGCGCCGCACCCGCGCCCGCGCCGAAATTCGGGAATGGTGCCCTGCAGCTGGAGTCCGTCGAGCGCGACCGGATCGGGCGTGTACGCCTCCGTGCACACCGTGCACACCTTGCGCACCAGGCGTTGCGCGACCAGGACGTGGATGGACGCGGCGATCAGGTAGGGGTCGATGCCGAGGTCGATCAGACGGTAGACGGTGGCGACGGCGTCGTTGGTGTGCAGCGTGCTGAGCACGAGGTGCCCGGTCTGCGCCGCCCGGATGGCGATCTCCGCCGTCTCGGCGTCGCGGATCTCGCCGACCAGGATGATGTCGGGATCCTGGCGCAGGATCGAGCGCAGCGTGCCCGCGAACGTCAGGCCCTGCTTCTCGTTGATCTCCACCTGATTGAGGCCGCGCAGCTGGTACTCGATGGGGTTCTCGATGGTGACGATGTTGCGCGTTGGCGACACCAGCTCGGCGATCATCCCGTACAAAGTGGTCGTCTTGCCGCTGCCGGTCGGGCCGGTCACCAGCACGATGCCCTGTGGGCGCGCAATGGCCTGGCGCAGGACCTGGAGATCGCGCGGTTTCAAGTGCAGGCTCGCCAGGCTCGTCGGCGCCGCGCTCGGGTCGAGAATGCGCATCGTGACCTTCTCGCCGAACTGGGTCGGCAGGCTCGAGACGCGCAGATCGACCATCTTGTCGTGGTAGCGAATGCGAATACGGCCGTCCTGCGGCACGCGGCGCTCGGTGATGTCGAGGTTTGCCAGCACCTTGCAGCGCGCGGTGAGCGGGTCCTGCACCCACTTGGGGAGGTGAAAGGACTCCTGCAGCACGCCGTCGACGCGGTAGCGGACGCGCACTTCGGCGAGACCCGACTCGATGTGAATGTCGCTCGCCCCGGCGCGCACCCCGTCGACGAGGATCAGGTTGAGCAGTTTGACCACCGGCGGCAGCTGCGTGCCGCGCACCAGTTGGCGCAGATCGGTCGATTCTTCGTGCAGTTCGGTGATCGGGGCGTCGGCCTCGGACGGGACGCCGTCGAGATATTGGTTGAGCGAGTCTTCCAGATGATAGGCGTGCTTGATGGCGTCGCGCACGGCCGTGTGGGTCGCGACCTCGGCGCGGACTGTGTGCCCGCTGGCGAACTCGACGGCGCGCAGCCCTTCGCGGTCGAGCGGGTTGGCCGTCGCGACGGTCAGCTTGCCGTTGTGCAGCCGCAGCGGCACGACGCCGTAGCGCGAGACGATGTCCTCCTTGACCAAAGACGTGACGGACGTGTCCAGGGCCACCGCGGCCAGATTGACGTAGGGGATGCGCAGGCGCGCGGCGAGCTCGTTGGCCAGCTCCTCTTCCGAAAGATGCCCCCCCCGCACGAGGAACTCGATTGCCGACGGTGCGTTCTCAGCGGCCGCCAGACTCGCTTCAGCGGCGCGGGCTACCTCGTCGGAGATCCGCCCATGTTGACATAAGAAGCGTATCAGCTGCGCATCGGATCTGTTCCCGTTCCCGGTCATCAATGGTCTCGCTCCCCCTGCTGCGTCATCGCATCAGGCAAGAGGCATGCCATGTGACCAGGCCGGAACCCTGCAACTGAACGCTCGTGATGGCGCCCATTTTTGTGGGCTGCGGAAGTCGGGAAACTGTCGATGTAACGCGTCGTACCACTCGACCTGTCCGGTGGAACTCGCCGGACGGGTCGAGTGGGCGCGATATCAGGCTGACATGACCGCCTCCTCGGCGGCCCCGTTGGATGATCGGTGCGGGCTGGCGGATCCGTTGATCGCGTTGGCGTCTTCGAAAGGTTCCAGGGCGCCGTAGGTGCGAGTCAGGACGCGCTTGACGCGGGCCAGCAGCTCGGTCCGGTCGAAAGGCTTGCCGATGTAGTCGTCGGTGCCGACGCTGAAGCCGCGGGTGCGGTTGACTGCATCGTCGAGCGCCGTGAGCATGAGGATCGGGATGAACGCGGTGCGCACGTTCGCGCGCAGCTGCTTGCAGACGTCGAAGCCGTCCATGTCGGGCATCATGATGTCGAGCAGCACGATGTCCGGCGGCCGACGCTCGGCCATCTCCAGGGCCTCTTTGCCATTCGACGCCGTCTCGACGTCCAGCGGCATACCGCTGCGCTTCAGGAAGCTTTCGATGAGGAAGCGGAAGTCGCGCTCGTCGTCGATCACCAGCGCGCGATAGCGTCGTGGCACGGCTGGCACCTGGACCGCTTCCACCGGCCGCGCCAGGGCTGTCTCCGGTGTCCCCGGCAACTCAACCGCTCCCTGCGGCGCCGGCTTGAGCGTCTGGGTGTCGCCGCAGTAGGGGCAGGCCAGCCAGTCCTTGTCCACTGGCTTGCCGCAGCCGCCGCAGAGATTGTGTAGCTGTTCCGAGCAGTTGGGGCACACAGCGTAGTTGTCTTCGATGTTCTGGTTGCAGGCCGGGCAATGCTGGCCGCCTTCGAAGACGTCGATGACGCGGACGACTTCTTCCACTGTCGTGACGCCCTCGCGGATCTTGGACATGGCGTTGTCGAACAGCGAGACCATGCCCTCGGCATGGGCCTGGCGCCGGGTGGTGTTCTCGGGGGCGCGCGATTCGATGAGCCTGGCCAGTGTCTTGGTCATCGGCATGACCTCGAAGACGGCTTCGCGGCCGGAGTAGCCCGACTTGCGACAGGCGCCGCAGCCACGCCCGCGCCGAAACTCGGGCAACGTGCCCTGCATGTGCAGCGCACCGAGGATGGCGGGATCTGGCTCGTAGGTTTCGACGCAGCGCTGGCAGACGCGGCGCACCAGGCGCTGCGCGACGACGACGTGGACCGACGCGGCGATCAGGTAGGGGTCAATGCCGAGGTCGAGGAGACGGTAGATGGTCGCGACCGCGTCGTTGGTGTGCAGCGTGCTGAGCACCAGATGCCCCGTCTGCGAGGCGCGGATGGCGATCTCGGCCGTCTCGGTATCGCGGATCTCGCCGACCAGGATGATGTCGGGATCCTGGCGCAGGATCGAGCGCAGCGTGCCCGCGACTGTCAGGCCCTGCTTCTCGTTGATTTCCACCTGGTTGACGCCGCGCAGCTGATACTCGATCGGGTTCTCGATGGTGACGATGTTGCGCGTCGGCGAGACCAGCTCGGCGATCATCCCGTACAGCGTAGTCGTCTTGCCGCTGCCCGTCGGGCCGGTGACCAGCACGATACCCTGTGGGCGCGCCGCCGCTTGACGCAAGGCCTGTAGGTCGCGCGGCTTCAAGTGCAGGCTTTCGAGGCCGGTCGGCGCCGAGCTCGGGTCGAGAATCCGCATCGTGACCTTCTCGCCGAACTGGGTCGGCAGACTCGAGACGCGCAGGTCGACCATCTTCTCCTGGTACTTGATGCGGATGCGGCCGTCCTGCGGCACGCGGCGCTCGGTGATGTCGAGGTTTGCCAGCACCTTGCAGCGCGCAGTGAGCGGGTCCTGCACCCACTTGGGAAGGTGAAACGATTCCTGCAGGACGCCGTCGACGCGGTAGCGGATGCGCACTTCGGCGAGGCTCGATTCGATGTGAATGTCGCTGGCGCCCGTGCGCACACCGTCGACGAGGATGAGGTTCAGCAGCTTGACCACCGGCGGCAGCTGGGCGCCGCGCACGAGCTGGCGCAGATCGGTCGATTCCTCGTGCAGTTCGGTGACCGGCTGGTCGCTCTCGGTCGGGACGCCGTCGAGGTATTGGTTGAGCGAGTCTTCGAGATGGTACGAATGCTCGATGGCATCGCGCACTGCGGTGAAGGTCGCCACCTCGGGACGCACGGTACGCCCGCTGCCGAACTCGATGGCGCGCAGCCCCTCGCGATCGAGCGGATTGGCGGTGGCGACGGTCAGCGTGCTGCCCTGGATGCGCAGCGGCACGATGCCGTAGCGGGAAACCGTCTCCTCCTTGAGCAGCGCCGTGACCGCGGGGTCGAGCGCGAAGGCGGCCAGGTTGACCAACGGCAAGCGCAGTCGGGTCGAGAGCTCGCGTGCCAGGTCTTCTTCGGTGATGTGTCCGCCGTGGACCAGGTATTCGATCGCCGAGGGGTTGCTCTCCCCAGCGCTCAGACTGGCTTCGGCCGCGCGCGCCGCCTCGGCGGAAAGCAGCCCGCTCTGGGCCAAAAACCTGATCAACTTCGAGTCCGCTTCATGCCCCTTGATCGCCATTTATTCCTCCCTCGCTCTCGTGTTGGCCACAACGTCAGGGCAATAGACATGCCACGTGAGTATGAGAGGCGACGGGCCGGGCCGCCGCAGATGGCTACGGGATGGGAGGAAATCGCCCGGGTGTGAAACTGTCGAAATACGAAATGCGACCGCCGCGTGACACAGCGACATGACCAGGCGTTTGACTTGCCGTGCTGACCCGGTCTTGTCTGCGACGCATGCGCGCCACCGCAATTCTCGCCGGGGTTCGCGTCGGCGCCCGGTCTCCGGTGCGCCTGATGGCCGTCATCAACGTCAGCCCGGAGTCGTTCTATGCCGGTTCGGTCAAGCGCGACGCGGGCGCTCTGCGCGCCGCCGCGCAGCGGGCTGCGGCGGAAGGGGCCGATTTCATCGATGTCGGCGCCATGTCGACGGCGCCGTACCTGCAGACCCGCGTACCTGACGACGAAGAGTTGCGGCGCATGACGTGGGCCCTGGAGGTCATCGGCCGCGCAGTGACGGTGCCCCTGTCGGCCGATACCACGCGTGCCGCGGTCGCCGCCGCGGCAATCGAGTCGGGGGCGCGCATCATCAACGACGTCAACGGCCTGCGCGGCGATCCGGCCATGGCGGCCGTCGCGGCTCGCGCCGAGGGCCTGGTCGTCGTCGCCTCGGCGGCGCCGGGGATGCGCCGCGCGTCCCCCAGCCGGGTGCGGGCCCTGCTCGCCGCCGCGCTGCGGCGCGCGCGCCGCGCCGGTATCGCCGAGCGCCAGATCGTGCTCGACCCCGGCATCGGCTTCTTTCCGGGCGTCGCCCCGCCGCCCGAGGTACTCAATTGCCGCCTACTGGACCGCCTCGAGGCGCTGGCCGTCCTCGGCCGCCCGCTGCTGGTCGGCGTCTCGCGCAAGTCCTTCATCGGCAAGCTGACCGGCCGCCCCGACCCTGCCGACCGCCTCGCGGGCTCGCTCGCGGCCGCGGCGGTGGCAGTCTACAACGGCGCGGCGATCGTCCGCGCCCACGACGTCGCGGCGACGCGCGACGCCGTGCGCGTCGCCGCCGCGATTCGGCGCTCGTGAGCGCGGGCCGCGCCGCGGCGCTTGACCCGCTGCGGGGCGCTGCCTATGAGCCGTGGCGCGGCTGATGGACCGACGACTCGAAGTGGCGATCGCCGCCGCCAAGGCGGGCGGCGAAGTGGCGCTGAAGTATTTCCGCACCGATCTCGCGGTCGAGCAGAAAGCCGACCAGTCGCCGGTCACCATCGCTGACCGCGAGTGCGAGCGGCGCATCGTCGAAGTCCTGCGCGGCGCCTTCCCCGACTACGCCATCCTCGGCGAGGAGCTCGGCGCGCAACCCGGCCGCGACGCGAAGTGGATCGTCGACCCGATCGACGGGACGCAGAGCTTCATCCGCGGCATCCCCTTCTTTGCGACCCTGATCGGTCTGGAAGAGCAGGGGGTGATCACGGTCGGGGTGATCTACGCCCCGGCGACCGGCGATCTCATCTACGCCCAGAAGGGTGCCGGGGCCTTCGACCAGCACGGTCCGATTCGGGTCTCGCGCGTCGACACGCTGCGCCGCTCGATGCTGGTGTTCGGCGGCGCCGACGTCCTGCGCCGCGCCGGCCACTGGCCGGCCTACGAACGCCTGGTCGACGGGTCCGGACGCCAGCGCGCCTATGGCGACTACTTCGGCTACACATTCGTTGCCCGCGGGCAGGCCGAAGCGATGATCGAGGTCGACGTCAAGCCGTGGGACCTCGCCCCGCTGCAGGTGATCGTCGAGGAGGCCGGCGGTCGGTTGACCGACTTCGACGGGCAGCCGACGATCTACAGCGGCACGGCCATCGCGTCCAACGGCCTGATCCACGAGCAAGTCCGAGCGGCCATCGTCGCCTGAGCCGATCGCGTGCTCGGGGGCGGCGCCGGCGCCTGCGTGCGGTCGACCGATTTGCAGGTCGTGCTTGGAGGGTCTCCGTGTGTGTGCTTTTATGATTGCCAGGGAGTGATGCGGACGTGGTGAATCAGTTGAGACGGTTGGTGGTGGTCGGTGTGGCGGCTGGGGCCTTGGCGGCCGGCAGCGCGGCGTGGGCAGAAGACGAAGACGTGCGGCCGGGGCCGCCGCCGGCGCAGCAGCGCTGGACCGAGGACGACTTCTATCGCAAGCTCCAGGTAACGGTGCCCTATGTGGCCGTGGCCGGCACCGACCCCGGCGCGGCCAAGTCGGTCATCGGCAGCACGCGCTTCTACAACGTGCAGAAGGGCGACACGTTCCTCGACCTCGCCCGCTTCTACGGCCTGGGCTACAACGAGATCGAACAGGCCAATCCCGGCGTCGATCCGTGGATCCCGCCGGTCGAGCAGGCCATCGTGCTGCCGACGGAATGGGTGCTGCCGAACGTCGAGTATCAAGGCGTGGTGATCAACATTCCGGAAATGCGCCTCTACTACTTCCACCCGCGCCGCCCGGGCGCGCCGCTGCTGGTGTCCACGTACCCCGTCGGTCTCGGGCGCGACGACTGGCGCACGCCGGCGGGCAAGTTCAAGGTGAACGGCAAGACCAAGAACCCCACCTGGGTGATCCCCGAGTCGATTCGCAAAGAGCGCATCAAGGAGAAGGGCTTCAGCGAGACGATGATTCCGGGTGGCGATCCGAAGAACCCGCTCGGCAAGTACCGCTTCGAGCTGAGTCTGCCGATGTACCGCATCCACGGCACGAACATCCCGTGGGGCGTCGGCATGCAGGTGAGCCACGGCTGTGTCCGCCTGTACCCCGAGGACATCGAGCAGTTGTTCCCGATGATCCCGATCGGCACGCCGGGGCAGTTCGTCTACGAGCCGGTCAAAGTCGGCGCACGGGCCGGGCGGATCCTGATCGAGGTGTCGCCCGACATCTACAACCAGGTGCCGGGGATGTTCGGCGAAGCGCGGCGGCTGCTGAGCGCGCGCGGCTGGCTCGAGCGGGTCGACATGGCACGGGTCGAGCGCGCGGTCGTGGAACAGTCGGGCGTGCCGCTCGACGTGACGCTCGGCGCCGGGGATCGGGAACTGCCGGAAGAGGACATGCGCCTGTTGCGCGCGCCGCGCCCGCTCAACGCGCCGCGCGTCGGCGGCTAGGGGATTCCCGCGCCGTCCCACACCGGCCCGACGCAGATGCAGGGCGACGCACCGCTCGGGTCGGCCCGCCGCGTCGCCACGCACTCCGCTTCGGAACGAAAGATCTGCCCGCGGCCGTTGCTGACCAGTACGACGCGGCGCGGCACTGCTCCCTGCGGGCGCGGGTACGACAGGTACCCCCAGGCCGTGCACGGCGGGATGCCCGCCAGGCGCGCGCGCAGTAGCTGATTCTCCTGCAACGCGAGCAGGTGCTGCTCGACCAGGTCGGCGTGCTGCGACTCGCTCTCGGCCAGCTGACTGTCGGTCTGCTGCTGCTCGGCGCGCAGCGTGTCGAGCGCGCTGGTCAGCTCGCGATTCTGCGACTGCAGCGTCGCGTTGTACTCCTCGAGCTCGATCTTGTCGGCCTGGGCGCGGTCGAGCTCGAGGCGCAGCCCGTCGCGGTCGCCAGCCGGCGGCGGCGGCGCCCCCGTCTCCTTGGCGATCGGCGGGGGGGCCTGGTCGGCGGCCGCGGCCGCGGCGGGCGGCGCGTCGATGTGGAACCGGCGCTCGGCCGAAATGAAACGACCCAGACGCGGCGCGCGCAGCTCGATTCGATAGCGCCCCGGGCGCGGGAAGCGGCTGGCCTCGATTTCGAACGGGCTCTCGCGCGGGCCGAGCTCGGTGCGCAAGCCGCTCCCGACCAGCGTCGCCACCAGCGGCTGCGGGCCCTCCCAGCGCACGGTGACGGGCGCCGCGGCGAAGGCGCCGTCAGCGGGACTGACGATCGTAGGCCGCACCAGGTGGAGCAGAGAGCTTTGGAATGCGACGTCGACGACCGCCACCGCCACCGCGCAGATCAGAATCAGCCCTGCCGCCCTTTGCATGCGTTTCGCTCGCCGGCGCGATTATATGCTGAGCGCGCCGCCGCGTGACAAGCGCGGCGGTCCGGTCCCCTCTAGTAGACCAACGCGGCGGCGCGCACCGGCGCGCCGTCGGCGTCGACAATCGGCAGCGGGAAGCCGGCGAAGACCACGGAGCGTTCGCCGGCGAGCTGGTCGAGGTTGATCAGTCCGGCGATGAGGGGAATATTGGCTTGGAAGAGCGGCAAGTACTCCGCCCAGACCGCCTCGGGCGGCTGCCCGCGCTTGACGCGCTCCTCGATGTCGTCGAAGCGGACGATCGCCGGCAGATCGGTGGCGACGGCGCGCACCTTCTTCGCCACCAGCCATTCGCTGGCCTGCACCGAGAGCGGCGCAAAGCGCGGCCACTCGTCACCGGTCGGGGGCTCGTAACCGAGATACAACAGCACCACGTCGTCGGTCTGGATCGGCGTCAGCTCGAGATCGGTGATCTGAATCGGCGCGTGCCGATCGTGCCAGCGCAAGTCGACGAGCCGCGCCCGTCCGACGACCTGGTCGAGCCGCACATCGGCCGGGTGCTGCCCGCTGCGCAGCAGGCGGGCCGGCGCGTCCAGATGCGTGCCGCTGTGGCTCGGCAGGCTGAGCTCGCGCAGGCCGAAGGCCATGGCCGGATCCTTCGGATGAATCGGGATCGAAGTGATGCGGCCCGAGGTGCCGAGGAATTCCAGGGCGCGATACCCGAGGCGTTGCAGGTTGATGTCGGCGGTCAGCGCCGGTGACAGATCGACGATGCGCTGGGGCAGCGGCATCTCTTTGCTGCCCCGACAGCCCGCGAGGGCGAGCAAGCCGCACAAGGCGAAAGCCAGCGACAGGAGTCTTCTGGTCATGCGGCATTCTCCTCGATCGCGGCGCGCCGGGATGGCCTGGACGGCCGAAGTTCGCTCAACATGCGAAACGGGGTTGTACCAAACGCGGCGGCCCGAGTCAGCTGCTGCCGGTGCGCGCACCACATTCAGTGGCGAACGGTGCTCAAATCGAAATACAGCCGCCGTTCGCGCTCGCAGCGCTGGCACTCGAGGTGCGCAACCCGCAGCGGGCGGGTCTCGCGCGCCACCGGTCCTTCGCCGCGGACGCCGAAACGGCCGCCGCAGGCGCAGAGCTGGCTCTGTACGGCCAGGTCCATGTCGCCGAAATCAGCGATCGGAATCGCACTGGCCGGGCTGCGCCCCGGCCGCGCCCGCTCCGCGGCGCGTTGGCGCAGCGCGCGCGCCGCGGTCACGACGACGGCCACGAGGGCAGCCAACCCGAGCAGCGCCGACAGCATGTCAGCCGTCGCGCCGGCCCGGACCGGGTGCGCCGGCCGGGTTCTCCGTGCCGCGCTGCGGTCGCCGGGGCATGCGCCGCTCTTACCAGCTCCCCGCGCCGCGGCAAAGGCGCGCCGGGGCCGCTGGCCGGGGCATTTGAAGGGCCGCAGGGGATTCGCTAGGTTCGCGCCCGCACGCACAAAGGAGAGCCCATGCCCCGAGCTTATGCCATCACTGCCGAAGCCATCGCCGCCGAACGGAAACGGGTCAACGACGACCTCAATCAATTCGATGCCTCGCGCGTCATCCGGCTCGACGAGGTCGAGCTGCGCCCGATGGGCCCGCGCGACGTGCGCCTGCGCATCCTGGCGGTGTCGCTCGAGCACAACATCGACCACGCCGTGCTCGCCGACACGGTCAACATCGCGGCGCTGCGCGGTGGCAAGATCTACCCGGGCAACAGCGCGCTGGGTGAGGTGGTGGCCGTCGGCGACCAGGTGACGCGCTTCAAACCCGGCGACGTGGTCGTCACGCACTGCAACGGCGAGCCCGACATCTACGGCTACCCGTTGCGCATCTGGGCCTACGATCAGCCGGAGTCGATCGGGTGGTACGGCGAGGAGGCCGTGGTCGCAGATTGGCAACTGATTCCCGCCCCGCTGCAGTGCGGGCTCAATCTGTGGGAGATCGCGGCGCTGCCGCTGCGCGCTCCGACGGCGTACCATCTGTGGCGGCGCGGGCACGATATCTTCCGTATCAAGGTGCCGCGCGAGAAGCTGGCGCGGCTCAACGTGCTCTCCTTCGGCGGCGGCGTCGGCGAGCTGTTCCTCATGCTGGCGCAACACGAGGGCCATCGCACCTTCTTCTGCTCCGGCAGTCCGGAGCGGCGCGCGCATCTCGAGGGGCTCGGGATCAAAGGGATCGATCAAAAGAAGTTCAACCGCTTCGCCGACGCCGACGGGGTCAAGGCGTTCGCCAAGGAAGTGAAGGGCCTGACGGGCGGGGTCGGCATGCACGTCGTCTGCGACATGTTGCGCGGGCCGGTCTTCGCGGCCGGTCTCACGGCGCTGGCGCGCTGCGGCGTCGACGTCAGCGCCGGCTGGCAGCTGGACAAGAAAGTCAGCTACGACTCGGCCGGCCTGTCGGTTAAGCAGGTGACGCTCGACCATACCCACTACGACACCATCGATGGCAGCAATGCCTGCACGGAGCTGTACGGCAACGTGTTCCGCCCGACCGTGCATCGCGAGATCTACTCCTTCGAGGACCTGCCGCGCGCCACGCTTGAGATGCACCAGAACACGCAGACGGGCATTCCGATCATCCGCGTCGCCGAGAAGATGCCCGCCGCGGTGCAGTCGCTCATTCCGAGCCGTTGAGCGGGCGACTCGGCATGCGCGCGGCGTTCAGTACCGGGCCGGGGGCGATCGCAGTGCGCCAACACCCGGCGCCGGAGCCGCGCCCCGGCGAGGTGGTCGTGCGCGTGCACAACTGTGGCGTCTGCGGCAGCGACCTGCACTGGTTCAGCGGCGACATGCCGGCCCCCGGCGTCTGCCCCGGACACGAAATCGCCGGCGAGGTGATCGCCCTGGGATCGGGTGCGGGCGCGGTGCGCATCGGCGATCGCGTCGCCGTCGAGCCACTGGCCGTGTGTCGCGAGTGCGCCTACTGCCGCACCGGACAGTACCAGCTCTGCCCGCGTCTCGAGGTGCTCGGCATGATGCGTCCGGGCGGCTTCGCCGAACAGCTCGCCGTGCCGGCGTATGCCGTGTATCCGCTGCCGCGGGAAATGGACTTCGAGCTCGGGTCGCTGGCCGAGCCCATGGCCGTGTGCGTGCACGGCGTCCGCCTCGCCGGCGTGACCATCGGCGACCGCGTGCTGGTGCTTGGCGCGGGGACGATCGGGTTGCTGTCGGTGCTCGCAGCGCGCGCCGCGGGCGCCGTCGAGGTGGCGATCACCGCCCGCCATCCGCACCAGGCGGCGCTGGCGGCGCGGCTCGGCGCGCGCGTGTTTGCGGCCACGGCAACGGGCGAGGCCGAACGTGTGGCGTGGTCGTCCGCCTGCCAGGTCGACGCGGTGATCGAGACAGTTGGCGGCACGGCCGATACCCTCGCCGACGCGGTGATGGCCGTGCGGTCGGGGGGCACCGTGGCCGTGCTCGGCGTCTTCACCGCGCCGCCGGTGTTGCCGGCGCTGGCGCTGGTCGTCAAGGAGGTGCGCCTGGTCGGTTCCATGACCTATGGTCGCGCCGGTGGCCGAGCTGATTTCGACATCGCGCTGGCCGTGCTGGCTGCCAACGCGGCCGCGGTGCGCGAGCTGATCACACACCGCTTCGCGCTGCCGGCGATCGGCGCGGCGTTCACGGCGGCGGCCGACAAGCGGGGCGGCGCCGTCAAGGTCACCGTGACGCCGTAGCGCTCTACGCGCCGACTGCCTGCGCCGGTGCGCTGCTCTCCGGAGCGGGCTCGAGGTCGAGCTCCAGGGGGATGCGCACGCGGAACGTCGAGCCGCGGTCGACCGCGCTGTCGACCTCGACGCAGCCGCCGAGCAGATCGACATTGCGGCGCACGATGGCCAGGCCGAGACCGACACCGCCGAAGCTGCGCGTCGGCGAGCCATCGACCTGTCGAAACGGCTCGAAGACATGCGCCAGCTCTTCGGGGGCAATGCCGATGCCCGTATCGCGCACGCAGAACTCGACCTGGTTGTCGACACGCCGGGCGCTGAGGTGGACCTCCCCGCGCGGCGTGAACTTGATCGCGTTGAGCATGAGATTGCTCATCACCGAGTACAGCCGGTCGTAGTCGGTGGCGAGCTCGATGCCGGGCGCGGGCTCGATCTGGAGATGCACATCCGGACTGGAGCGCACGTCGTTCGAGAGCCCGCGCAGCTCGAGCAGGAGCTGGTCGGCGGAGAAGCGCGTCGGAATCAGAATCGTACGGCCGCGGTCGATGCGCGCGTACTCGAGCACGCTCTCGACCAACCGGTGCAGCGCCCGCGCGGCGGAGCCGATGCGTTCGAGAAACACCCGCGCGTCGCGCTCCTGCGAGAGGGTCGAATCGTCGATCAGCAGATCGGTGTAGCCGATGATGACGTTGAGCGGCGTGCGCAACTCGTGCGACATGTTGGCGACGAACTCGCCCTGCAGGCGACTCGACTCGCGCAAGCGGTTGAGCAGCCGCTGGGTTTCCAGTGCCTGGCGGTGCCGATCGGTGACGTCGCGGCCGATGCAGTGGATGATGCGCGGCTGCCCCGGTGGGCTGATCACGCGCGTGCGCACCTCGAGCGCGGCCCGGCTGCCGTCGGGTCGCTGCACCTCGACCTCGAAGGGCGGCCCGTCCTCGAGCTGACGCCGGTTGGCGACCTGCAGGCGGCGCACCAGCTCGCGCACGGTGTCGGCGGGCAGCAGCTGCTGCCAGGTGAGGCGCGGCAACTCGTCCGCCTGAACCTGAACGAAATCCAGCGCCGCCTGGTTGGCGGAGCGGAACGTGCCGGTCTCGTCGACGACGAAGATGAGATCGTTGGCGCGCTCGAACAGCTCGCGATAGCGGGCTTCGGAGCTGCGCAGGCTGTCGAAGAGCTGGGCGTTCTCGATCGCCACCGCCGTGTGGGCCGCCAGCCCGTTCAGCAGCGCCACGTCGCGCTCGTCGAACGGCGCCTGCGTGTTGATCCGGCCGGCGGTCAGCACGCCGAGCGGCTGCCCCTTGACCGTAATCGGCGCCAGGGCGAGGTGGCGAATCTTGAAGCGCTGCAGCACGGCCGGATCGATCCACGGCTGCTGCGTCGAGTCATCGATGACCACCATGCGACCGGCGAGCAACTCCTGGGCGACGGGGATGTCGATTGGGCTGCGGTAGCCGAGGGTGTCCTGCCGGTCTTCTTCGACGCCGGTGAACGTCGAAGCCGCGGCGAGCTCGCGCCGCGACTCGTCGAGCAGCAGGGTGGTGGAGAAATCGCAGCGCAGCGCCTCGGCCGTGCGCCGGTTGACGCGGTTGAGCAGCGTGCGCAGGTCGGTCAGCTCGGAGATCTCGCGCGCGATCTTGACCAGCACTTGCTCGTTCTCGAGCAGCGAGCGCAGCCGCGCTTCCGACTCCGCCAGCATGGTGCCGCGCAGATAGAGCGCGCGCCGGGTGCGCTCGCCGCGCGCCGCGCCGACGGCCGACAACACCGCCGCGATCATCGGGCCGAGCAGTTGATGCATCGCCTCGACCGAGCGCCCGCTGAAGCCGATCATGGCGAAGTAGAACACCAGCGAGATCG
>CAYVUV010000223.1:0-6729 GCA_964455095.1 uncultured Binatia bacterium (SeqCode)
TACGCGGACCAGAAGAGCGACTCGCACTCCCAAACCGACGAAGACTTTCACCCCGACTCGGACTCCCAAACCAACGAAGACTTTCACTCCGACGAAGACCTTCACCCCGACTCAGACTCCCAAACCAACGAAGACTCCGACGAAGACCTTCACCCCGACTCGGACTCCCAAATCGACGGGGCCCTCCACGTCGTCGATTGCTCCCTGTCCGCAGGATCCACCTGCGCGACCGCATTGAAGGCGCCGCTCAAGCCCAGCACGTCGACACCAGGGGCAAGCTGAAGTGGGCCCTCACCGGCGGCCCGATGCCGCCGGCTCGCGCGGCATCGGGGGGCGCGATACGGTGGGGCGATGCGGCGAACCTTCCCCCTGGCGCTCTTCTGGTTCCTGCATTTCTGTGGCCTGGGAATCTTCTTCCCGTACTACAGTCTCTACTTGCGCGAGAATGCCGGGCTGACCGGCACGCAGGTCGGCATCGTGCTGGCGACGCTGCCGCTGGCCGGCATGCTGGCGCAACCGTTCTGGGGTCAGGTGGCGGACCGCACCGGGGCGCGGCGCCGGGTGCTGATCGCGCTCACCGTCGCCGCCGCGTGCGGCTACGCTCTGCTCGGCGCAGTGCACGGCTTCGCCGCGCTGGTCGCTGCCACCGCGGCGTTGTCACTGTTCTCCTCCGCCATCGTACCCGTATCGGTGTCGGTGACCTTCGCCGCGCTGCGCAACGACGGGCCACACGCCTTTGGCCTGATCCGCGTGTGGGGCACGTTGGGCTACCTCATCTGTGTCGCGGGCTTCCCATACGCCCTGCACGCGCTGGCGGGCACAGCAGCAACCGGTCCGCAGCCCGGGCTCGAGTTGATGTTCGCCGCCACCGGTGCGTGCGTACTGGCGGCGGCGCTGGTCGGCCCCATGCTGCCCAGCGACGGCGCCGTACGCGTGCGCGCCGCGGCGGGCGACTGGCGCGCGCTGCGCCACAGCCGGCCGGTGCAGCGCGCGCTGCTGTTCAATTTCGCCGCGTTCGTCTTTCTGCAGGGGCCGATGAGCATCTTTCCGATGTATGTCCGCGCCCACGGCGGCGATATGGACACCATCGGCCGCATGTGGATCCTGATGCTGCTGCTCGAGATTCCGCTCGTCGCGCTCTCCGGCGCCGGGCTGCAGCGCGTCGGCGCGCGGGGCCTGGTCGCCATCGGCGTGCTCGCCGGCGCCGTGCGCTGGATCGCCTGCGGACTGACCGGCGACCTGCGTCTCATCTACCCGTTGCAGCTGCTGCACGGGGTCGTCGTCGCGGGCCTGCTGCTCGGCGGCGCGCTGTACCTCGAAGCGATGGTGCCCGAGCGCTTGCGCTCCACCGCCCAGGCCCTGCTCTCCACCATCTGCGCCGCCGGCTCCATCGTCTCCAACCTCGGCGCCGGCTGGCTCATCGAACACCTCGGCTCGCAGGCCCCCTACCTTGCCGGCGGCCTCGGCGGCCTGGCCCTTGTCGCCCTGGTGCCCTGGTGGTTGCCAGCCAGGGAGCTACACGAGAACGGGTGACCCGTGGTCACTTCAGTCCTCTGCCTCTGCCGCAGCCTCTGCCTCTGCCTACTCTTCATTCGGCCTTGAGAGGCAGAGGCTGCGGCAGAGGCTCAGGCTGAGGAGGACAGCCGTGCACGGCCGGTGAATTATGGTAGGTTCGGGCCCGTGCCAGCGATGATCGAAGTCGAGGACGTCTCGCGCACGTACCGGCGCGGCGTCGATGTGATTCACGCTCTCGAGCGCGTCAGCGTGCGCATCGAGCAGGGGCATTTCGTCGCCTTCATGGGACCGTCGGGCTCGGGCAAGTCGACGCTGCTCAATCTGATCGCCGCCATCGATCGGCCGTCGGAAGGCGACGTCGTCGTCGCCGGCCAGCGGCTCAACGATCTGACCGAGGACGAGCTCGCCGAGTGGCGCGCCGCGCACATCGGCCTCATCTTCCAGTTCTTCAATCTCATCCCCGTGCTCTCGGCGCGCGACAATGTCGCGTTGCCGCTGCTGCTCACCAAGCTCGCCAAGCCCGAGCGCAAGCGCCGGGCCGAGACCGCGCTGCGCATCGTCGGCCTGGCGCAGCGCGCCGATCACTCGCCGCGCACGCTCTCGGGCGGCGAGCAGCAGCGCGTCGCCATCGCGCGCGCGATCGTCACCGACCCCGACCTGATCGTCGCCGACGAGCCGACCGGCGACCTCGACGCGCGCAACGCCGAGGACATCCTCGGCCTGTTGCGCCAGCTCAAGAACGACTTCGGCAAGACCATCGTCATGGTCACGCACGACCCGCGCGCCTTGCGCTTCGTCGACGAGGCGCTGCACCTCGACAAGGGCGTACTGCTCGAAGGCGAGGACCGCGCCCGCGCCAACGAGGCCATCTGGCTCGCCGCGGGCGGCGGCTCGATGGCCGCCGGCGCCCGCCTGCCGCGATGAGCTACCTCGGCCTCGTCCTCGCCAACCTCGGGCGCAACAAGCTGCGCTCGGCGCTGACCGGCGGCGCCATGGCGCTCGCCGTGCTGCTCGTCTGCGTGCTGCTGACCATGCCGGCCGGGCTCGACTATTTTCTCAATTCGATCGCCAACAACAAGCGCATCTCCGTCCACAACAAGGCCGGCGTCGTCTACACCATGCCCTACTCCTTCACGCGCAAGGTGCGCCAGGTCGACGGCGTCGCGGCCGCCGTGGCCATGGTGTGGTTCGGCGGCGCCTTCGAGGAGGCCGGGCGCGTGACGTTTCCCAACTTCGCCGTCGAGGTCGAGCACATCGGCGCCGTCTACCCCGACTACAACATCGCGCCGGCGCAGCTGGCCGACTTCCTGCGCTACCGCGACGGCTGCATCGTCGGGCGCCAGACGATGAAGAAGCACGGCTGGCGCATCGGCCAGCGCATCACGTTGACCAGCCCGGTGTGGGGCGTCGCCCTCGACCTGCGCATCGTCGGCGAGATCCCGAACGACAACGCGCCGCTGCTATGGATCAACCGCGAGTACCTCGACCAGGCCCTCAAGGCGCAGGGGCGCAACGGGCTGGGCATCGTCGGCGTCGTCTGGACGCGCGCCAGCGATCCAAAGCTCGTCAACACCATCATGCGCACCGTCGACGACCTGGCGCGCAACAGCGAGGCGGAGACGGCGTCGGAGACCGAGAAGAGCTTCTTCGCCAATTTCTTCGGCTCGCTGTCGGGCTTCGTCACCATCGTCCTGATCGTCACCGGGCTGGTGGCGCTGTGTATCGTCTTCATCGCCGCCAACACCGCCTCGATGGCGGTGCGCGAGCGCGCCGGCGAGATCGCCGTGCTCAAGGCGGTCGGATTCGACCGGCGCATCATCTTCGCCACCCTGCTTGGCGAGACCGTCGCGCTCGCCATGGTCTCCGGCAGCATCGGCGTCGCCATGGCGGTTGCGGCGACGCAAGCGCTGCGCGCCTTCGCCGGCTGGAGCCCGACGCTCGGACCGCTCGGTGCGTTCATCGTCACGCCGGCGGTGATCGCGCAGGGGCTGCTGCTGTCGCTGCTGGTGGGCGTGCTCGCCGGCCTGCTGCCCGCCTACGGCGCCGCGCGCCGGCCGGTAGTCGAGACGTTGCGCGAGGTGTTCTGAGCTCACCATGGCGCTGCCGATTTCCTACAGCGTGCGCAGCCTCGCGGCGCGCCCGGCGCGCAGTCTGGCGACCGCGAGTGTCGTCGCCCTGGTGGTCGTCGCCTGCAGCCTGTTTCTCGGCCTGATCTCCAGCCTCAAGCGCACCCTGGTGTCGACCGGCGATCCGCTCAATCTGATCGTACTGCGCAAGGGCTCGGACAACGACGGCTCCAGCGCCCTGTCGCTCGAGGCCTATCGCGCCGTGCGCTTCTTCGACGGCATCGCGCGCGACGGCGAGGATCGGCCGCTGATCTCGCCCGAGCTGGTCGTGCAACCGTTCTTTCGCACCTTCGAGGGCGGGCGCGAGAACGTGCTGGTGCGCGGCGTCGAGCTGGTGGCGTTGGAAGTGCATCGCGGCGTGCGCATCGCCGAGGGGCGTATGTTCCGCCCCAGCTCGAGCGAGGCGGTGGTCGGACGCGGTGTCGTCGGCCGCTACGAGGGCGCGGCGCTCGGCAGCGCGCTGCGCTTCGGGCGCGGGACCTGGAAGGTCGTCGGCATCCTCGACTCCGACGGCTCGTCGTTCGAGAGCGAGGTCTGGGTCGACGCGCGCGAGCTGGCCAACGACGCCAAGCGACCACTGCCCTACTCCGGCATGCGTATCCGCGCCACCTCGCCGGCCGCCCTGGCGCGGCTCGAGCAGCGCATCGACAACGACCCGCGCTATGCGCTCGATGCGCAGCCCGAGCCGATGTACTACGCCAAGCAGGCGGAGTCGGCCAATTCGCTCTACGCGCTGGTGGTCGGCATCGCCATCCTCTCCGGGCTCGGGGCCGGCTTCGGCGCCTCGAATACAATGTACGCCGCCGTCCAGGCGCGCACGGCCGAGATCGGCACGCTGCGCGCCCTCGGCTTTTCGCGCGCCGCCATTCTCACCGCCTTTCAGCTCGAGGCGCTGGCGCTGGCGGGGCTGGGCTTCGGGCTCGGAGCCATTCTTTCGCTCGGCCTCGAACGCCTCATCGCGCTGCTGCTGGGCAGCGTCGGCTTTGGCGCGGCGACGTTTACGACCAACGTCATCAGCCTGCGCGTCGGCGCCTCCGATCTGGTCAGCGCTCTGGTCGTCGCGCTGCTGATCGGCCTGCTCGGCGGCTTCGCGCCGGCCTGGCGAGCGGCGCACTTGCGTCCGATCGAGGCCCTGCGTAAGGCGTAGGGCCGGGCAAGCAGCGAGGGGGGTTCGGGGGACAATGACCGAGGTGGGCGGAGAGCGCGAGAGCGCCCTGCGCAGCGATCTGGAATCGCTGCGCATCGATCGCGGCGCGCCCGCGCCGCGCGCGCGCCGGCGGCGCGGGCGCTGGTTCTGGTACGCCGCTGCTCTGCTCGTCGGCGCATTGGTCGCCGCGCGCGTGCTCGTGCCGCGCACCGTCACCGTGTCAGTTGCCCCGGCAACGCAGTCGGCGGCCAACGCCGGGGCAATGATGCCCGTGCTGTCGGGATCGGGCTACATCGTCACCGGCGACCGCTACATCTCGGTCGGCGTGCGGGTCCCCGGCCGCATCGAGCGCTATTTCGTCGAAGAGGGCCAGACCATACGCCAGAACGATCCGCTGGTGCAGATCGACGACCGCGACTACCGCGCCGCGGTGGCGCGCGCCGAGGCGACCCTCGCCGTCGCACGCGCCAACCAGCAGCTCGCCGACGCCGAACTGAAACGCGGCCGCGCTCTGCGGGCGGGGAAAGTGATCTCCGATCAGGAGCTCGACGTGCTCGAGAACAAGGCCGCGGTGGGCCGCGCCACGGTCGAACAGGTGACCGCCGAGCTCGAGCAATCGCGCGTCAACCTCGAGTACACGTTGCTGCGCTCGCCGAGCGACGGCGTCATCCTCGCCAAGTTGAAGGAAGTCGGCGAGATCGCCGTACCAGGCGGTTTTGCCGGCTCGGGCGATCTGATCCGCCTCGCCAACCTCACCGACCTGCGCGCCGAGGTCGACGTCAACGAAGCCGACCTCAATCGCGTGCGCCTCGGTCAGCCCGCCGAGGTGACGCCCGACGCCTATCCAGATGCTCACTACCCCGCGAAGGTCGTAAAGCTGTACCCGCAAGTCGATCGCCAGAAGGGCACGCTGAAGGTCGAAGTCCAGATCCCGGCGCCCGACGCCCGGCTGTTGCCCGACATGAGCGCCCGCATCGCGTTTCTCGAGCCGCTGCCGCCGGAGGTCGCCAATCAACCGAGCGTGTCGATCCCTTCCGCCGCGATGCGCCGCGACCGCGCCGGCGCCCCGTTCGTCTGGGTCGTGCGCGACGGGCACGTCTACAAGACCGCCGTCGAGGTGGCCGCGGCCAGCGGCGATCCGGTACGCGTCACGCGCGGGTTGTCCGGCACGGAGGTCGTCGTCGTCTCCGACGAGGAAGGGCTGGCCGAAGGCACCGCCGTCAAGCCCGCCAGTTGATCCGACTGTTCGAGCAGAAGGGAATCCGATGAACGCACGCTCGCACGCCTGCTGCATCGCCGCGATTGGCACGCTGGTCGCCGTCCAATCCATCGCGGTACAGGCAGCCCCACCGCCGGTCGGGACCTGTGTCGGCGACTGCAGTCTCAACGGCGCGGTCTCCGTCGACGAGCTGCTGCTGGGCGTCAACATCGCCCTCGGTTCGTCCGGGCTCGACCAGTGCGCGGCGTTCGACTGCAACGCCGGCGGCGCGGTGACGGTCGATTGTCTGGTCAAAGCGGTCGGCAGCGCGCTCGACGGCTGTCCTTCGAATGTCGCCGATCCGACGGTCGAAGGACCCGTGACCGGCGGCCTGGGCATGCCGTTCGTCGCCACCACGGCGTTCGATCTCGCCGAGGTCGGCTACTCGGGCGTGGAGTTCTTTTTCGCCGGAACGGCCGCCGCGTACACGAACGTCGGCCCGCTGACGCCGGACGGCAAATGGACGGTGACGCCCGCCGCCACGGCCGCCTACAAGACGCGCCTGATCGCCTACCGGCCGATCGATCCGCAGGCGTTCAATGGCACGGTCATCGTCGAGTGGCTCAACGTCAGCGGCGGTCTCGACGCCGGCCCCGACTGGATCATGGCGCACACCGAGCTCATCCGCGAAGGCTACGCGTGGGTCGGCATCTCGGCGCAGAAAGCCGGCGTCGATGAAGGCA
>CAYVUV010000224.1:0-8938 GCA_964455095.1 uncultured Binatia bacterium (SeqCode)
GCACCTCGGGCCGCAACTGGCGCACTTCGCGCACCGCCGCCGCCAGCGCCGCGCGCGCGCGGCGCGCCGGTCTGGGCGCGGAGGCCGCGCGCGCCGCGGCGACCGCGAGCAGCAGTACGCCCACTGCCGCGAGCACGGCCAGCAGGCGCTGCATCGTCAAATGGGGTCGGGCTTGCCGCACCTCCCTACCCTACACGCAATTTCGCGCAACGGAATCAATCTTCGCGGCGCGCGCCGCGCCGCGAATCAGAACGAGACCAGCTCGGCGCTGTCGGCCCCGACGCGAAAGCGAAAGCGCAGCTCGCCGCTGGCGCGGTGGTCCGTGCGCTCCGCCACCAGGCGAAATTCGTACTCGCCGGGATTCAACGCCATCACCGCCCCGCTCGACTGTAGCGTGGTGAACTCGCGCTGGATCAAGTCGAACAGGCTGTCGACGTTGCGCGGCGACGCCCGCAGCTGGCCGAAGCCCACCTGCGCGATGTCGCCCAGCGCGGTCTCGTCGAAGCACGGCCCGCTCTGCGAGCCGTCGGCGCAGCGCGTGCCGAGCGCAATGGAATGCACCGTGAGGTTGGTCGGGTAGAGGGGGTGCTGCGCGATCTCGCCCAGTACGTCGTCCAGGGCGGTCGCCCGCCAGCCGATGCGCGGATACGGGTCGCCATTGCGCAAGCGCCCCTCGCGCTGCACCTCGGGGTTGTCGAACGCGCTGAGGTTGTCGAGACCGTCGGTGAACGTCACCAACACGTGGCGATCGCGCGAGCCGGCGGCGACCCCATCGACGGCGAGCGAGGCGGAGAGCTCCAGGGCATTGCTGATCGCCGCATAGAGCTTGGTGAAATTGCCCGCCTCCGGCACCGGGATGTTGCCGATGCGGAAGCTGCGCACGTGGCCTGGGTCGGGGCGCGAGATGAGCTCGTCGAACCACACGACGTTCCAGTCGAACTGCCCGCCGCGGTTGCGCCAGATCTGCGTGCCGGTGTCGACCAGGTTCTGCGCCGCGTTCAGCATCGGCGTGAACTGCGGCGGGTTCAACTGCTGCAGTGAGAAGCTGGCGTCGAGCACCAGCAGGACGAAGACGTTGAGGTCGAGCTCTTCCGCGTCGCGGTCGAGCACGCTCTCACTGAAACGCCCGCCGACTCCCAGCTGCTCGTCGTCGACGTAGAGGCGCACGTTCAGCCCCGATTCGTCGAGCAGCACGCCTTCGCTGTCGCGCACGAGGTAGTCGAGGAGCACCGTCGTCGTGCCGATGGCGCTGTCGAACGAGACGGTCGGCTGCCCGGACAGCTCCAGATTCAACGCCGCCGCCGAACCGCCGCCGCCGTAGCGAAAGCCGTTCTCCAGGGTGCCGTTGCCCTGGCTGCTCGCCACCACGACGGGCACCACCGTGCCGCCCTCGCCGGGCGGGTTGAGGCAGGAGATCTGGCGGTCGTTGAGCACGATGACGTTCGCGCCCGCACCGTCGCCGAACATCACCGACACCCCGCCCGAGGCGCTGAAGCCGGCACCTTCGATCAAAATGGGCGTGCCGCCAGCGGCGGAGCCAATGGGCGGAAACACCCGGCTGACGCCGAGCTGGCCGACCGGCAGCCGCGTCGGCGTCGGCGATGGAATCCGCGTCGCCGGACGCTCAGTGGGCGTCGCGGTCCGCTGGCCGCCTCCGCCGCCGCCCCCTCCGCCTCCGCATCCTGCCAGCATGCAGAGACCCAAGCCGAGAGCCATGTTCCATCGCTGCGCAACCATCATCCACTTCTCCTTCACCACCACCGCCGCAAAGACGGCTGCCGACCTCTCCAGACTACGCGCCCGGCATAGTTGGGGCAATGCGTTGCGGCGCGATATGGGCGCGATCGCCATTCCCCACCGAATCTCGCCACTCGATTCCCGGGCCACACGTGGCGGGATCGCTATTTTTCGATGGCATGCGCTCTGCTCTACAGATCAAGGCCGAGTCCATCGTGAACCCGTTCAGCCTCATTTTGCTCATCTCCGCGGCCTCAGCGCTCTGGGTGGGCGTCACAGTCTATCGCCGCAAAGGCGCGCCCGGCGCCCATATGGGAGCGTACCTCATGCTGGCGCTCGCCTGGTGGGCGACCGCCGCCGCCATCGGACGAGCCAACCCCACACTCGCGGGAAAGCTGTTCTGGGCCGGCTTTGAATACCCCGGCATCGTGACGGCGCCGCTGCTTTGGTACCTGTTCACCTTGCGCTTCAGCGGGCGCGACGGCTGGCTCACCCGCCGCAATCTGGCGCTGCTGTGTGTCGTCCCCGTCTGCATGCTGCTGTTGGTCTGGACCAACCCGCTGCACGGATGGGTCTGGAGTCAGACGTCGCTGGTCACGGTGGCGGGATATCCGATGCTCCGCGTCAGGTACGGACCGGCCGGGTGGATCAACGCGGCCTACGCGTACACCTTACTGCTCCTCGGCTCGCTGACGGTCCTGCGGGCGTTCCGCGGCTCCTCGCA
This sequence comes from uncultured Binatia bacterium (SeqCode), assembly GCA_964455095.1. Lineage (GTDB taxonomy): Bacteria > Desulfobacterota > Binatia > HRBIN30 > CADEER01 > CAYVUV01. The sequence continues at coordinate 2,462 of CAYVUV010000224.1, forward strand.
GCTCTACCGCTGGCAGGTCGCGGTGGTGCTTGCCTGTGTCGCCGCGCCGTGGGCCGCCAACGCCTTCTACATGACCGGCCTCGGACCGCCGGTCGATCTGACCCCGGTGGGGTTCACCATCAGCGGCGTCGGCATCGCCTGGGCGTTGCGGCGCTTCCAGCTGCTCGACCTGGTCCCCGTCGCGCGCGGCGTCGTCATCGAGAGCCTCAGCGACGGCGTCGCCGTCCTCGACCTGACCGAGCGCATCATCGACGCCAATCCGGCCTTCGCGCGCCTCGTCGGGTCGGACGCCCCCGACCTGATCGGCCGCCATCTCGCCGCGCTGCTCCCCGACGGCGGCGACCGGCTGACGCGCCAGGACGAAGCCGCCGCCATCGAACGGGAGATTGTGCTCGGCGACGGCGCGGCGCAACGCGTGCTCGAGATGCGGGGCTCGCCGCTGCGCGATCACCATCGCCGGGTCGTCGGTCGTGTGGTCGTGCTGCGCGATGTCACGCAGCGCAAGCGCGCCGAGACCGATTTGCGCGCCGCGAAGGATGCCGCCGAGCGAGCCGACCGCGCCAAGTCCGAATTCCTCGCCGTCGTCAGCCACGAGATCCGCACGCCGATGAACGCCGTCGTCGGCATGAGCGGGTTGCTGCTCGATACGCCGCTCACCGTCGAGCAGCGCGAGTGCGTCGAGGTGGTTCGCAACAGCAGCGACGCGCTGCTGACGATTCTCAACGATATCCTCGACTCGTCGAAGCTCGAGCGCGGACACCTGGAGGTCGAGCAGGCGCCATTCTCGCTGCGCCAGTGCGTCGCTGACGCGGTCGATCTCGTGACCGGGCCCGCCGCCACCACCGGACTGCCCATCGCAGTGAGCATCGCGGCCGATGTCCCCGACCACGTCGCCGGCGATGCCGCCCGACTACGCCAGGTGCTCGTCAACTTGCTCGCCAACGCCGTGAAGTTCACGCACCAGGGGCGCATCCATGTCTCTGTGGCGGCGCGCGGCATCTCCGGACGTCGGTACGAGCTGCACATCGCCGTGCGCGACACCGGCATCGGCATTCCCGCCGACCGCATGGACCGTTTGTTCAAATCGTTCAGCCAGGTCGACGCCTCGACCGCGCGCCGCTACGGCGGCACGGGCCTCGGCCTGGCCATCAGCCAGCACCTCGCGCAGCTGATGGGTGGCCGGCTCTGGGCCGAGAGTGAGGTGGGCGTGGGCTCGACCTTCCACGCGCTGGTGACGGTCGAGGGGTTGGACGGGCCGGCGGCGATCCCCCGGCCTCGGCCCGAGCCCGAAGGCGATCTCGCCGACCGCATCCCGCTGCGCATCCTGTTGGCGGAAGACAATCGCGTCAATCAGCGCGTCGCCCTGCGCATGCTCGAGCGCCTCGGCTACCGGGCCGACGTGGCCGGCAACGGCCTCGAAGCCCTCGAGGCCTTGCAGCGCCAGCCCTACGACATCGTGCTGATGGACGTGCAGATGCCGGAGCTCGACGGCCTCGAAGCGACACGCCAAATCCGCCAACGCGCTGCGCCGACTCGGCCGTACGTGATCGCGCTGACGGCAAATGCCTCGGAAGCGGACCGTCAAGCGTGTTTCTCAGCCGGTATGGACGATCACCTGGTCAAGCCGGTGCATCTGGCCGATCTGGGCGAAGCGCTCAAGCGCGCCGCCACCTCCGAGCTGCGCTGCGCCGCAGTCTGACCCGGCGCGCGCTCGAGGGGGGGGCATTGCCGCCCTGCGCCGTATGGGATTTACTGCGCGCCGAGGGAGATCCGAGGCCATGAGCAAGCGGCATGAGGTCGTAGTGATTCCCGGCGACGGCATCGGACCCGAGGTGACGGCGGCAGTGAAACGCGTGCTCGCCGCCGCCGGCGCGCCGATCGACTGGATCGAGTGTCAGGCCGGATTGGCAGCGCTCGCCGAGGGCCGCGACGTGTTGCCGCAGGAGACGCTCGACGCCATCGACCGGTACCGCATCGCGCTCAAGGGGCCGTGCACGACGCCGGTGGGCGAAGGCTTCACCTCGGTGAACGTCCAGTTGCGCAAGCGGCTCAACCTCTACGCCGCCGTGCGCCCCGTGCGCAGTCTCGACGGCGTGCCGACGCGGTTCAGCGGCGTCGATTTGATCATCATCCGCGAGAACACCGAAGGCCTGTACAGCGGCATCGAAAACCAGGTGACCGACGACGTCGTCATGAGCATGAAGGTCGCGACGCAGACCGCGTGCACGCGCATCGCGCACTGGGCCTTCCGCTTCGCCACCCGCCGCCGCCGCCGCAAGATCACCATCTTCCACAAGGCGAACATCATGAAGATGACCGACGGGCTGTTTCTGCGCGCCGCCCGCCGGGTGCACCAACGCGATTACCCGAACATCGATTACCAGGAGCTGATCATCGACGCCGGTTGCATGAAGCTGGTGCAGGATCCGACGCAGTTCGACATCCTGCTGCTCGAAAACCTCTACGGCGACGTGGTCAGCGATCTGTGCGCCGGCCTGGTCGGTGGGCTCGGCGTCGTGCCGGGCGCCAACTACGGCGACCAGCACGCCGTCTTCGAAGCCGTGCACGGCTCGGCGCCCGACATCGCCGGCCGCGACGTGGCCAACCCGTTGGCCCTGCTCATGTCGGCGGTGATGATGCTCAACTACATGGCCGACGAGCTCGACAACGACCCCTGCCGCGCCATCGCCGCGCGCATCAAGACCGCCTACGACCGCGCCCTCGGCGAAGGCAAGAAGACCCGCGACCTCGGCGGCGAGCTCGGCACCGAAGCGTTCGCCGACGCGGTCATCGAACGGCTGCGCTGACTCGATCCAGTCGAGCCACTTCGATAGGGTCGAAGGCACATCGAATCACCCCCACCTCAATCCTCCCCGTCGAGGGGGAGGAGGCCGGAGACGGAAATCCTCCCCCCTCCGAGGGCGAGGAGGCCGGAAGGTTTGAAGCCTTCCCCCCTTGCGGGGGAAGGTTTGGACGGGGGGTGTAGAAACACCCGCGAAGCGGCCCCTTATCGCATTCACCCGGGCGTGTTGACCAGTTCCTCGTAGGTGCGGCACGGCTGCGCCCGCAGGCCGGGGCATGGCGGCAGCGGCGTGTCGATCTCGACGCCGGGCACCAGCGGCAGGACGACGCGCGAGGGCATGTCGGCCGAGCGCGCGATGTCGATCACCGGCTCGCCCACCGCCGGCAGTGCGTCGAACTTCCACAGCGCGCGGTCGCCGCCCGGCGCCTCGATGCTGAGCCGAATGCGCGAGCCGGCGCGAAAGATATGCGCGAACGGGAAGATCTCGATGCGCGCCTGGACGAACTCCTCGAACGGCAGCGGCATCGCGTCTTCCTCGCGGTGCGTCGGCAGCGGCCGCAACACGGTCGAGCTCGCCTCGTCGAGCACACGCCGGCTGGCGCGCAGCCACCCGTTCTGGATGTAGACCTCCTGCCCGTCGGGCCGAATCTCGCTCAGCGTCACCTGCAGGTCGACATCGCTCGCCGTCGAGCGGAGCCACAGGTCGACGCTGCCGGAGCCGGCCAGCACGACGGTCTCGGACAGGGCGTCGGTGGCGTAGGCCACCGCCTTGCCGGCCTCGAGCGGCTGCCAGTTCCAGTTCGGCAGTACGTGCCACACGTTGCCGCTGGTGAAGTTGGTGCGCTGGGAGCCCGACGGGTCGTAGACGAACGAGTCGGCCCCGTCGTCCTGCGGCGCCGTCTCGAGCAGCTGCCCGTCGGCGGCGAGATACCAGGTCGTCGGCTCGAGCGACGGAATCGGCCACGCGTCGAAGGTCAGCTCCGTGCCCGGCACCGGATATCCCGGCTTCCCGCCGGCGCCGTTGTCGAGCAGGATGCGCACCTTCGGCTCGGCCTCGAACTCGGCCCGCGCCGCTTCGAACGAGGCGGCGCCGGTGAAACGGTCCGGCTCGAGCGTCAGGTCGGTCACGCCGAACACCTGATCGCCCACGACGGCGAGGATGACGGGGGCGCTCGCGGGCAGCTGCGGAATCTTCTCCGCGACGTAGAAGCTGAGGAACTCTGCCCAGCGGGTGAAGATCGACGGGCCGAGCGGATCGGTGTGGCCGCCGTTGGTGAAGGTGAAGTGGACCTTGTCCGTGCCGGTGAAACGGTCGAGCATGTTGGCCGCGTAGCCACCGGTCTGCTCGTCCTGCCAGGCCCCGGCCAGGAACACCGGGACGTTGATGTTGTGCACGAACGTGATCGGCGACACGACGTCGGCCACTTCCGGGTGGTAGAACTGGTTCTCGGCGATCATGGTCAGAATGTCGGGCGATTGCCCGCGCAGCTTCTGATTGTCGATGCACACCTGATCGCCCTCGTCGCGGCGCTTGGCCGACCACGACTGCCCGAACGGCTGCGCGTCGTGCTTGCGGTCTTCGGCCCAATCCTTGGCGAAGCCGTTGTTGTAGATGCCACCGGGGAACAGCGTCCCGCGGCCGGTGTCGGCGACGACCGACAGCGGCGCGATGGAGGTGAGATGCGGCGGCTGCAGCTGGGCGACGAAGAGCTGGCTGATACCCGGATACGACAGTCCGACCATGCCGACCTTGTTGCCCTGTACCCAGGACTGCGCGGCGATGACCTCGACCGCGTCGTAGCCGTCGGTCGATTGCAGTGTCTCGAAGAACTGGAACGCGCCGCCCGAGCAGCCGGTTCCGCGCATGTTGACGCCCACGGCGGCGTACCCCAGCGCGCGGGCGATCAGGGTGCTGGGCTGCGGTGCGTCGGGGTTGGCCGGATCGTATCCCGAGTACTCGACCACCGTCGGGTAGGGCCCGCTGGCTGGCGGGCCGGGCAGATAGACGCTGATGGCCAACAGCGTTCCGTCGCGCGTCTCGAGGTATTGGTAACCCGGCTCGAGCACCTGCTGTTGGTAGAACGACGCGTCGGGCGGATCGTCCGCCGCCGTGACTGCGAGCGGCTCCGTCACCGCCAACTGACCGCCGCTCTCGCTGAGAACACGGTACCCCTCACCGACCGCCACGCCGCGGAAGATGAGCGAGCCTTCGCTGTCCGCCGTACCGGTGCCGACGATGTACCGTTGGCCGTCGAGCAACTCGAGCTCGGTGCCGGCACCGGCGTCGAGGACGTAAACCTGCCCGACGCTGCCGCGCGCGGTGAACGAAGCCGGCACCGCCTGCGAGATATCGCGCGGCGTCGCGGTAGCGGTCGCCGTCGGCGTGGCGGTCGGTGTCGCGGTCCCCGTCTCGGTCACCGTCGCGGTGGGCGTCGCCGTATCGGTCGCCCTCAATGAGGGCGTCGCGCTCGGCACGGCGACGGTCGCCGTCGCCGCGGGCACCGTCGCGGTGGGCGCGATGGCGGTCGCCGTCGGCGCAGCGGTCGACGAATCGTCGTCCCCGCCCCCGCATCCGGCGAGCAGCGGCAAGAGAAGCAGTGCCGCCAGCAAACCCCGGCCGCGGGCGGTGAGAGGTGAATAATGCACCATGAAGTCTCCAGCGTTTGGGTACATTGCCCGGTGCGGCCCGGGCCGGTGGGAGTGAGATGAGAGTGCCGCCGCAACGAGCGGCGCGGCGTCAGGGCGCCGTGTCCGCTGCCCCGGTGGGCGAGGGAGCGTTGTCCTTGTCCGAACAGGTGAACTGGCCGTCAACCTGGCTACACGACACATCGGTGTCGCCACCACAACCGGCCATCAACACAATGAGCAGCGGCAGGACCCAGACGGCCAGCACAGCCGCTTGTCGAACGACCCTCATGCCCCCCCCCTTTTTTCGACTGCGAATGCCTCTACCGATGTCAGACGGGCTGCCGATTTGCAATTGGACCGACCCGAGAAGCAACGCGGCTTGTCACCCAGAGCCGTTTGCACCAGAATCGGCGCCGGCAGCCGAAAGGGGGACCTATGGCAGGCATCGTTGCAGGCAACCGGTGGGGACGGATTGGCTCGTGGTCGGTTGCGGCCGGATTCTGGCTGGTCCTGGCGTCTCCCGCGCAGGCGCTCTTTCACGCCGCGCTCATCGACGAAGTGTTGAGCAGCTATGACGGGGATCCCGAAGTACAGTTCATCGAGATCCGAATGTTGGGGGCGTTGCAGAATTTCGTCTTCCACAGCGTCATCGCCGCCTTCGACGCCGATGGAAACTACATCGGTGACATTCTTGAGGTGCCAGGCAACGTCGCCAACGCGGGCGCCAACGTCACCTGGCTGGTCGGTACGCAAGCGTTCGCGACCGCCAGCGGCCTCACCCCCGACTTCATTATGCCCGCCGGCATTCTGCCGACCGCTGGCGGCATGGTGTGCTTCGGCGGCGGCGGCGGTTTTCAGCCGCAGAACCCACCAACATGGGATCGTACCGCCTTCTCCACCTACGTCGACTGCGTCGCCTACGGCACCTACGCCGGCCAGCCCAACGCACGCACTGGAACGCCGACGACCCTCACCGGCGACGGCCACAGCTTGCAGCGCATGACCAGCACCTCGAACAACCTGGCCGACTTCGTCTGCGCCGAGGC
>CAYVUV010000225.1:0-38747 GCA_964455095.1 uncultured Binatia bacterium (SeqCode)
GCGATGCGCCGCGCCGCCGCCTCCTGACAGAGCAGCTCGAGCTCGATCAGCGAATCGAGCGCCTCTTGCGTGAGGCGCTCGATCTCGTCGCTGGTCGGCAGCTGTGTGTTGCCGCTGATCAGCCCTTTGGTCAGCTCGCGCACCATGGCGCGCGTGATGACCACGCCGTTGACGCGCACGGCCATATCGTCCTCGCCACCCACACCGCGAGCGGGCACACCCAGAACGAGCACCAGGGCCAGCGCGATCAGCGCGCGCGCGGTCAGCGAAGGACTCACAGGCGTGACCTTTACCGGGCTTCCGCCCGCCGGGCAATCAGGGCACTGCGATTGAAACCAAGCGACCCGCCGCCTTCAACGCAGCACCGACACGAGGTCGTCGGCGATTTGTAGGACGTGGGCGCGGCACGAGTCATCGAGGCGTTCGAGCAAGGGGCGGAGGCGGGTCTGCACGTGGTGCCGGGAGCCGGCGCGGTCGCGGTGGCTGAGGAAGCCGTCGACTTCCCAGGCGAGGTTGGCGAGCCCGAGCGGGCCCGGGATATCGGCCGGACAGGCCGCGGGCGGGAGGTGGCGCAGGCTGTCGCGCAGCACGTCGAGCAGCTCGAAGTCGCGCGTGAAGATCAGCGTGCGCTCGTTGAAGCCAAATCCGTTGACCGGGCGGCCGCCCATGATGCCGCGCACGCGCGTCGGACCGCTCCAGTAGTCGATCGGCAGACAGTGCGCCGGGGCCGACACCAAGGGCTCGGAGAAGACGTCGAGCTGCCAGGCCGGCACGCGCAGGCGAAAGCGGTCGGCGAGGTATTTCGGCCCCGTGCCGAGCGGATACTGCGGCCGCACCGCGCCGGGGTCGCGCACGTAGGACAGGCGATCGATCTGGAACTCGGTCGTCGCCATCACCTGGTGTTCGGGTCCGGCCGCCGTGGCGCCGCTGAACGGGATCACCCGGTTGTGGCGGTGGCGGTCGAAGTGCAGCCAGACGCTCATCTCGACGCCGTTGTCGAGATGGATCTGGCGCCACTCGTGGCGATAGCCGGTGTTGCGGCGGTCGGAGTGCACGCCGAGATAACGCGGCGTCCACTGCCGATCGATCCAACCCGAGTCGCCGTCGACCTCTTCGCGCACGTCGCCCCACGCCAAGGTGCCGCGAAAGCGCACGTCGCTCTGGAAGTACGAGTGCGTGCCGTACTGCCCCATACACGTCTTCACGCCGGCATACTCCGCCCCGCCGACCGGCATGGGCGGCTTGAACGTGTCGAGGTCGAGGTCGAGCTGCATCGCCCGCCCCTCCGCATCGCGGCCGGCCAGCGACACGTGGTAGGCGAACGGCAGCAGCTCGCCGTTGGCATCGCGCCGCGTCGTCCACGTGCTGCGCCCCACAGCCGATTCGAACGCCACGTCGAGATGGCCGCGCGCCACCGACAACTTGTAGCCGCGCCGGATGCGCGGCGGGCGCGGGATGTCGTACTCCGAGAACGTGCCGTAGGCGCCGCTGCTTAAATCGAACAACGCCAACGTGTAGAAATCGGCCCGCAGCCACTGCCGCACGTTGTTGAAGGTGAAGATGACCAGGAAGGCCCACTCGCGTTTGCTCTCGCGGCCGCGCAGGCGTCCGGCGACGTAGAACGTGTTCGACTCCGCGCCCTGGTCGCCCTCGGCGGCCGGAAACGTCAGCTCCGGATCCGTCGGCGAGAGCGCATACGGATACGCCTTCCAGCTTTCCGGCCCCTGCGCCATTCGACTCTGCTGCCCCTCCGCCTTACCCCGATTTGACCCTGAACGCTCGTTCGTCGTACGAGAACGGCGCGCGCGAGTCGCGTGCGACACACCGCTACCGACGGAGGGCAGGATGGTCAAGGGCGCAGTGCTGTACAATTTCTTCGAGCCGCTGAAGATCGAATCGGTCAATCTCAAGGCGCCGCGCGCCGACGAGGTGGTGGTCAAGATCGCCGCCAGCGGTGTCTGCCACTCCGACCTCTCGGTCATCCAGGCGAAGCTGCCGATGCCGCCGCCGGTGATCCTCGGGCACGAAGGGGCGGGCATCGTGGAAGAAGTCGGGTCGGCGGTGAAGGACCTCAAGCCCGGCGACCACGTCGTGCTGTCGTGGGTGCAGAACTGCGGTCAGTGCCACTACTGCGTCGCCGGGCACGGCCATCTGTGCGACGCCGGCATCCGCTCGGCGATGGCGGGTGAGGAGGCGGTGTTCGAGAAGGACGGCGTCGACATCAGCCGCATGGCCGGCGTCGCCTCGTTCGCCGAGCGCACCATCGTGCGGGCGACCGCGGCGATCAAGATCCCCCACGACGTGCCGCTCGACAAGGCCTGTCTGGTCGGCTGCGGCGTCATGACCGGCGTCGGTGCGGCGGTGAACACCGTGCACATCCACCCCGGGCAGACGGTGGCGGTATTCGGCTGCGGCGGCGTCGGCTTGAACGTCATTCAAGGCGCGGCGCTGTGCGGGGCGTCACGCATCATCGCCGTCGACATGGTCGACAAGAAGCTCGAGCTGGCCAAGGTGTTCGGCGCCACGGATACGATCAACGCCAAGGACGCCGGCGATCCGTCGGACGCTATTCGCGCCCTCACCGAGGGGCACGGCGTCGACTTCGCCTTCGAGGTCATCGGGGCGCCGGCGGTGATCGTGCAGGCGTTCAACTCGGTGAAGCGCGGCGGCAAGGCGGTCGTCGTCGGCGTCCCCGGCGCCGGGCAGGAAGTCACCATTCCCGGCATGGCGCTGCCGCTGGACGAGAAGTCGCTGATCGGGTCGCTCTACGGCTCGGCCAACCTGCGCCGCGACATGCCGAAGCTGATCGAGCTCTACATGCGCGGACGGCTCAAGATCGACGAGCTCATCTCGCGCCGCATCAAGCTCGACCAGGTCAACGAGGCCTTCGAGGCGATGGAGAAGGGCGAGGTCGCGCGCAGCGTGATCGTGTTCTGAGGGCTGGTCCGCTTTGCGCAACAATTGCCATCGGCAGAAAATCACGAAAACGCGACAGTACGAAAACACGAAACTCTGATCCGAAGGATTGAAATGTCTGAGTCTCTCCTTCGTGCTTTCGTTCTTTCGTGATTTCGTGATTCTCCACGTCGTCTGTGGCACGCATGAAGGGAATTGCTGGATGAGCAGACGCTGGTCTCAGAACACGATGCAGGAGTGCACGCTGAGCTCGCCGGCGATCTCGCCGCCGAGCATCTGGATGGCGCGCTCGGTGTCGGGCAGGGCGAAGTCGTGCGTGTGCATGCGCTCGAGCGGCACGCGGCCCGATTCGATGAGGCGAATCGCCGCGTCGTAGGCGTGCGCGGTGACGCCGAGGGCGCCGATGATGGTGATCTCCTTCAGCACGACGAGGTCGCTGATGAAGTCGGGCACGGCCTTGAAGCCCTTCACGCCGGCGAGCACGACGCGCCCGCCTGGAGCGACGTAGCGCAGCGCCTCGGCCACTGGTTCGGCTGCGTTGGCCGTCACCTCGACCACCACGTCGGCGCCGCGGCCGCTGGTGATCTCCTGTACCCGCGCGCCGACGTCCTCCTGCTCGACGTCGATGACGTAGTCGGCGCCAAATTCCTTCGCCAACGCCAGCTTCGGCGCGTCGCGGGTCAGGCCGGTAACGATGATCGTGCCGGCGCCGGCAGCGCGCGCTGCAATGACGCTGGTCAGGCCGCGCTGGCCGGGTCCGAGAATGAGCACCGAATCACCCGGCTGCGTGCGCGGCAGCTCGACTGCCCAGCGAAAGCCGGCGCCGAGCGGGTTGAACATCACCGCCAGGCTGGCGGGGATGTCCTTGCGCATCGGGTGCACGATCGACAGCGGGTCGAGGTACATGTAGTCGGCGTACGCGCCCCACAAGCCCGGCGGGCGCGACAGCGGCACGTACGCGTAACCGAACATGCCGCCGCGCCCGCGGCACAGCGAGTAGCGCCCGGCGATGCAGTCGCGGCAAAAGCCGCAGCGGATCAGCGTCTCGACGGCGACGCGGTCCCCGACGTTCACCCCCCAGCGCTTGGCGGCGCGGTCGCCGATGCGCTCGATGATCCCGAGCGGCTCGTGGCCGGGGATGAGCGGAAAGCGCACCGGCAGCACGCCCGTGTACTGCTCGACGTCGCTGCCGCAGATCCCGCACGCCTCGACGCGCAGCAGCGCGCTGTCGTCGTCGATCTCCGGCACCTGCAGCTCGCGCAGCTCGAGCTGGCGCGGACCGGTCTGGACGATGGCGCGCGATTTCATGGTGCCGTCACCGCGGCGGTTCGGTCGGAATGTGCAGGCCCGATCCAGCCCCTGGCCTGGCGGGCTCGGTGATGGTGCGGCCGTAGGCGCGGATCTCGGGGATCTGTTCGTCGCTCAGCGGCTGCATGATCTGCTTGCGGCGCATGGCGGCTTCGATGGCCGGACCGAGGCGCTCCGCCTTGGCGCGCTGGCGCGCGGCGTCCTGCTCCTTGAACTCGGGCATGACGCTGGAGGCAAACAACTCGAGCGCTTCGCAGATATGGTCGTGGCGGTTCTTGCCCCCCTGCTGGATGAAGATCACCTGGTCGACGCCGACGTCCTGGAACTTCTGCATGTGCGCGCGCAGGTCGGCGGGCGTGCCGATGCCGCCTGTCGGCATGTCGGGCATCGAGTCGCGAATGGTCTCGAAGGCCTGCCAGATGTTGGTCCGCCCCGGCTTGTGGCTGCCGAAGATGTAGTGATGCGCCAGCGCGAAGCCGAAGAAGCGAAAACCGTCGAGCCCGCGCCGCCGCGCCTCCTCGGCGTCGGCGTGGCAGGAGAAACCGGTGACCATGGCGATGTTCGGATTCACCGTGTGCCCGATCGGCACGCACTCACGCGCGAAGGTGGCGTAGTAGTCGTCCACCCACTGCTTGGCTTCGGTCGGATCGACGAAGGCGAACGTCAGCGCGCCGAGGCCGAGCTGCGCGGCGACGTGGATCGTCTCACGGTTCGAACAGGCGAGCCACATCGGCGGGTGCGGCTTCTGCACTGGCTTCGGCACCAGGTTGCGGCACGGCATCGAGAAGTACTTGCCCTGAAAGCCGGGGTACGGGTCCATCGCCAGAATGTTCGCGACCTGCTCGGTGGCTTCGCGCCACATGGCGCGCTTCTCGGCCGGGTTGATGTTGTAGCCCTCGAGCTCGGCGCGCGAGGCCGACTCGCCGGTACCGAAATCGACGCGCCCCTTCGACACGAGATCGAGCGTCGCGATGCGCGCCGCCACTTTGGCGGGATGGTTGTACTGCGGCGGCATCAGCACGATGCCGTGTCCGAGACGAATGGTCTTGGTGCGTTGCGAGCACGCGCCGAGAAACACCTCGGGCGCGGGCGAGTGCGAGTACTCCTCGAGGAAGTGATGCTCGACTTCCCAGGCGTAGTCGAGGCCGAGGCGGTCGGCGAGCTCGACCTGATCGAGCGCGTCCTGGTACATGCGCAGCTCATCGCCCTCGCCCCACGGCCGCGGCAACTGGTGCTCGTAGAAGATGCCGAACTTCATGGTGTGGTCCTCCCCGTTCCAATGGCTCGTTGCGCGACCGGTACGCCGGCAGCGTCCATACGGTAGTGCACCGGCCCGCGGGCCTCAAACCCGTGGCGGTATCAGACACACCATGCGCGACCGCTCGACCGCGCGATTCGACCGCGCAAGCCAGCAGGCCCTACGGCTCCAACCACCAGCGGGTCAGATCGAGCTCAATCGCGTCGAATGGCTCGGCCCGCACCTGTTCGCCGCCGCTGTGCGTGTTGGCCACGACCCACTGGCCGTTCTGCAGCCGGTAGACCTCGAGCGTCTTGGCGAGTGGATCGACCAGCCATAAGTGCCCGACCGACTCGCGCGCGTAGATGCGCATTTTGCGGACGCGATCGGTGCCGGCCGAAGTCGGCGATACGACCTCGCACGCCCAATCGGGCGCCTGAGTGAAGTAGGGGACGTTCTCGAGCACCCGCATCTTCTCGCGTCGCCAGCCGGCGACGTCGGGGACAACGACGTCCGGCCCGAGATGCAACTCGGGCTCGAACAGAATCCACCAACCGCCTGGCTGTCCCAGACCGTCGGGCTCGCGGTGAAATGGCCCGCGCACATCGCTGGCGATACCGGAGGCTGCATTCGCATGCGGCGAGGCCGGGCGCGGCGTCGCGTACAGCTCACCGTCGATGATCTCGCCCACCATGTGTTCGGGGACCTCGTGCAGGTCTTCATAGGTCGCCCGATGCTTGACCGGTTTCATATGCCGAGATGTAGCATGGGCGGCTACGACCCCCCAACACGATCACGTGTCGCGTCGCGGCGCACAGCGAGCGCCGACGCGAGCAGGTCGATCTGGGCTTCGATCTCGTCGCCGAACGCCAACGGGGCGAGGATCATGTGCCCGACGCCGGCGGCCCCGTAGGCGGCGACCGCGGCGCGGCAATCGTCGGGCGTGCCGATGACGGTGTAGCGGGCGGCGGCCTTCTCCATCGGTTGGCCGTACATCGCGCCCAACATCCCGGCGGCGCGCTGCTGGGCGGCGGCACGGTCGGGACCGACATAGCTGAAGGCCAGCATGGCGGCGGCGATGGCGGCGGGGTCGCGCCCCACCTCCTGCGCCTGGGTGCGAATGCCGGCGAGGCGCTCGGCGAGTTGGTCGGGGGTCAGGAAGTGGCCGATGTAGCCATCGCCGAGATGGGCGGCGCGGCGCACCGCAGCGTCAGCGCGGCCGCCGATCCAGATCGGCGGACCGCCCGTCTGCACGGGCAGTGGCGCCAGCCGCGTGGCGGGTATGTCGTAGAAGTGGCCGCTGTGCGCCGTCGGCTGGACGCTCCACAGCGCGCGCAGGGCGCGAATGCCCTCGTCGGTGCGGGCGCCGCGCTCGCGCACCGGTACGCCGCAGGCGGCGAACTCGCCGGGAAACTCGCCGCCGACACCGACGCCGAGCACCGCGCGCCCGTCGCTGATGAAGTCGAGCGACGCAACCATTTTCGCCACCGGAGTCGGGTGGCGCAGCGGCAGCAGGTACACGCAGGTGCCGAGCCGCACGCGCCGCGTATGCGCGGCAAAGCAGGTCAGCACCTGCAGCGGATCGAGGATTGGGGCCGGAAACGCGATGTGGTCGCCGATCCACAGCGAGTCGTAGCCCAATCCCTCCGCCCGCGCCGCCAGCGCGCCGAGCGCACCGGCATTGCGCAGCCCGCCCAGTAGCAGTCCGATTCGCATCCGCCCTCCTCGCTCGCGTCCGCTTGGCGCGAGGATATGGGGCGGGAGGACCGCGTTGCAATGACCCTGGGAGCCCACTAAGAGTTGACGCGACACCCGACGGGAGGATCCATGCCGACACTTCGCCGCATCACCGCGCTCGCCGCCTTCTGTGCCGCCGCCTTCTTGGCGGCACCTGCGCTGCTCAGTGCCGAGGACGCCGCCGGACAGGCAGCGCCGGCCGCGCAGCCCGCCGACGCCAAGGCCGCGGCGCCGTGCCCGTACTCGGAGAATGGGAGCTGCTGCGCCACCTGCCAGGACAAGGCGAAGCAAGCCGCCCAAGCCGCACCGGCGGCCGCGGCACAACAGGCGGCGCCGGCGGCCGAGGAGCACGGCGACTGCCCGTGCAAGCGCGCCGCGGCGGCGAAGGCGAAAGCCAAGCTGTAGCCGGCGACGGCGCGAGCGGTGGCACGCTCAGCAAGGAGCTCGGGGTGGGCCGCGACAGCACGCACAGCATCCGCGACCGCGCCGCGATCGTCGGCATCGGGCAGACCGCCTTCTCGAAGGCGAGCGGCATCACGGAACACCGCGCCGCGGTCGAAGCGATCGGCGCGGCGCTGGCCGACTGCGGGCTGACGGCCAGGGATATCGACGGCGTCGCTCGCTTCGACATCGAGAACGTCAACGAGCTGGCGCTGATCTACAGCCTCGGCATCCCGCACCTGCGCTTCTTCGCCGGCGTGCCGTCGGGCGGCGGCGCGGTCTGCGGCACGCTGGTGTTGGCCGCCATGGCGATCGCCACCGGCCAAGCCGAGGTCGTCGTCTGTTACCGGGCGCGCAACCGCGGCAAGCAGTCATCGGCCGGGGCCAAGCCGCTGCAGGGCGGTCGCCCGTGGTCGAAGCACGCGGCGCAGCTCACCGACCTGTATCAGTACCACGTGCCGTTCGGCCTCATGACGCCGGCGCAGGAAATGGCGATGATCTACCGCCGCCACATGCACGAGTTCGGCACCACCACCGAGCACTTCGGCATGGTCGCCGTCGCCCAGCGCGCCCACGCGGCGCGCAACCCAAATGCAGTCATGCGCCAGCCGATCACGCTCGAAGATCACCAGCACTCGCGCTGGATCGCCGAGCCGCTGCGCTTGCTCGACTGCTGCCTGGAGACCGACGGCGCCTGCGCGGTGGTCGTGACCTCGGCCGAGCGCGCGCGCGATCTCAAACAGCCGCCGGCCTACATCCTGGCCGGGGCGCAGGCGGAAGGGCCGATCCACATTCAGATGGCCGACTACCTGACGCACTGGCAGTCGAACACCGCCGGCCACTACGTCGCCGAGCAGATCTACGGCATGGCCGGCGTCGGCCCCGCCGACATCGACGCGGCGATGTTCTTCGACCACTTCAGCCCGGCCGTACTGCTCAGCCTGGAAGACTACGGCTTCTGCCCGCGCGGCCAGAGCGGTGGCTTCGTCGCCGCCGGCGAACACGCCTGGCCGCACGGTTCGCTGCCGGTCAACACGCACGGCGGCAGTCTCTCCGAGGCCTACATCCACGGTTACAACCACATCCTCGAAGGCGTGCGCCAGATTCGCGGCACGTCGACCTGCCAGGTATCCGACGCCGAGCTGGTCTTGGTGACGAGCTCGAACACCGATCCGACCGGCGCCGTGATCTTGCGCGGCTGAGATCAGTGCCATGGCGCGCGATATTCCCATTCCAGTTCCCAACGCCGACAACGCCGGCTTCTGGGACGGCTGCCGTGCCGGCGAGCTGCGCCTGCAGCGCTGCACCGGCTGCGGCACATTCCGCCACCACCCGCGGCCGATGTGCCCGGCCTGCGGCAGCCTCGACAGCGAATGGGCGCGCGCCAGCGGGCGCGGCACCGTGCACACGTTCACCATCGTCCACCGGCCGACGCTGCCGGCGTTCGAGGACGACATCCCGTACAACGTCATCGCGGTGCAACTCGACGAGGGCGTGTTCATGGTCAGCAACCTGGTCGATTGCGCCAACGACCAGATCGCCATTCGGTATGCCGGTCGAAGTGGTGTTCGAGCGCGTCAGCGACGAGGTGACGCTACCCAGGTTCCGGCCGCGGCGCGGCTGAAGAGTCTTCCCCGAACGGGAGGGCGAGGCTCCGGCCGAGCCTCAGATCACATCCAGCAGGCCGCGCAGGTCCTCGAGGTCCGCCATATCGAGCGCCCTGAGCCCCGCCGCGCGGGCACCGGCGATGTCGTGCTCGGCATCGTCTCCGACATATAGAGCCTGGGCCGGCAAGACCGCGAGGCGCGCCAGTGCGACGGCGAAGATGCGCGCATCGGGCTTGACCGCGCCGGCGTCGGCCGGGCGCACCACGACCTCGAGCAAGGGCGCGAGGCCGAGTCCGTCGAGCAGGGCCGGCAAGCGGTGGTCGAAGTTCGACACCATGCCGACCCGCAGCCCGCGCTGGCGCAGCGCCGTCAGCACCGCGTGCGCGTGCGGCACCGCCAGCCAGGCGCTCGGGTCCTGGTAGAGACGGAAGAGCGCGTCGAAGAACGCCTCGAAGTCCGCGAAGTGCGCCGCGGGCGCCGCCGAGCGGAATACCGCCGCCACCATCGCATGCCACCAGCCGCGCTCGTGCGCCGCCACGGCCGCGGCCGACTCGCCGGGAAAGACCATTGCCGGCATGCGGCGAAACACCGCCGCGAAAGCGGCGGCGAGGTGCGCCGGATCCACCCGCACGCCGAAGCGCCGTGCCAGGCGCGCATAGGTCGCGCCGACCGGCTCGCGCAGGCGAATCAGCGTGCCGGCCGCGTCGAACAGCACGGCGCGCGGCGGGGCCGAGGCTTCAATCGAGTCGGTCGCCATGCCTATATCCCCATTGTCGCCTGCGACCGCGCGCCTTCGCAACCCATGCGGATCCCTGCTATGCGGCGACTTTCGCAACACGACATCCGCTGCCGAATCGAGGGTCCACGTGCCGTTGCTGTTGATTGCGTTGATCATGGGCGTCGTCGAAGGGGCGACGGAGTTCCTGCCGGTCTCCTCGACCGGCCATCTCATCATTGCCGGGGAGATGCTCGGCTACCCCGAGGCGCACCGGGCGACGTTCGAGATCTTCATCCAGCTCGGCGCCATCCTCGCCGTGTTCGTTCACTACCGCGCGCCGCTGCTCGATCTGGCGCGGCGCGCGCCGTCCGACGCGGCGGCGCAGGGCCTGGTGCTCAAAGTCCTGCTCGCGTTTCTGCCGGCGGCGGTGGTCGGCCTGCTCTTCCACCACTGGATCGAAGACCACCTGTTCAGCATTCGCACCGTCGCCTGGGCGCTGATCGCGGGTGGGATCGTCATCCTGCTCGTCGAGCGGCGCCCCATGCGCTCGGTCGTGGCCGACATCGAAGCCATGCGCTGGAGCGACGCGCTGTGGGTCGGCATCGCGCAGATCGCGTCGCTCTTCCCCGGCGTGTCGCGCGCGGGGGCGACGATCATCGGCGGCATGTTGGCCGGGCTCGGCCGCCCGGTGGCGACACAGTTCTCGTTCTATCTGGCGCTGCCGACGCTCACCGCCGCGAGTCTGTTCAGTCTGCTGAAAGCATTGCCGACGATCGGTGCCGACGCCGCCGCGCCGCTCGCGGTCGGCTTCGTCGCGGCGTTCATCTCCGCGCTGGCCGTCATCCGGGTGTTCATCGCCTACGTGCAGACGCACGACTTCCGCGCCTTCGGTTACTACCGCATCATCTTCGGCGCGCTGCTGCTGATGTGGTGGTGATGCGGCGGACCTTCTCAGCCTCCGCCGCCCGGTGGGTCGCGCTGGTCGCGCTCCTGTCGCTGTTGCCCACGGCGTGTGTGCGCATAGCGGCACACGGTTCGCCGCCGACACCCGCTGCGGTGGCGCTGCCGTATCCGTCGCCGTTCGCGGCCACGGCCCATCACCCGTTCGACGACGTCGCGCAGTGGAGCAAGGTCTTCGACGACCCGGCGCGCGACGCGTGGCAGAAGCCCGCCGAAGTCGTCGCCGCGCTCGGTTTGCAGCCGGGCATGTGCGTCGCCGATCTCGGCGCCGGAACCGGCTATTTCATGCCCTACCTCTCGGCCGCGGTCGGCGAGACGGGCAGCGTGTTGGCCATGGACCCGGAGCCGAACCTGGTCGCATACCTGCGCCAGCGCGCCGAGCAATCGCGGGCGGCCAACGTGGTCCCCATTCTCGGCTCGTTCGACAACCCGCGCCTGCCGCTGGCCGCCGTCGATGTGGTGTTGATCGCCGACACCTTTCACCACATCGATGCGCGCCTCGAGTATTTGCGCCGCCTGCAGCGGGTCTTGAAGCGGGGCGGGCGCGTCGCGATCGTCGATTGGCGCAAGGAGCCGCTGCCGGAAGGGCCGCCGCCCGACCACAAGCTGGCGCGCGCACAGGTGGTCGACGAGATGGGAGCCGCCGGGTACGCATTGGTCGAGGAGTTGGACTTTCTGCCGTATCAGTACTTCCTCATCTTCGCGGTGCGCGCGGCGCCATGACGGCAAGCGTGAAAGCGCGGGCGCGGCAGCTCTGGTGGCTGCTGGCGCTGCCGTTCCTGTTCCTGATTTCGGGCACCTACGCCATGCAGGTCGCCCAGCGCATTACCTTTCGCACCGCGTTCCTCACCAATCTCGCGTTGCTCGGTGCGGCGCTGGCCGTGCTGCTGTGGGCGAGCGGATCCCGATTCCGGCTGCGGCGCCTGCTGCGCGACCGGCGCGAGCTCGCGGCACTGCTGGCGATCCTGCTCGCCGGGGCCGCCATGCGCACCGTCTATTTCGGCACCTTCCCGCCCGAAGACGGCCAGCTCATCGAAGAGGCGCAGCTCGCCGGGGCAGCGGTGGCGGGCATTGAACACGGCGATCTCGACTCCTTCTTCCCGTTTCCCACCCTGACGTCCGAAATCGGGTTCCGGCTGCTGGGCGTTTCCATGCGGGCGCTGCGCGTGCCGTTCGTCGCGCTCGGCATCGCCGCCATCCCGCTCTTTTTCGTCGCCGCGCGGCTCCTGCTGCGCAGCGCGGCGGCGGCCCTGTTCGTCACCGGGCTCTTCGCCACCAACGCGTTCCTGGCCGGCTCGTCGCGCATCGCGCTCGAGTCGATGTCGCCGGTCACCACCGAATGTCTCGCCCTGGCCGCGCTGTTCTACGCCTGTACGCGCCGTACGCGGCCCGCTTTCGCCCTGGCGGGTTTCACCAGCGGGGTGGGGGTCTCCGAGTACTTCAGCGTCAAGCTGGTGGCCGGGCTGGCCGCGCGCGACCTGGTCGTCCGCGCATTGCAGACCGACGACACTCGTTGTGCCGACGAGCCGGGCGGTGCCTTCGGGCTGGCGAACCTGCGCCGGCACGGCCCGGCGCTGGGGCTCTGCCTGGCCTTCGCGCTCCTGGTCGCGGTGCCGGTGCTGCTCAGCGATCGGCAGAATCTCGGTCCGGTGTTCGAAGGCTACATGCGACACCGCGCCGCGCTGCACGAGCGCTACGGCCAGATGCCCCTGGCGCGCATCGCCACCGACGAGGCCGCGCAGATCGCGCGCACAGCCCAGTTCTTTTTCATCGGCGGCGAGGGCAGCGACATCCTGCCCCCCTCGATGGGACTTCTCGACCCGGTCACCGGCGCCCTGGGCGTGCTGGCGCTGCTCTGGTGCCTGATCACCGGTTGGCGCCGGCCGGTGCGGTGGTTTCTCGTGCTCGCCGCCGTGCTCTTCGTCGGGCTGAGCGCGGTGCTGGTCGGCAATCCAGCCCGCTACCGATTGATTCCGCTGATTCCCTATTACCTGCTCGCCATCGGCGTGCTGGTCGACGATCTCCTCGCCTTGACCGGCCGCCATCGGCGCACCGCGCTGGTGTTGCTCGCCGCCGTGCTGGGGGGGCTGTCGGCGTTCAACGCGCAGCGAATTTTCGCGGTCGCGATGCACAGCAAGCCGGTGCTGCTCTCGTTCTACAGCCTCAACATGGTGCTCGGCCAGGAAATCGACGCGTTGCAGAAACTCGACCCCGCGGCGACCGTCTACCTGCTCAGCGATCGCGACTTCCTCGGCCAGATGAACGACTTCCACTTCCTGTACGACCTCAATCGCGTCAAGGTCGTGACCACTGCCGCGCAACTCGTCGGCGCGCGCGGGTTTCTGCTCAGCCACTCGCCCTTCGTCGGTGTCGCGCGCACCGTCCCCGGGCTGCAGGAGTGCCGGCAGTGGGAGACCGCGCTGGTCGGCGAAACCGTGCTGGCCTGCCGTCTCGGCTGAGCGCGCCGCCTTCCCTTCGCTGCCGCCCTCTGCTTGCCTGGCCGACATGCTCTCGCTGGTGATCTTCGATTGCGACGGCGTGCTGTTCGACTCGTGGCGCGCCAACGTCGCCTACTACAACGCGGTGATGGCGCGGCTCGGGCTGCCGGCGCTGACGCCGGAGTGGGAGAGGTGCGCCCATACCCAGGCATCGGTGCAGCTCTACCACTCCATGTTCGGCGCCGAGAGCGAGCTGGCGCAGGCGGCGCTGCGCGCCGGGCGCGAGGTCGACTACGGGCCATTCTATCGCCTGATGCTGCCGGCGCCCGGTCTCGACGCGCTGCTCGAAGCGCTGAAGCGACGTTACCGCCTCGCCATGGCGACCAACCGTGGCGGCACGGTGCGTGGGGTCGTGGCGCATTTCGCCCTCGACCGCTTCCTCGATCTGGCCGTCGGCGTGCACGACGTCGCGCGGCCCAAGCCGCATCCGGACATGCTCGAGCACTGTCTGGCGCACTTCGGCGTCGCGCCGACCGCGGCTGTGTACGTCGGCGACGCCGCGACCGACCGCGCCGCCGCGGCGGCGGCCGGCATGCACTTCGTCGCCTTCGGCAGCAACGCTGGCGGCGCCGTGCGCGTCGACGATCTGCGTGAGCTGCCGGCGTGCCTGGACACCTTATCCGCAGCATCCCGCCCCCCCGCTAGAGACTGATTGGCACCGAGTCGGGCCGCTTTGCCTTGCGAAAGAAGTTCCTCTCCCTCCGGGAGAGGAACCAGAAGGACCGCGCCAATTGCCGGGCAAATCTGCGTCGAGCCGCTCGGACGCATTTCGTTGCCTCTTCCGCCGCGGCGTGGCACAGGGGGCAATCCCCACACCACACACCTCGCCGTCGAGCGGGGTGAGAGGAGGCACGAGTCATGGCAGAGCAACCCCCGATTCCCGACAACGTCACCGCGGCGCAGTTCTTCGAGCAGATGCTGCCGATGGGCTTTGCCGCGCAAGCGGCGGAGACCGGCAACACGCCGCCCGATTTCACCATCCAATTTCACCTGACCGGTGACGGCGGCGGCGACTGGACGGCCATCGTAGAGGGCGGCGCCATGCGCGTGCAGCAGGGTACGAGCGATGCCAACCTGACGGTGACGCTCGGCGTCAGCGACTGGCGCGACGCGGTGCTCAACCGCAACGGCGCGTCACTGGGCCTCATCCTGCCGCAATCGCGCCCCGGGCGGCCCGATAACAGCAGTCGTGCCCGTGCCCTCAAAGGCACCATGGCGCTGCAGTTATCGCGCGATGCAGGCGATCCGTTTCAGGTCGACCTGTGCTTCAACAACGCCGCGGCACCGCGCACCGTGATCAAGATGAAGATCGGCGACTATGCCGGCATGCAGGCCGGGACGCTCAACGGCCAGGAAGCCTTCATGACCGGCAAGCTCAAGGTCGAGGGCGACATGGGCTTCCTCATGCAGATCGCGGCGCTCAACGCCTGAACCGACGGGGGATCTGCGCTTCCACACGCGTGAGCGCAGATCCCCGCCTCACTGACCCGGCAGGGGCGGCGCCGCCGGAGAGCGCGGAAACGTGCCGAGCAGCGCCCCTTTGACCGACCACAGCCGCACCGTGTTATCGACCCCGGTCGTGGCGATCCGCTCGCCGTCGGGTGAGAAGTCGAGCGACGTCAACACCAATTGGTGGCCCTTCAACGGCTCCCCGACCGGCTTGCCGTCCAGCGTCCACAGGCGGGCGGTGCCATCGTACCCCCCGGTGGCGACCAGATCGCCACGCGGAGAGAACGCCACGGCGCGGACATGTTGGCCGTCGTGATCGGTGAACGGCTCCGTGCGCGGCTTCATGGTCTCGACGTCCCACAGCTGCGCCGTGCCGTCGAAGTTGGCGGTCAGCAACAGCTTGCCGTCGGGTGAGAAAACCACCGATCGCCCCCAGCCCCACTGCACGTCCAGTCGGATCAAGCTCGGCATCAACTGGATGTACGTCTCGTTCGGTGCGCGCAGCGTCCCCGCCGGCGCGAAACGGCCGTCCGCGCCCTTGCGCCAGAAGCGGACCAGCGTGTCGGCGCTCTCCGACACCAACAGATCGCCCTTTGGCGAAAAGGCGAGCGAGAGAATCATCCCACCGCTGCCCTCGAGCGTCTGGCGCAGCGCGCCGCTGTCGTCCCACAGGCGAATGATCGTGTCGTCCCCGCCGGCCGCCACCAGTGCGTCGTCCTTGGTGACCGCGACGGCGCGAAACGCGGCGTAGAAGTTGATCGTCTGCGACCAGCGCTCCGTCCCGTCGCCGTTCCACCAGCGCACCGCGCCATCGCGCCCCGCAGTGACGATCGCCCAGCCGTTCTGGGCAAACTGCGCATCGGATGCCGCCGTGGCGAAAGCCATCGCGCGGGAGATACGGTTCAGGTTGGCGACGTCCCACACGGCGACGATGTTGTTGGCCTCGACGATCATCAGGCGCTCGCCGTCGTTCGGATCGAACATCACCCGGCGCGGCTCCACCACGCCGCGCGTATCGCCGACGAGCGCTACCGGCGCCTGGGTCGGCGACTGACAGCCCATCCGCCCGCAGCTCATGACCGCAGCGGCAAAACACACGCCGAGCAGCGCCAATCCGCGCCGCCTTGGGGTTACCGGGGGTCGATCACTCATGTCGTGGCCTCCGCGCTTCTCTGTCGTCTGATTGTCGCCGTGCGCCCGGCGGGGGAACATCCGGTCATTCGTAGCGAATGATATCGACCGGCGCGAGCCGCGCGGCCTGCCGTGCGGGATAAATCGTCGCCAACCAGCACATGACCAGCGACGCCAGCGTGACCGCGGCGAAATACTCGGGGTACATCTTCACCGGAATGGTCGAGACGAAGAACACGTCTTTGGGCAGCTCGATGAAATGGTAGCGGCGCAGTACCCAGCAGCCGGCGTAGCCGCCGAGGTTGCCGGCCAGGGTACCGATCGCACCGATGATCAGGCCCTTGTACACGAAGATGCGCGCGATACCGGCCCGTGCGGCGCCCATCGACTTGAGCACGGCGATGTCCTTGCGCTTCTCCATCACCACCATGATCAGCGTCGCCACGATGGTGAAGGCGGCGACCATGACGATCAGCAGCAGCACGATGAAGTACACCGTCTTCTGCAGCCGGAGGGCGGCAAAGAGGTTGTGGTTGGCCTCGGTCCAATCGCGCACGCGGTACGCCGGCCCGAGTGCCACCGCGATGCGCTCGGCGATCCGGCGCGCGTCGTACAGGTCGCGCACGCGGACCTCGATCCCGCTGACGCCATCGCCCATACCGAACAGCTGCTGCGCGTCGGCCAGGCCGACGTAGGCGAGGCCGCTGTCGTACTCGGGCATGCCGGCGTTGAACTCGCCGACGACGACGAAGCGCGTGCTGCGCGGCACCATGGCACCACCCGCGCCCTCGCCGATGGGCGAGGCGACGCCCACCGCGTCGCCGACGCCGAGCCCGAGCTGGCGCGCCAGCTCGGTGCCGAGAATGATGCCGGGCAGCTTGATCGTGGCGCCATGACCTTCGCCCATGGGTACGGCGAAGCGCTCGCCGAGCTGCGCCACCGTCCCGCTCTTGAGCAGCGGCGCCAGATCGATCGCCCCGCCGCCGCTCGGCAGGATGCCGCGCACCAGCACCCCGGCGACGGTTTCGGGCGTCGACAGCATCAGCTGCGAATAGACGAACGGCGCCGCGCGCTCGACGCCGGGCACCGCCTGCACCTGTTCCACCAATGCCTGGTAGCCGGTCAGGCTGTCGCCCGCGCTCCACACCAACCCATGCGGATTGAACGCCACGATGCGGTCGCGCAGGTCCTCCTCGAAGCCGGTCATCACCGAGAGCACGATGTTCAGCGTCATCACGCCGATCGCGACGCCTGCCGTCGCGATGATCGTGATCAGCGAAATGAACGCCTCTCGGCGCTTGGCGCGCAGATAGCGCAGCCCGATGAACAGCTCGTAGCGCATGACAATCAGGTGGAAGGGTCGACGGCGTCCCGTATCACACCGGCGCACGGCCCCGCCAACCGCAGGCCTGCCCTTACTCCCACGACCAGAACGCGATCGCGCCCTCGGCAATGGCGCGCGGGGGGCGGTCGCCCTCGACGTCGGCGACGAAGATGCGCGGTGCGACCGGCCGCCGCGGGTTGGTCTCGTCGATCGGAAACCCGGCGTAGACGAAGCGCCGGCCGTCGGGCGACCACAGGCGGTGGGAGAGCGCGTACTGATCGAAGTGGGCGAAGACCTGGAGGAGCAGCGGCGAGGGCAGAAACTCGACCAGCTTGCGGTGGCGGTGGCCGTCGGGATCGATGGCGTGCCAGGCCCAGACACGCGCGCGGCGGTCGGGCGACGCGTACAAAATGCGGTCGCCGGCGGGCGACCAGAAGAAGGCGCCGACCGGTTCGGTGGTCAGCGCGGTCTGCGAGCCGTCGGCGAGGTTGTGCACGGTGATGCCGTCGAAGAGCAGATCGGCCGACCCGGTCGCGGCGCTCACCGCGAGCAGGTCGGCCCGCGGCGACCAGCTGAAGACGGCATTGTCGCCGGCGGACTCGAGTCGGCGGGTCTTCGCGCCGCGCGCGGCTGCGAGCAGCACATGGCTCTCGTGCTCGACGAAGCCGGCGAAGGCGATCCACTCACCGCCGGGCGACCACGATGCGGCGCGGAACTCGGCCGGGGACGACGACAGGAGCTGCGTCTGCTCGCCGGACGCGCTCCACACCGCGACCCGCGCCCCGGGGGAGATCCGGGCATTGCCGTCGACGTGCACGAGCAGGGCACCGCCGTTCGGCGCCCAGGCGAAGTACAGCGGCGCACCGCGCACCAGCGACACGGGAGGCTGGCGTCGCGTCGCGTCGAGCACGCCGAGACCGAGCTCGCCGGCGCGATCGAGCAGCACCGCGACGCGCCGCTGATCCGGCGCCCAGGCGGCGTAGATCGGCTGCTCGCGGCTGCTCTCGAACAGCGTCGCGATCAGCGGCGGGCCACTGGCGGCGACGCTGTAGACACCGAATACCGGCCCGTCCTCGGCCAGACGCACGCCCTGGCAAAGGATACGCCGCCCGTCGGGCGACCACGTCGGCCAGCTGAACAGGCGCGGCTCGGGCTCTTCCGCCTGCGCCGGCCAGGCCCCGGGAAACTGGCCAACCGTGAAAGCAATCACACGCGCCGGCCGGCTCGCATCTGCCGCCTGTCTCGCCGGTTCCACTGCGGTGCGGTTCTGCGGCTCGGTGCCGTCGGGCCGGATCGTGAAAACTTCATCGTCCCAGCTGACGTAGGCGATTCGATCGACCGACTCAGCCACCGCAGTCGCAGCGCCCAGTGCGAGGAAACACACGGCCGCCGCTGATATCGCGCTGGCGCGCCAGCGCAGTGCGCGGGAAGAGACAGCGAGCGAGGTGCGGAGGGACGCGATCACCACTCAAACTTGTATCGCCCCACCCCTACGCTCTCAAGCCCGCCTACAGGGCGTCCATATCGCCGGGCACCCACTGCCAGCTCTCGGGCCGCAACGCGATCGGGTTGGAGCTGTTGACGACGACATAGGTCTGGGCCGGCGTGCGCAGGAAGCCAGCCCGGTAGAGCAGCGGCCAATGTCGCCAACCGGTGGGGGCAACGAAGCGCAGGCACGAGCACCCGGCGCCGCGCGCCAACGAGATGATATGCAACAGGAGCGCGGAGGCGAGACGCCCCTGCGGCACCGCGAGCTCCATCAGCCAGGCCTCGCCGCCCGCGATGCGCAGCACCGCATAGCCCGCCAACGCGCCGCGGTCGGACACGGCGTGGGCCGTATACAAGCCGGCGGGATGATCGCAATAGCGCCAATTGAGGAACTCCGAGTCGTGGGGCGACCAGAAGCCCTCCCACTGCATGCAGCGCTGGGTCACCTCATCGAAGCTGCTGTCAAAGCGGCGCACCTCTTCGAACGCCATGTCGCTGCGCGCGCGCAGGGACAGGCGGCGCCAGAGCCCGGCGGCCGCATCCAACGGCGGCCCGGCCAACGCGGCAGCAGCTCGCGACCGGCCGTGCTCGATCAGATAGCGCTGGGTATTGAGCAGCAATACCGCGCGCGGGGCAGGGCCGACCAACGACGCCCCCCGTCCGCGCTTGATCGTCGCATCGACCGACCACTCGTTGGGCCAGCCCATTCCCGTCGATTCATTGAACCACGCGTGGGAATGGAAGGCGTCGAGCCCGATTGCTCCGATGCCTTGACGCTGCCAGCCCAGCTTGGTGACCATATCGCCGCTGGTGAGGCCCTCGTGCGCTCGCTCGCCTTGCTGCATCGGCCATGGCCAGGTGGAAGTGTTGCCGATGATCTGTCCGCTGGCGCGATCGACCACGATCCAGCAGCGCGCGATGCCGCACGGATTGCGCCGATAGCGCCAGTCGTACAGGTCACGCGGACGCTTGCCCATGATCTCGTCGACGAGATCGAAGATGGCCTCGAACTCGGAGGGGAGGGCGCGGCGCACGTCGAAGCGCGGATGCGCCGACTCGAGCGACGCCGGCGCCCGCAGCCACTCTTCGAATCGATCGGCGCGCCGCACGCCGAGGCGCCCCGTTCGCGGCTCCACCATGGCCATCAGTTTGTGGCAGAGCCGCCGACCCGCTGTCCACTCAAGCATTGTCTGCCGCGTCACATTGTGCGACGCAGAACGGGTGCTTGAAGAGCAGCCGATTACTTTCGACTCCGAGGGCCTGCGCCTCGAAGGGTTGATCGCCGTGACGCCAGGAGCCGCCAGTGCCGTGCTCGTCTGCCATCCCCATCCGCAGTACGGCGGCGACATGTACAACAACGTGGTCGAGGGAGTGGTCGCGGCGCTGCAACAGGCCGGGGTGGCGACGCTGCGCTTCAATTTTCGCGGCGTCGGCGGCAGTGACGGTCACTACGGCGACATGGTCGGCGAGGTCGCCGATGCGCGCGCTGCGCTCGGCGCACTGGCGGAGCACAGCGCTGGCGCGCGCCTGGCGCTGGCCGGCTACTCGTTCGGCGCCGCCGTGGCGCTGCGGGTCGGCACATCGACCGCCGCGGTCGAGCGGCTCATCGCCATCGCGCCGCCGGTGGCCATGTTCGACCTCTCCTTTCTAGCCGGCGATGCCAAGCCGGTGCTGTTCATCGCCGGCGACCGCGACGCATACTGCCCGCTCGACGCCCTCGACCGCACCGCCTCCGGCCTGCCCTCTTCGACGGTGTGGCGCGTGGCGGGCGCCGACCACTTCCTGGTCGGTCGCGAAGCGGCGATCGGCGCAGCCGCAGCCGACTTCGTGCGAGGCGCGATGCCCGATGTGTGACACCATTGCGATCGTGCGCCCCGGCGGCGTGCTCTTCGCCAAGAACTCCGACCGCGATCCCAACGAAGCGCAGGTGCTCGAATGGCAGCCGCGCCGGCGGCACGCGCCGGCGACTCGGCTGCGCTGCACGTGGATCACGGTGCCGCAGGTGGCGGAGACCCACGCCGTGCTGCTCAGCCGGCCGTTTTGGATGTGGGGTGCCGAGATCGGCGCCAACGAGCACGGCGTCACCATCGGCAACGAGGCCGTCTTCACGCGCCAGCCCTATGCCGCGGCCGGTCTGACGGGCATGGACCTCCTGCGCCTGGGGCTGGAGAGGGCCGCGAGCGCCAAGGACGCCGTCGACGTGATCTGCGCGCTGCTCGAACAACACGGCCAGGGCGGCGGCTGCGGCCACGAGAACCGCCGCTTCACCTACCACAACAGCTTCATCGTCGCCGATCCGCGCGAGGCGTATGTGCTCGAAACGGCCGGTCGGCTGTGGGCCGTGGAAGCGGTGCGGGGTGCGCGCAGCATCTCCAACGGCCTGACCATCGGCGGCTTCGCCGCGCGACATACTGAGCCGATCAAGACGTGGTTCTCGCGCTGCCGC
Source organism: uncultured Binatia bacterium (SeqCode) (assembly GCA_964455095.1). GTDB lineage: Bacteria > Desulfobacterota > Binatia > HRBIN30 > CADEER01 > CAYVUV01. Next base: position 21,261 of record CAYVUV010000225.1, read on the forward strand.
CTGCGCCAACCGCGCACGCAGCAGCTCGCCGACGGCGCCGGCGGACCGGGCGACTTGATGCGCGCGCTGCGCGACCACGGCGCCGCGCGCGACGAGCCGGCCTACGGTTGGCTCACGGGGGGCATGAGCGCCCCGTGCATGCACGCCGGCGGCAACGTCGCCAGCTCGCAGACCACGGCATCGTGGGTGGCAGATCTGACGCCCGGGGCGATCACCCACTGGGTCACGGCAACGGCGGCGCCGTGCGTGAGCCTCTTCAAACCCGTGCACGTCGACGAACCGCTCGACCTGGGCCCGCCGCCGACCGATGTCGCCGATGCGTCGAGCCTGTGGTGGCGCCACGAACAGCTGCACCGCCGCATCATGACCGACCCGGCCAGGCTGACGCCGCTGATCGCCGCCGAGCGCGACGAGATTGAAGCGCGCTGGCTGCGCCATGTGCCTGCCTCGCGCGAGGCCTTCGCGCTGGGTGACGAGTTGCTGGCACGCTGGACCGCGCGCGCCGCGAACCAGCCGGCTCACGATCGGCGCCCGAGTTGGGTGCGCCGTTACTGGAAGACCCGCCAGCAACGCGCCCAACTGGCTTCGTGAACGGTGGAGGACGCGATGACATGGTTCGAGAAGCAGACCTTTGGCCAGCTGGTCGACCGCGCGGCGGAGCGCTGGGGCGAGCGCGAAGCGCTGTGCTTCGAGGGACGGCGCTGGTCCTTCGCGGCCCTGCGCGATGAGGTCGACCGCGCCGCCAAGGCGCTCGTCGCCGCCGGCGTGCAGCCCGGCGATCACGTCTGCCTGTGGCTGGGCAATCGACCCGAGTACCTTTTCTTGTTCTATGCCGTCGCCAAGGTCGGCGCGGTGCTGGTGCCGATCAACACCCGCTTTCGCACCCGCGATGCGGCGTACATCGTCACGCAATCGGATGCGACGACGCTGATCGCCGCCGACCGAGCCGGGGCGACCGACTACCTTGCCATGATCGAGGAGCTGATCCCGGACCTGCGCCAACAAGACGCAAGGAGCTTGTCGGCCGAGGCCGCGCCCGCGTTGCAGCGGGTCATCCTACTCGCCGACCGCGCCGTCCCGGGCACGCTCGATTGGGCGGACCTGCTGGCGGCGGGCGACCGGATTCCGAAAGCCGCCCTGGTGCGCTGCAGCGCGGCCGTCGATCCCGACGGCACGGCGTACATCATGTATACCTCAGGCACGACCGGCTTCCCCAAGGGCGTCATGCAGGGGCACAACGCCATCCGCAACGTGCTCGACAACGCCAATCGCTTCGGCGTCACGCCCGCCGATGCGACGCTCAACTACCTGCCGCTGTTTCACGCCTTCGCGGTGTATACGGCCGTGCTGCTGTCACCGGCGACGGGCTCGCGCCAGGTGCTCATGGCCACCTTCGACGCCGGCGAGGCGCTGCGCCTCATCGAGGCCGAGCGCATCACCATGATCAACGGCTTCGACACGCATTACAAAGACCTCCTCGAGCACCCCAGCCGCGCGGGGCGCGATCTCAGCAGCCTGCGCACCGGCGTGGCGGCCGCGGGCATGCGCTCGAGCGAGAACGTCGCACGCCGCGCCCAGGAGCTGATGCGCACCATGACTGGTTACGGCATGACCGAGATCGGCGTCGGCGCGACGGGTTCGTTTCTCGACTCCGACGTGGAGACGCGCACGACCATGAGCGGCTGGCCGCTGACCGGGTACGAATTCAAGATCATCGACCCCGCCAACGGAGCCGAACTGTCGGCGGGGCAGACAGGCGAGATCTGCGTGCGCGGCTACCAGGTGATGCAGGGCTACTACAAGAAGCCCGAGGAGACGGCGAAGGCGATCGACCCCGACGGCTGGCTGCACACCGGCGACACCGGATTCCTGCGCTCGGACGGTTGCCTGCGCTTCCTCGGCCGGTACAAGGACATGCTCAAGGTCGGCGGCGAGAACGTCGACCCAACCGAGGTCGAGGGGCTGCTGCTCGAGGACCCGCGCATCAACCACGTCGCGGTCGTCGGCATGCCCGACGATCGCCTCGCCGAGGTCCCGGTCGCCTTCGTCATCCGCGAGCCGGGCGCCAGCCTCAGCGAGTCGGACGTCGTCGATGTCTGCCGCACCCGCATCGCCAGCTTCAAGATCCCGCGCCGCGTCTTCTTCGTCGATCATTTCCCCATGACCGGCAGCGGCAAGATCCAAAAGTACCTGCTCCGCCAAGAAGTCGAAAAGCTCTGCTCCTGAGGCGGCGCTCCGGCGACTACGTGACGCTGGAGGCCTACTCCGAGCAATTTCGACGATTCCGTCACACCGGTCTACACGCTTGACGGGACCAAAATGGCGTGAGGCATGCCATGTTCGGTGGCAGAGCCGTGGCGCCCTAGGTGGCACGCCATCTGCTTAGTGCAAGATCATCTGATCGCGAGACACGGAGATGATCACACTGACCTGGTTGCCGAGCTGGCAAGCATACGCGATTCGCAGGAGCGGAAGGATGGTTGGTCTGGTGCGGTGCCATCACCCCTTCCCATTCCGCGCCACATTCGCGTTCGCCTGAATCCGGCAGCCCAAACCGACGGGGGATCGACATGCACACCAAGCGTTCACTGACGATTTTCGAGCTGGTTGAAGCAGTACAGGACATCGCGCGGTCAGACGAGGAAGTGGTCGCTGTGCTCGCGCACATGATGAAGACCGGACGGGTTGTGCGGCCTGAGACCGCCGCCTACGCCGCTTGAATCCTGTCGCGCGAGCTCGCACAACGTTTCGCCCGGGGCGGGCAGGGATCCCCCTCCCTCTTCCCTGCCTGCCCCACCCCCCCATTTGGGACACGGCGCTTCGCGCCCAGAGCACTCCCAACCAGCTGCCCACGGGGTGGGCAGGGATCTCCCCTCTATTCCCTGCTCGCCCCACCCCCCTCTTCAGCCCTGGACTCTCGTTTCAACTTCGCCCCGATTTGACCCTCGTGCGCCTCCTTACTAGGGTGCGCGCGGCTCGGCTGTAGGCCGGGTCGCCGCCAATTCGTCGGGCGCAGGTTCGCCCGGTCACCGCACATACGGAGTCGAAAGCCATGAGCGAGCAAGTCAGGCCGCGGGTGCCGATCAAGCCCGGGTTCTTCACCGTGCCGGACGATCCGGCCGAGGCGCCGAAGTTTCTCGGCACGCGCTGCGAGAGCTGCGGCGAGCACTTCTATCCGCGCCGGAAAATCTGCGCCAAATGCCTCTCCGAGCAGACAGTCGACGTCGAGATGGCGACGCGCGGGGTGCTCTACAGCTACACGTTCGTCCACTTCCCGCTGTTCGGCTCGACCAACATGGAGCACATGGGGGGCTACGGCGTGGGCCAGGTCGATCTGCCGGAGGGGCCGCGCATCCAGGCGCCGTTGGCCGGCAAGCAGGAAGAGTTTCGCGTCGGCCAAACGCTGCAGGGTGAGCTCGACAAGCTGCGCGAGGACGGCGGACGCGACGTGATGATCGTGCGCTTTCGGCCGGTGGAGGGCCAGTAGAGATGAAGGACGTCGCCGTACTCGGGGTGGGCATGCACCAATTCGGCATGTGGGCCGACAAGAGCAATGCCGACATGTCGCTGATCGCCGGAATGGAGGCGATGCGCGATGCCAACCTGACCTTCAAGGATATCCAGGCCGCCTACGTCGGTCACATCTTCGCCACCCCGATGACCGGCGTGCGCGTCATGAAGGAGTTCGGCCTGACGGGCCTGCCGATCCAGCGCATCGAGAACGCCTCGGCCACCGGCTCGGCCGCCTTCCGTGAGGCGTGCCTCGCCGTCGCGGCGGGCTATTACGACCTCGTCATGGTGCTCGGTTTCGACAAGATGACCACGATGATCGCCAACAGCACGGCCGGCACCGCGCCGGAGAACATGGAGGACTCCATCCTTCCGGCGGGCTTCTTCGCCATGTGGGCGACCCGACGCATGCACGAGCGCGGCACCAAGCCCGAGCACCTGGCAAAGATCGCGGCGAAGAACTTCAACAACGGCGCCAAGAACCCGATGAGCCAGCGCCAGGCGAAGAGCCCGGTGACGCCACAGAAGGTGCTCGAATCGCGCATGGTGGCCTGGCCGTTGACCACGATGATGTCGTGTCCGATCGGCGACGGCGCGGCCTGCGCGATCGTCGGGCGCGCCGACATGGCCAAGAAGTTGCGCCCCGACCGCCCGGTGATTCGCGTCACCGCGTCGGCGCTGCAGAGCGAGCGCTACGCGCGCGGCCACCTCTTCCAGGGCCCGGTCGTCGGCCCGGCGCAAATGACGGTCGACACCTCGAAGGCGGTCTACGAAGAAGCCGGCGTCGGCCCCAAGGACCTCAACCTGGTCGGCGTCCACGACGCCTTCGTCATCGAAGAGCTGGAGTACTACGAGCTGCTCGGCCTCTGTCGCGAGGGAGAAGCGGAAGCGTGCATCGAGCGCGGCGACTTCGAGCTCGGCGGGCGCTGCCCGGTCTCCACCGACGGGGGGCTCATCGCCCGCGGCCATCCCGGCGGCCCGACGGGCCTGGCGCAGATCTGGGAAACCACGCTGCAGCTGCGCGGCGAAGCCGGCCCACGGCAGGTCGAGAACGCGCGCATCGGCCTCTGCCACATGATGGGTGGCGGCAGCGTGTGCGCGATTCACATTCTGCAGAGGGACTGAGCGCCGCCCGACTCCTCACCGCTCATACGCAAACGCACAGACGACGAACATCTGCGCCTCCCCTGCCCCGCCGTTCTCCCAGGCGTGCGGGATGTCGCCTTTGAAGTGCAGCACGTCGCCCGAGCGCAACAGGTATTCCTCGCCGCGTACCTCGAAGCGCAGGCGGCCTTTGACGCAGACCACGATCGCTTCGCCGCGGAAGATGATCGGCTCCTCCGGCCCGCTCCGCCCTCCCGCGGCGACGGTAAGCAGAAACGCTTCCATCTTCGGATTCACCAGCGGCGCCGCCACATGCTCGATGGCGAGCAACGCGCCCTTCACCCGCACGAGGCGGCCGGTGCGTCGAGGAACGAAGCGAACGTCGGTCGGTCCGCCGCCGTCTTCGGCGAAGTACGACAGCGAACGGTGCAGGGCGTCCGCCAGGCGAATGCACACCGCCAGTGATGGAATCAGCTTCGAGTTCTCGATCTTCTGGATCGTGCTCGGCGCCAACCCGGCCTTCTCGCCCAGCTCGCGCAGCGTCAGCCCGGCCTCCTCGCGCGCGCGGCGGAACCGCTCGGCCGCCTTGCGCACCGACACCAGCACCCGCTGATCCTGCAACACGTCCTGCGCCACTGCCGTTTCCGATCCGAAAGCTTGTTTCCGAGCGGGTAGCACGGCCGAATTCGCGCCGTCAAACCGCCCCCCGAGGGTCAGCGAATGTACAACCGCGGGCGCGCCGTCTATCATGCGTCGCCGCTCATGCCCCTGCGCCACTTGAAGCTGCTCGACCTCTCCCGCCAGCTCCCCGGGCCGTTCTGCTCCACCCTGCTCGCCGACCTGGGGATGGACGTGTTGGTGATCGCAAACCCGACCGACCCGTTCGGCGCCGGCATCCCGTTCCTCGGCCGCAACAAGCGCAGCATGACGTTGAACCTCAAGGCACCCGAGGGGCGCGACATCTTCCTCGCGCTCGCGGCCGATGCCGACGTCGTGCTGGAGGGCTTCCGACCCGGCGTCGCCGCCCGGCTGGGCATCGATTTCGAAACGCTGCGGGCGCGCAATCCGCGGCTGATCTACTGCGCGATCTCGGGCTACGGGCAGGACGGACCGTACCGCGACAAGGTCGGGCACGACATCAACTACCTCGGCTACGCGGGAGTGCTGAACCACATCGGTGCGGAGGGCGGCCCGCCGGTCATCCCGGGTGTGCAGATCGCCGACATCGGCGCCGGCTCACTCATGGCGGCGCTCGGCATCCTCACCGCGGTGATCGCGCGCGGCCAGACCGGGCGCGGCCAGATGGTCGATATCGCCATGCTCGACGGCGCGCTGGCGTGGAACGTCTACCACATTCTGATGCGACAGCTCTTCGGCCAGGCCCCCGAACGCGGTGGCGCTCAACTCACCGGGCATCACCCCTGCTATGCCGTCTACGAGACCAGCGACGCGCGCCATGTAACGGTCGGAGCATTCGAGCCGCACTTCTGGGCGACGCTGTGCCGTCACTTCGGGCGCGAGGATTTCATCCCCCTGCAGTGGGACGAGGGCCACGAGCGCGAGGAGATGTTCCGCTTCTTCCGCGCCGCGTTCCGCAGCAAGACGATGGTCGAGTGGATCGCTGAGCTGGGCGAGCAGGACATCTGCTTCGGCCCGGTGAGCTCGATCGACGAAGCCTTCGCTGATCCGCAGCTGCGCCACCGCGGCATGGTGCTCGAAATGGCGGGACCGTCGGGGGTCACGCGCGCGCCGGCGAGTCCGATCAAGTTATCGGAGACTCCGCCAGCGTTGCGCACCCCGCCGTCGCAATTCGGCGCGCACACCGAGCCCGTGCTCGCCTCGCTCGGCTTCGGCAGCGACGAGATCGCTCGGTTGCGCGCGCAGGGTGTGGTGTAGTCGTGCGGCTCAGGCTGCCAGCGATTTCCCGACGCTGAGCCCGAGCTCCTGCATCACAGCGGCCGCCGCCAGCTTCTTGTCTCCGGCGCGCATGCGCGCGATGCGAACCGCACCGCCCTGCGCGCCGACGGTCACGCCGGGCTCACCGATCTCGCCAATCTCACCCGGCGCCAGATCGGTTCGCTCGCTGCGGCGCGCCTCGAAGCAGCGCAGCTTGACGTCGCCGCGCAACGCATAGGCACCGGGCTGTGGGTCGCAACCGCGGATCAGGTTGTAGACCTCCTGCACCGGGTGGCCCCAGTCGATGCGGGCGTGTTCATCGCGGCACAGCGGGTCGTACGACGCGAGGCGTTCATCCTGCACAAGGCGAGGCGCGGTGCCGGCCGCGATCAGATCCACAGCTTCGAGCACGACCGTGACGCCAAGCGGGAAGAGCGTGTTGTAGTAGAGCGAGGCGGCCGTATCGTCGGGACCGATCACCGCCTCCTTCTGCAACAGGATGGGACCGGTATCGATGCCGGGGTCGGTCCAGAAAACCGTCACGCCGGTGCGCGTCTCGCCCTTGATGATCTGCCAGGGAATCGCGCTGCCGCCCCGATAGCGCGGCAGCAGCGACGGGTGAAAGCACACGCTGCCAAGGCGCGGCGCGTCGATCACCGCCGGAGGGGCGATCTGCGTGACATAGGCCAGGACGCCCAGATCGGCGCGCAAGGCGGCGACCTCTTGTTGCACTTCCGGCGTCTTCAGTGAGCGGTGCTGGTGCACGGCGATGCCGAGCGCCTGGGCGCGGACCTTCACCGGATCCGGCTTGCCGCCGGTCGCGTCGGGCGGGCAATACACGGCGGCCACTTCATGCCCGCGACCGCGTATGCCGTCGAGTACTTGCTCCGCGAAGGCGGCCTGGCCGATCAGTACGATACGCATGTGTGGTCCCTTTCGGCCATCAGTGCCCTCACGGCCTCGACCAGTCGGCGCGCCAGCTCGCGGGCACCTTCCTCGCGGCGCAACAGCGCGTTGTTGATCTCGATCTCGAGGTAGGGGACATCGTGCCGGCGTCCGTGGCGGCGGGCGCTGAAGATCAGGCCGTCGAGTCCCGAATACGGTTCGTTCATACGCACCGCCAGCCCCGCGCCGGCGATGCGATCGGCCAACGCGGTGGCCATCGGCTCGAAGTCATCGTAGAGCACCCCGATATCGAACGGCCGGTGCGCACCGTTGAGTGCCGGCGTGAAGGAGTGGACGCTGAGCAGGAACGCTGGTCGCCCGACGGCCAGGGCACCGTCGATGGTCTCGTGGTACGGATCGTAGAATGCCGCCAACCGGTAGGCGCGTTCGGTCGGCGAGAGATCCGCGTTGCCGGGGATGGATACACCGTGGCTTGCCGCGGGCATCAGATCGGCGGCGTCAACGGGTCGGTTGCAATCGACCAGCAAGCGCGAGACCGAGCTCAGAACCGCCGGTGCGTCGAGTTGCAGGCTGAGCTCGTCGGTCACCCAGGCGGCGCCGATGTCCCAGCCGATGTGGTCGAACACGTCGTCGGCCGCCAGGCCGAGGTTGGCATACGGCGCCGGGATGGCGGCCGAGGCGTGCTCGCACGTCAGCAGGAGCGGCGCTCGACCCGTCGCGTTGCGCACGGCCACCGGCACCATGGTCGCTACACCTTGAGGTGCGCCGCGAAGAATTTCTTCAGCCGTTCCCATGCGTCCTTGGCGGCATCGGGCCGATACGATTCGCGTTCGTTGCAGAAGAAACCGTGCGGTGCACCAGGGTAGACGACGACCTCCGACGGCTTGCCCAACCTGGCGAGCGTGGTCTTGATGCGCTCGACTTCTTCGTTCGGAATGAACGGGTCCTGATCACCAAAGAAGAACAGTAGCGGGCAACTCGCTTTGTCGGCATCGCCGAGCAACCCGCCGATGCCGCCGCCGTAGAACGGCGCCGCCGCCGCGAGGCCGCGCACGCGGCAGGCGGACAAAAACGTGATCCTCCCACCCATGCAGAATCCAGTCATGCCGATGCGGTCGGTGCGGACGAATTCCTGTCCCTGCAGGTATGCGACCGTCGCCGAGATGTCCTTGACGATGCTGCCGTCGTTGAGACAGGTCATCAGGCGAATGGCTTCCGGAAGGTTGTCGTAGCCGACCACTGCGTCCTTCTCGCGGTAATAGACATCCGGCGCCAGCGCCACGTATCCCTCGGCCGCAATTCGTTTGGCCACGTCTCGGATGTGATCGTTGAGACCGAACGCTTCCATGACGACGATGATCGCCGGGTATTTCCCCGCCGCCGTCGGACGCGCCAGAAAGCCCGGCATCTCGCCATCGGCGGCCTTCACCTGAACCGTGCTCGTCGTGATCTCCATGCGCAGGCCTCCTCAAGTCAAAATCGGCGACCATCGATAACGGAACAGCTGCGCCGATTGCAAGCTGCCGGAGGGTGCGTGGAATCGGAACCCTCCGGTTCGTCACCGGTCGTCGCCCAACATACTGATTTTATTGACTAAATTCGCCTCGGAGGACACCCAAACCAGGTCTTAACCTGCGACCGCGCGCCACCGCTGGCTGTCGCAGGTTTGGCCCAGTTCTCAAAGGCCGGTTGACACAGGACGCGCGCCTCATTTAATTAAAACGCCTTTTCTCATCGAGTGGAGGATGGCCCGTGCGCCGCGAGAAGACGAACTACATCATCCAATCCGTTTCACATGCACTTGACGTTCTCGAGCAGTTCACCGGCGAGCACGACGAGCTCGGCGTGACCGAGCTGAGCAAGCGCTTGAAACTTCACAAGAACAACGTCTTTCGCTTGCTCGCCACCCTCGAATCGCGCGGCTACATCGAGCAGAACAAGGCGACCGAGAACTACCGCCTGGGCATCCGCTGTCTGCAGCTCGGTCAAACCTACGTGACGCAGATGGGTCTGCTGCGCCAAGCGCATCCGATCATCGAATCGCTCGCTCACGACGCCAATGAGACGGCGTTCGTCGCCGTGCTGCGCAAGACGTCGGTCGTGCCGCTCGACGCAGTCGAGGCCGATCAACCGGTCAGGTTGACCTCGCGTATCGGCGAGGCGCTGCCACTGCACTGCACGGCGGCAGGTAAGGTGCAGCTCGCCTTCATCCCCGACGCCGCCTTGCGCGAAGCCCTGCTGCAAGGGCTGCCGCGATTTACGGACCACACCATCGTCGATCGCCAGGCCCTCCTCGCCCAACTGCGCACCATTGCCGAGCGCGGCTACTCGACCGAGATTGGCGAACATCTGACAGAGGTCAACTCCATCGCGGTGCCGATTCGCGACTACACGCGCAACGTCGTCGGGAGTCTTGCCGTCTCGGGTCCGGCGCACCGGATGACCCTGGAGCGCCTCGATAAGGAAATCGCACCGCTGATGCAGAAGGCCGGACACGATCTCTCGAATCGTCTCGGCTTCGACGGTTGAGCCGGCCCGATCCATCTCGCAGCGCGCGCCCCGCGCCGCCCGCGTCGGTCCTGGGGACCGTCCCCGGCCGCGCGATGTGGGATACTTCCAGTCGGCGCCCCTGGCTTGACGCCCTATTTTGCGCGTGGTAGGTGCGCCTTTTCCATCTCGCCTAGGAGGAATCCCGTGAAAATTCTAGTGGCTGCGAAGCGGGTCCCGGACCCGAACGCGACGATCAAGGTTCGCCCTGACGGCAGCGGCATCGTCACCGACAACGTCAAGTACGTCGTCAATCCGTTCTGCGAAATCGCCATCGAAGAAGCGCTGCGGATCAAGGAAAAGAGCGGCGGCGCCGAGGTGGTACTGGTCAGCGTCGGCGGCAAGGTTGCCCAGGAGCAGCTGCGCACCGGTCTGGCCATGGGCGCGGACCGCGCGATTCTCGTCCTCAGCGAGGAAGAGGTGGAGCCTCTGGCGGTCGCCCGGGTGCTGCAGAAGCTGGTCGACAGCGAAAAACCCGACCTGCTGCTGATGGGCAAGCAGGCCATCGACGACGACTCCAACGTCGTCGGCCAGATGGTTGCCGAGCTGCTCGGGTGGGGCCAGGCGACGTACGCCTCGGCCGTCAAGCTCGCCGACGACAAGAAGTCGGCCGTCGTGACGCGTGAGGTCGACGGCGGGTTGGAGGACATCGAGGTGCAGCTCCCGGCGGTAATCACCGCCGACCTGCGGCTCAACGAACCGCGCTACGCATCGCTGCCGGGCATCATGAAGGCGCGCAAGAAGGAGCTGAAGGAGATTCCCCTCGCCGAGCTCGGCATCGACACGGCGCCGCGGGTGAAGATCCTCAAGCTCGAGCCGCCCCCGAAGCGCCAGGCCGGAAAGAAAGTCGGCAGCGTGCAGGAGCTGGTCAACCTGCTGCACACCGAAGCCAAGGTGATCTGAGCGGCCTTCCGTTCGGACTGCCAATTCAAGGGAGCATTGAATGAGCAACGTGCTTGTCTTCGCTGAACATCAGCATAAGAAATTCGCCAAGACGACGCTGGTCGCCGTGAAAGCCGGTCTCGACCTCGCCGCCAAATCCGGCGGCACCTGTTCCGCCGCGGTCATGGGCACCGGCATCGAAGCGCTGGCCAACGAGCTCGCCGAGTACGGCGTCAAGACGGTCTACGCCGTCGAGCACGCCAACCTCGAGCACTACCTCGCCGACGCGTACGCCCAGGCACTCTCGCAGCTCGCCAAGGACAAGGGCTGCGACATCGTGCTCGCTACGGCGACGGCCGTCGGCAAGGACCTCCTTCCGCGCGTCGCGATTCGGCTCGACGCCGGCATGGCCAGCGAAATTACCGCGATCAACGCCGACGGCACCTTTCAGCGTCCGATGTACGCGGGGAATGCCATCGCGACGATCGCCCTCGAAGGCGCGCACAAGGTCGTCTCCGTGCGCGCCACGGCGTTCGACGCGGCGCAAAAGGGCGCCAAGGGAGCGGTCGAGAAGTTCGCTCCGAACATCGACACCGCCGCGCTGAAGATGAAGTTCGTCTCGTTCAACGAGACCAAGTCGGATCGGCCGGTGCTGACCGAGGCGCGCATCGTCGTCTCCGGCGGCCGCGGCCTGAAGAACGGCGAGAACTTTACTCTCGTCCTCGAGCCGCTGGTCGACGCCATGGGCGCCGCCATGGGCGCCAGCCGCGCCGCCGTCGACGCGGGCTTCGTCCCCAACGATTTGCAGGTCGGTCAGACCGGCAAGGTCGTCGCCCCCGAGCTGTATATCGCCGTCGGAATCTCCGGCGCGATCCAGCATCTCGCCGGCATGAAGGACTCGAAGGTGATCGTCGCCATCAACAAGGACGAAGAGGCCCCGATCTTCCAGGTGGCCGACTACGGGCTGGTGGGCGATCTCTTCAAGTTGGTCCCCGAGCTGAAGGAAGAAATCGAGAAGCTGAAGCACCACTGATTCGCCCGCTGGCGAGCAAAAAAAAAGGGGGGGCGGTGAAAACCGCCCCCCCTTTTTCGTTTCGGAACCTCGGCGCGCTGGCCGCTCACTTCATTGCCGCAGCGACCAGCTCCATGACGTCGAGTGCGGCGACGTCAGACTCTTCCTTGCCCTTGGCCTTCAGGCCGTCGTCGATCATCGTCATGCAGAACGGGCAGGCCACGGCCACCGCATCCGGATTGGTCTCCAGCGCCTGCTCGACCCGGCGCGTGTTGACCCGCTGCGTCGGCTCCTCCTCCATCCACATGCGGCCGCCGCCGGCGCCACAGCACATGCCGAACTTGCGACTGCGCTCCATCTCGCGCAGCGACACGCCGGGGATCATCTTGAGAATGTTGCGCGGCGCCTCGGTGAGGTCGTTGTAGCGGCCCAGATAGCACGAGTCGTGATACGTGACGGCGCGCTCGTCGCCGAGGTTGAACGCGATCTTGCCATCGGTGATGAGCTTCTCCACCAGCTCGGTGGCGTGGATGACCTCGTAGTTGCCGCCGAACTGCGGGTAGTCGTTCTTGAACGTGTTGAAGCAATGCGGGCAGTTGGTGATGATCTTCCGCACCTGATACCCGCCCATCACCTCGACCGCCATCTGCGCCATGGTCTGGAAGAGGTACTCGTTGCCGATACGGCGGGCCGTTTCGCCGTTGCACGGCTCCTCGACGCCGAGAATGGCGAAATCGACATTGGCCTGCTTGAGGATCTTCACCAGTGCTTGGCTGGTGCGCTTGTTGCGATCGTCGAATGAGCCGGCGCAACCGACGAAGTACAGGTACTCGGCGTCGGGCTTCTCGGCCAGGGTCGGCACCTCGAGACCGTCCGACCAGTCCGCCCGCGATGCGGCGTCGATACCCCAGGGGTTGCCCTGCGTCTCCATCGACTTGAAGGTACGGGTCAGCTCGGTCGGGAAGCGCGACTCCTCCTGCACCAGGTGACGGCGCATGTCGACGATCTTGTCGACGTACTCGATCAACACCGGGCACGCCTCTTCGCAGGCACGACAGGTGGTGCACGCCCAGAGCACCTCGTCGTGGATCAGCCGTTCGCCGACGATGTTTTCGCCGATCGTGACCGCCACGGCGTCGCCGTTGCCGTTCGCCGTCGCGGTCTGCGCCGCCATGACCTGATCCTCGTGCTCGTACAAGTAGTCGCGCAGGTTGAGCATCAACTGGCGCGGGGCCAGCTCCTTACCGCTGATCGTGGCCGGGCAGTGCGACGAACAGCGGCCGCATTCGGTGCACGAGTACATGTCCAGTACCTGCTTCCAGGTGAACTGGTTGATGTAGGACGTACCGAAGGTGGTCGCATTCTCGAGGTCCTGCTTGCTCAGCTGCCCCATCGGCTCGAGCTTCTTGAAAAAGACATTGGGGATCGAGGTAATGATGTGGAAATGCTTCGAGATCGGCAGCAGGTTCACAAACGTCAGGATGACGCAGTTGTGCAGCCACCAACCGAAGTCGCTGGCGAAGTGCGCGAATCCGGTACCGCCGACAGCGAGCAGCAACATGCCGACCAGGGCGCTGAATGGCTGCCAGGCGCGCTCGCGCGCGGCTTCGTCGGTACCGGCGGTCACCACATGGCCGCCGTCGTACAGAAAGCCGCTGATCATGATCAGGCCGATGAAGCTCAGGATGAGGACCGCCTCGCCGTGGGTCTGGCTGCGCAGCCGATCCTCGGCCGGCGCAAAACCGTAGAGCCGCGCCGGGTGCGAGACCAGCCAGCGGTACATGGCCATGCCGACCGCGCCCAGCACCACGACTTGGATGAGGTCCTTCAGCAACAGGTACGGTCCGCCGAGCAGGTTGATGGACAACCCCGGGAGCGTGAAGCCGTCGATGAAGCCACGCCCGAACATGTGCATCACCTGCACGCCCAGGATGGTGAAGCCCCAGAAGATGAAGAAGTGCATCCACCCAGCCGGCTTGTCGTGCACCGGCTGGTCCTGGCTGACGAACTTCTTCTGGCCGAAGACGTAGATCATCACGGCTTCGATACGCTCCGGAATCCGGTCGAAGCGAGGCACCGGTCCAACCTTGGTCAGCACCACGAAGCGCCGGTACAAGGTGCGCGCCAAGACCCCGAGCGCCGCTGCGATCACCGCGACAAATATAAGCGTGCTCATACGAACGACCCTCGTTTGGAGCGGGTTTGCTAACAGGGCGAGTCCTAAAAGAAACCCTGTGCCAATGCAAGGCAGCGGTGGCAGCGCGCGACATGGCGCCGACCTTGAATTCCGCTCCGGTGCATAATAGGAGCGTCTGGAACGGTCGATCGCTCAATTCCCCGTTTGGCACCTCATCAATGCACCCTAATTCCCCGCGCTCGAGGAGGCGGTTCGTGACCCGCCGTCCGCTCCTGGCGCCAGATGGCCGCTCGTGTTCGGGTCGCCAGCCGCCCTACAGGAGCAGGTAATGAGCAAGACGGACGACATCGGCAAACGCCGCGAGGAGTGGGAGCAGAAGATCCTCAACAAGGCCATCGCCCGTTCCCCCGAGCGGCGGCCGCGCTTCGAAACCACCTCCGGCATCGAGGTCAAGCGCCTCTATACCGAGGAAGACCGCGCCGACGCCGACTACGCCGAGCACGTCGGTTTTCCCGGCCAGATGCCGTTCACGCGCGGCGTGCAGCCGACGATGTACCGCGGCCGGCTGTGGACCATGCGGCAGTATGCGGGGTTCGGCACCGCAGAGGAGTCGAACCAACGGTATCGCTACCTGCTCGGCCAGGGGCAGACGGGACTCAGCGTCGCCTTCGATCTGCCGACGCAGATGGGCCGCGACTCGGACCATCCACTCGCCTCGGGGGAAGTTGGCCGCGTCGGAGTCGCCATCGATTCGCTGGCCGACATGGAGACGATGCTCGACGCCATCCCGCTCGACCGCGTCAGCACATCGATGACGATCAACGCCACCGCCTCCATCCTGCTGGCCCTCTACCTCGCGGTGGCGGAGAAGCAGGGCGTGCCCTGGAGCAAGGTCAACGGCACGGTCCAGAACGACATCCTCAAGGAGTACATCGCCAGAGGCACCTACATTTACCCTCCCGCCGGCTCGATGCGGATCATCACCGACATCTTCGCCTTCTGCAGCCGGGAGGTGCCGACCTGGAACACGATCTCGATCTCCGGCTACCATATCCGTGAGGCGGGCTCGACGGCGGCACAGGAGATCGCCTTCACGCTCGCCGACGGCATCGCCTATGTCGAATCGGCGCTGCAGGCCGGCTTGGACATCGACGCGTTCGCTGCCCGCCTCTCGTTCTTTTTCAACGTCCACAACAGCTTCTTCGAAGAGGTCGCGAAGTTTCGCGCCGCGCGCCGCCTGTGGGCGAAGATCATGCGCGAACGTTTTCACGCCAAGGACCCGCGCTCGCTGATGTTGCGCACGCACGCGCAGACCGCCGGCTCGTCGCTCACCGCGCAGCAGGTGGACAACAACGTCGTGCGCGTCACGTTGCAGGCATTGGCCGCCGTGCTGGGTGGGACGCAGTCGCTGCACACCAACTCCAAGGACGAGGCGCTGGCGTTGCCGACGGAAGACTCGGTGCGGCTGGCGCTGCGCACGCAGCAGGTGATCGCGCACGAATCGGATGTCGCCGATACGATTGATCCGCTTGCCGGATCGTATTTTGTCGAGTCGCTCACCGACCAGCTCGAGCAGAAGGCGACGACCTATCTCGCCGCGATCGAGAAGGTCGGCGGCGCCGTGCACGCCATCGAGCTCGGGTACCAGCAGCGTGAGATCCACAATGCAGCGTACCGCTATCAGCAGGAAATCGAACGCAAGGACCGCATCATCGTCGGCGTCAACGAGTTCATCGCCGAGGACGAACAGCCGCCCGATGTGCTCAAGATCGACCCGGCCCTGGAAGCACGGCAGAAGCGGCAGCTCGCAACCGTGCGCGCGGAGCGCAACCAGGCGGCGGCGGCCAAGTCTCTCGAGCGTGTCGAAGCGACAGCTCGCGACGGCGGCAACCTCATGCCGGCGATCATCGACGCCGTGCGCGCCTATGCGACCCTGGGCGAGATCTCCGATGCCATGCGCCGTGTCTTCGGCGAGTACCGCCCGGCGATCACACTGTAACACCTCGGAGGCCAGTCGATGCCTGCAGCCGTACCGCGGAAGCTCTTTCTGACCAAGGGTCTGGGACGGCACGAGGATCGGCTCGTCAGTCTCGCCCTGGCCGTGCGCAATGCGCGTATCGCGCAGCTGAATCTCATCCAGGTAAGCGGCGGCATCCTACCGCCCCGATGCGAGCTGATCACCGCCCACGAAGGACTGCGGCGATTGGCGCCGGGCCAGATCGTCCACGCCATCGTCAGTACGGCGGCCACCAACGAACCATACCGCGTCGTGGCAGCTTCGACCGCGGTCGCGATGCCGAAGGACCGTTCCCGCCCCGGCTGTCTCGCCGCCCGCGACAGCGTCGGCGAGAGCGAACAGCAGGCCGCACTGCGCACCGAGGAGCTTGCCGTCACTCAGCTCGCCGCGTTGATTGGCATCGAGCTCGATCGCCGCGCCGCGTACGACGCGAACCAGGACCTCTGGACACTAGCGCGCGACGTGGTGATCACGCGCAGCGTGACGCAAGCCGTATCGGGCGACCGCAGCGGGCACTGGACATCGGTCATCGCGGCCGCGCTGTTCATGCCCTGAGCCGTCTCGTCCCGCGCCGCGACCGCCGCCAGGCTTGACTTCGCCGCCCTGCTTCGGCAGCCGATGCGTATGCGCACACGCGGGCTCGCGACGCTGTTGGCCGCCAGTATTCTCTCATCCAGCCCAGGCGCCGCCGCCTCCCGCCGCACGCCGGTGGTCGAGGCGGTCGAGCGCGTCAGCCCGTCGGTCGTCAACATTTCGACCACGCAGGTCGTCGAGCGCGACGTGGCGCCGTTTGCCATGGGCCCCGACCCGTTCTTCGACCAATTCTTCCGCGACTTCTCCGAGCCGCGGCGCCAGCGCATGACCCGCAGCAGCCTCGGCTCCGGCGTGATCATTCGCGGCGACGGCTACATCATCACCAATCAGCATGTCCTGCTGCGTTCCGCGCGCATTACGGTCACGCTGGCCGACCAACGCGAGTTCGAGGCCACACTGGTCGGCGCCGACGTCGACTCAGACCTCGCCGTGTTGCGGGTGCAGAGCGATCAGCCCCTTCCAACGGCGAAGATCGGCAAGTCGTCGGACCTCATGATCGGCGAGACGGTCATCGCCATCGGCAACCCTTTCGGCCTCTCGCACACCGTCACCACCGGCGTCGTCAGTGCGGTGGGCCGCTCGATGCGCACGGAGGAGCAGGTCTTCTACGACCTGCTGCAAACCGACGCCTCGATCAATCCCGGCAACTCCGGCGGCCCCCTGCTCAACATCAACGGAGAGTTGATCGGCATCAACACCGCCATCTATCAGAAGGCTCAAGGGATCGGCTTCGCCATCCCAATCGAGCGCGCCGAACGCATCGTCGGCGATCTAATCAGCTACGGCGAGGTACAGCCGGGGTGGGTCGGCCTCGCGGCACAGGACCTGACCCCCGATCTGGCGCAGCACTTCGGGATCAAACCGGGCACCAGCGGGGTCGTT
>CAYVUV010000226.1:0-21840 GCA_964455095.1 uncultured Binatia bacterium (SeqCode)
CCTCCCCCTCGACGGGGGAGGATTGAGGTGGGGGTGATTCAATACCTCTGCAACCGCTACCGGCACTGGAATCTGGCGGCGAAAACCCAGAGACTGGGGAGATGGAGTGGTTCGGCCTCGACTTCGGCACCACCAATTCGTCGCTGACCTGGGCGCGGCGCGATGGGACCGTGACGCTGTGCGATCTCGACCGCGCGGCGCCCAACCCGCGCGTGCTGCGCAGCCTGCTCTACTTTTCGCTCGAGGAGCGCGGCTTCGTCGTCGGCCAGCGCGCCATCGACGAGTACCTGCGCGAGGACATGCAGGGCACGCTGATGCAGTCGATCAAGACCTTTCTCGGCGACGACTCGTTCGACACCACCTGGGTGCACAACCGCCACTATCGACTCGAGGACTTGATCGCCGTCATCTTCCAGCACGTGCGCAGCATCATTCGCACGCACACCGAGGACGAGATCGCGCTGGTCGTCGGTCGCCCAGCCGTGTTCGTCGACCGGCCGCAGAAGGAGCGCACGGCGCAGGAGCGCCTGCGCCGCGCCGCGCAGCTGGCGGGATTCACCGGCCTGCACTTCCAGTACGAGCCGATTGCCGCCGGCCTGGCGTACGAGGCCTCGCTGCGCGCGCCGGAAGTCGCGCTGATCGCCGACTTCGGCGGCGGCACGTCAGACTTCACCGTCATGCGACTCGGCACCGGCGCCCCGGGCGATCGGCGCGAAGACATTCTGGCCAGCGGCGGCGTGCAGATCGCCGGCGATACCTTCAGCAGCCGCGTCATGGCGCACAAGCTGTCGCCGCACTTCGGCGCCGGCACGTCGTTTCGTTCGATGGAGGGTCAGTGGCTGCCCTTCCCACGCCACCTGCTGGCGCGCCTCGGCGAGTGGCACCAGGTGCCGTTCCTGCGCAGCCCAAAAACGCGCGAAGTGCTGCAGCGCATCCACGCCAGCTCGAATCGGCCCGAGGCCGTCGGCGCCTTTCTGGCGCTGGTGGACGGCAACTACGCCTTCTTTCTCTTCCAGGAGATCGAGCGCGCCAAGAGCAGCCTGTCCGACCAGGCGCGGGCACTGATGCGCTTTCAGCACGAGCCGATCGACATCGAAGCCGAGATCGCGCGTGACGAGTTCGAGCACTACATCGCGCGCGATCAGGCGGCGATCGCCGCGTGCATGCACCAGGTGCTCGAACGCGCCGGCCTGCGCAGCGCCGAGGTACAGTCGGTGTTCCTCACCGGCGGCTCGGCGCAGATCCCGGCCATCCGCCGCCTGTTCGTCGACGAATTCGGCGCCGAGCGGCTCAAATCGCAGGACTACCTCACCAGCGTCGCCTCCGGCCTCGGCCACACCGCCGCCATCCTGCGCGCCCAACACGGCTGAGCCCCCGTCCCCGGCCACGCAAAATCGCGCTTCCGCGTTTCCATACAAGTGCTACCCTGCGGCTCCGCGTTGGGGTTGGAACGCACAGCGGAGGCGGCATGAAGCACTGGATCGGATTGTTACTCGCGGCGGCGCTGCTCCTCGGGGCGGTCAGCGCGTCCTGGGGCCAGGTCTACACCTGGGTCGACCGCGACGGCGTGATCCGCTTTGCCGACCTGTCGCCCAAACCGCCCGATCCGGCGTTGGCATTCCGGGTCGAGCGCATTGCTGGTCCACCGCTGCCCAGCACTGCCGGTGGGACCCAGACCCTCAACAGCGACGCGCCGAATCGCGACCAACCGGTATTGGACGACCGCCCGACCGCGACGCGTTGACCCTGCGCTCAGTGCGCGGTGCGGCGATCGGCGGCGCGGCCGAACAATAGGAAGACCAGCCAGGCCGCCACCGGCGTCAGCGACGCCAGGGCAAACATCGGCCGGTGACCGAAGTGCTCGGCGACGTTGCCGAAGGCGAAGGCGCTGCTCGTCACGCCCAGGTTGAAGGCGCCGTTGAACAGCGCCTGGGCGCGGCCGAGATGGGCGTCGGACGCCAGGTCGACGATGAAGGCGTGCATCGTCGGGTAGTTGATGCCCTGGGCGAGGCCGAACATCATGCCCGCCAGGACCAGCATCGGCACGTTGCGCACCGTCGAGAGCAGCGCGATGGACGCGGCCAGGCCGAGCAACGTCGGCAGGATCACGCGCCGCCGCCCGAGCGAGTCGGACAGACCGGCGCCGACCAGACGCGAGAGAATCGCCGTCGACGTATAGGCGGCGAAGAAGAAGCCGACACGCCCCAGGCCCTCGCCGCGCACGTAGACCGAGACGAAGGTGATGACGGTGCCGAAGCCCATGCCGGACAGCATCGTCGTCACCGCCACCACCCACTCCATGCGACTGACGCTCCACGGCGATGGCGTCGCGTCGACGTGATGCACCACCGCGCCGGTCGGCAGCGTCAGCGCGATCAGCAACACCAGCATCGTGAAGACCATGGTGACGGCGAACAGGGTGTGGAAGCCACCGCGGTGGACGATCTCCTCGCCGATGCCCGGCGCCAGCGCGTGGGTGAGCAGCGTCGACAGGCCGAAGATGCCGAGGGCCTGCGCGCGCCGGTCGCGCGGGGCGAAGTCGGCGGCGAAGGTGGTCGTCGCGGTGAAGGCGGCGGCGAAGCTGACGCCCTGCAGCAAGCGGACGGCGAAGAGCGCCGGACCGACGCGGTCGATGAACAGATAGCTGGCCGAGGCCGCGGTCATGCCGGCGGCGCCGAGCATGAGAAAGCGGCGCCGGCCGACGCGGTCGATCATCACGCCGACGAACGGCAGCACGCTGAGCGTGGCGATGCCCTGCGTGCCCATCACGGCACCGACCATGGCCTCGCTGCCCCCCAGCGCCTTGATGTGCAGCGGCAGCAGGAAGAACGAAGCGAAGTTGAGAAAGAAAAGGAAGTTGGCCAGCGTGGTGCGGAGGAAGAGTCCGCTCAGCAAAGGAGTTGGCATGGACGCAAGTTGTGGATTCCGGCCGAACGGCCGCAGCCGCTGTACCGTTCGCCCATCGCCAGGTCAATCCGGGTGCGCGGCTCTACCCCTTCGTCGACTCGCCCCGCACGGAGCGAACCAGACGGACGCTGATGGCACGGTACGCCAATGCGGCAAGCAACACCGCGGCCACCAGTTGGAGACTACGTCGGAAGGCATAGTCAACAACCTCCTTGCTCCGCGCCTGAGTGTTCGCGGCGACGGCATCCGCTGCAGTCGACAGTTTGGCCAGGCTCTCCGGCGCCAGGTTGGATTCCAGGAGGCTGAGCAATGTCGTGAGGCGCTCCGACATGCGGCTGATTTCCACTGCCGTCTCGGCATAATCCTTGATGCGAAAAGGCTCCTTGTCGCGACCAGGTTTGTCCCGCTCGTTGTCGAGGCGCGCCACGATGCTGTCGAAAGTCTGCAGGGCGGTGTCGGTGGTCTCGGCCATTCGCGCGCCTTCAGCCAAAGCCAGGCCGAGCTCCCGCGACAGGTTGACGAGGCCCGGTTTATCGGAACTGATCAAGCCCGGAAGCTGGTCCGCCAACGTGCCGACGCGGTCCATGGCGGCGGCGAGCTGGGTGCTGGCGGCAACCAGCTGCTCGACTTGCGGCAGTTCGGACGTTCGAATGGCGAGCAATTCCGCCTGCCACCGGATGATCTGCGGTAGGCGTTGGCCGATGAACATCCCGCGCTCGGCCAGTAGACGGGTCTGCGCCAATTCGCGGGTGGTGGGGTCGAGCCCGGCCAACGGGTCGATGTCCAGGAGGCCGAGCAAGCTGGCGTTCACCGGGTCGGCCTCCTTGCGCTGGGCCTCGACAATCTCCGACAACACGGAGCTGCGGACGATGAGCGAAGGGCCGAAGAGCGAGGGACCGGCCCCTCCGCTCGTCGCTGCGTGGATGCGTTGTTCGGTCGTGCTTCGCAGCTTCTCTCTTTCGAGCGGCGTCATCAGCGGTTCCGCCAGCAGCCAGATCTCCTTTTCGCAGCTCACCAACTCGTCCAGCAGTGGCCGGGCCGATTCACCATAGATCCTCGGCAACCAGTATTCCTCGACGCGCATGCGAGCGGCTGTGGTGAGCACGATCATCTCCACCAAGCTCGCCAAGCTGTTGGGGCCGGTCGCGGTCTTGACCACGTCGCTGACCACCACGATCCAGATCGTCAACAGGTCTTTGCGCGAGATGGGTACCCCGTTTTTTTCCAATTTCATGGATGCACGCACGACGCTAGACGCCATGTTGTCCGCATGCCGCAGCAGGTCCTCCTGCAATTTCACCGCGTCCACCGCGATTCTCGGTTCCTCTGCTGAGAACACCGACCGCAGTCCGTGGACGCCGCGATTCACGGTTCTTGGGATGAGGGTGCAGCCGTTGCCGAGGACCCCCAGCAGCAACGCCAGGATCATCAACCCCGAAGTTCCCGGCGGCGCCGTCCCGCGCCGAGCCAGTTCCCTGCTGCCTGTCATACGGTACGCCGTTCGCGGCGGCACGACGGTCCTCCGCACTTACCGTTCTGCATTCGTCATCGCCGCCACCAGATCCTTCGAGCCCGATCCCCAGCGGGAGACGGTCTGGATCGCCTGTGTGAACGGAACGTCCAGGGGATGGACGCGGTCACGACTCAAGATGTAGACGGCCCCGGCAAGAGGCGTGGGGACTGATGGAACAAAGACGGTGAAGCGGCCGTCCTCGAGCTCCTCGATGATGAACGCCGGCACGAGAGCCTCCTCGATCTCCGCGAGTGCCGGCTTCCAAGCGTTCTCTCGTCCTTCCCCGGCGAGCTGCTGCGTGAGACTTCGAAACACCGTGTACCCCGGAATTCTCTCGAAAAGCGAGCTCTCCATCCGCTCGCGGATCGCTTGGCCCAGGCGCGTACGGATGGCGACCCCGATCAGGAAGCACCCCGCCAACACCAGGACGAGAGACAGGATATTCTCGGCGGGCAACCAGGACGGCAGCAGCATCGTGAACGGCCGAATCAGGGCCCCCAAGGACTGCGCGCCCTTGAGCAGAACCAACACCGCCAGATAGATCGGCAACACCACGAGCATACCGCCGATCAACGCATTGACCAGGAACTGGCGCACGACCTTCATCAAACGCTCCTTGTCGCGCGAAGCAGTTCCAGCTTCGACACGATCAGCAGGGAACGAGAGGATGGCACATTCGGACGCAAGCCCACCATCCCGTGCAACGGCTGTGGCCCGGCCAGCGTTCGTCTCAGCCTCAGCCTCTCCGAAGTGTGCGCGGGTTGCCCGCGCACCCATTTCGTCGCAGGATGGCGCATGTTCTTCACAACCGACTGTCCGCATGTGGCGTGCGTGCCTTAGCCTGGCGGTGGCACTGATGGTCGCCGCACCCTCGAAAGGCGCCAGCGGGGCGCCGCGCGCCGGCAACCGCTTCGTCAACCGCAGCGGCACGCGCACCTATCCCGGCGTGCCGGAGATGGTCGCCTTTTTCGCCCGCAAGGCGTGGACGACGATCGCGCCGCGCAGCGGCGGCGCGCGCCTGGTGCCGTTCGACCGCACGGCGATGATGCGCAACCCGAGCCTCACCTGGATCGGCCACGCCACATTCCTGGTGCGCATGGACGGCATGACGTTCCTCACCGACCCGATCTTCTCCGACCGCGCCAGCCCGCTGGGCTTCGCCGGACCCGCACGCCAGGTGGCACCGGGCGTACCGCTCGACCAACTGCCGCCGATCGACTTCGTCACCATCTCGCACGACCACTACGACCACACCGACCTGGTCTCGGTGGCCGCGCTGGCCAAGCGCGGCACGCGCTTCGTCGTGCCGCTCGGGCTGGCCGAGCTGGTGCGCAGCGCCGGCGGCGACGTCGTCGAGCTCGATTGGTGGCAGCAGACGCAGATCGGGCCGGTCACCGTCCACTGCGTCCCGGCGCAGCACTTCTCCGGACGTTCGCTCACCGACGGCAACCAACGTCTGTGGGCCGGCTTCGTCGTCGAGGGACCCAAGCGCCGCTTCTTCCACGCCGGCGACACCGGTTACTTCGACGGCTTTGCCGAGATCGGGGCACGCTTCGGCCCCATCGATCTCGCCGCGCTGCCGATCGGCGCCTACGAGCCGGCATCGATCATGCGGTTCGTGCACATGAACCCCGAGGAAGCAGTGCAAGCCGCCATCGACCTGCGCGCCAAACGCGCCGTCGGCATGCACTTCGGCACCTTCGATCTCACCGACGAGCCGCTCGACGAACCGGCGCGCTGGTTCCACGCCGAAGCCGACAAGCGCGGCCTCAAACCCGAGCAGGCGTGGACGCTCGACGTCGGCGAGAGCCGCAGGTTTTGAGCGTGCATTCGATCTCTTCGCGTCTTCGCGGCTTCGTGTGAACCAGAAGGAATGAGCCTCACGCGAAGACGCGAAGGGAGGACTGACTACCCGCCGCCCGGGCCCGTGCGCTTCGGCCGCAGTGTCCCGAGCAGCGCGCCGCGGCGGATGGCATCATCGCCGAAGCGCGCGGTGACGGCATCGACGGCACGCGCGATCTTGTGCGACTTGTCGCTCTTCGAGGCGCCGAACAGCGCCAGCTGTTGCGGGCCGTCGAACGACGAGACGGAGACGCCGATGAGGCGGATGGCCTGGCGCGAGGTGTCGGCCTTGCGCAGCAGCTCGCGCGCCACGGGCCAGATCGTCTCGGTCGTGTCGGCGCCGACGGCGAGGCTCGCCTGGCGCGTTACGGTGCCGAAGTCGGCCGTGCGCAGTTTGACCGTGATGGTCGTGCCGGCCAGACCCTTGCGGCGCAAGCTGGCCGTCACCTGGTCCACCAGATCGAGCAACGTGCGCTCGACGACGGTGCGGTCGTGCACGTCGTCGCCGAAGGTGGTCTCGCGGCCGAGCGACTTGCGGGCGTGGTCCGCCACCACCGCGCGCTCGTCGTGCCCCCTGGCCAGGCTGAGGAAGTGCTCGCCGAGCGACTCGCCGAATGCGGTGAGAATGCGTTCGCGCGGCCGCCGCGCCAGGTCGCCGACGGTGCGCACGCCGAGGCGGTGAAAGCGCTCGACGGCTTTCGGACCGGCGCCCCACAGGCGCTCGATCGGCAGCGGGTCGAGGAAGGCAGCGACGCCGTCCGGCGGCACCACCAGCAGACCGTCGGGCTTACCGAGGTCGGAGGCGATCTTGGCGAGAAACTTGTTCGGCGCCACGCCGATCGAGGCGGTGAGCTGCTCCTCGCGGCGCACGTCGTCCTTGATGCGCCGCGCGATCGCTTCTGCCGCGCCAAACAGCGCCGCGCTGCCGCTGACGTCGAGAAACGCCTCGTCGATGCTGAGCGGCTCGACCAGATCCGTGTAGCGGCGCAGGATCGCCATGAAGCGCGCCGACACCGCTGCGTAGAGGGCCCCGTGCGGTCGCACGAAGGCCGCCTGCGGACAGCGGCGATACGCCTGCGAGATCGGCATCGCCGAGTGGATGCCGAATTTGCGCGCCTCGTAGCTCGCCGCCGCCACGACGCCGCGTCCGCTGCCGCCTTTCGGGTCGGCCCCGACCACCACCGGCCGGCCGCGCAACGCCGGGTTCTCGCGCACCTCGACGGCGGCAAAGAAGGCGTCGAGGTCCACGTGCAGTATCGCGCGCGCGGGGGCGGTCACAGCCCCTGTCTAATCTGAAACCGCACCGCAGCAAAGCGCGCCCCAACGGCTTGGACACCTCCGGGTTCCTATGCTCTAACCCGCGCCATGGTCATAGTCTACGAGCATCCGCTCTCGCCCTACGCGCAGAAGGTGAAGATCGCGCTGACCGAGAAGGGCGTCGAGTTCGACGCGCGCATGCCGGATCTGTTCAGCGGCAGCGACGAGGCCTTCGCGGCCACCAACCCGCGGCGCGAAGTGCCGTCGCTGGTCGATGGCGACGTGGCGATCTTCGACTCGACGATCATTCTCGAATACATCGAAGACCGCTGGCCGATGCCGCCGCTGCTGCCGGCGTCGCCCGGCGAGCGCGCCCGGGTGCGCATGATCGAGGAGGTCTGCGACACCTACTACGAGCCGATCAACTGGGCGGTGTTCGAGATCCGCGTCTTCCAGCGCGCCACCGGAGACCTCGCCGATCAGTTGCTCGCCCGCGCCGCGGCGCAGACGGCCGGCGCCAACGCCTACCTCGAGCGCCAACTGGGCAACCGCCCCTACTTGAACGGCGAGCAGTTCGGCTGGGGCGATCTGTGCGCCGTGCCGTTCGTCGGCGCCGCGGCGAGCATCGGCCACGCGCCGCAGGCCGGCTCACCCTTGAGTGCGTGGCTCGAGCGCGTGACCAGCCGGCCCAGCGTGGCACAAACCCTTCAGCAGGCGACCGCAACGCTCGGCGGCTTCCAGCAGCTCCCGCAGCTGGTCGAGGCGGGCCTCTTCGTGCGCGAGTACCGCGACCATCGCCTCGAATGGATGATGCGCAGCGGCGGCGCGGAGATCGTGCTGGCGGGTATGCAGAAGCGCAACATCCGCTTCTCGCACGAGCTTTGAACGGTGCGCTTCGCGGTCATTCCAATACCCCCCATCCAACCTTCCCCCGCAAGGGGGGAAGGCTTCCGGCCTCTGTCCCGCTCCGCGGGAGCATCTCTCCGGCCTCTTCCCCCTCGACGGGGGAAGATCGAGATGGGGGTGATTAGACGCTTCGACCGCTCATCATCCTGCGTCGGCACGCCGCGCTCATGAGCGCGCCCGCACCTGGCACCCACCGCGCGACTTCGCAATACTCCGCCGCTGAGGTGTCTGTGTGCGCAAGTGGCTTGCTGTTGCAATCGTCCTGGTCGTCGTCGCCGCCGCGGCGGGACTGGCGGTCAACCGCCTCGATGCCTATCTCGACCGCAACAAAGCGCTGCTGGTCGAGCGCGCCAGCGCGGCATTGGGCCGGCGTGTCGCGCTCGATCGCATCGAGGTGACGCTGCGCAGCGGGCCCGGCGTGCGGGTGACCGGCCTGCGCATCGCCGACGACCCGGCCTACTCGAGCGCGGACTTCCTGCGCACCGACACCGCTACGGTCTCCCTCAGGCTCCGACCGCTGCTCAGCGGCCGCACCGAGATCGAGCGCGTCGATCTCGGTGCAGCACACCTGGCGATCATCCGCACTGCCAGCGGCTTCAACCTCCAATCCCTCGCTCGCCCGGCCCCACCCCCTCCGCCCACCGCGTGGCTTGGCGCGCAGCCAGCCTTCGCGGCCGCCGAATCGGCGCTGCCCCCGCTGCCGGTCGGCAGCGTCACCGTCCGCAACGGCACCATCGCCTTCACCGATCGCACGGTCGAGCCGCCGGTCGAGCTGCGCGCGACGCAGGTCGACCTCACCGCCTCGAACCTCGAGCAGACGGCGCCGCCGAGGCTCGAGATCGCCGCGGCGGTGCTCGAAGCGACGCAACGCAATTTGCACCTCGCCGCCACCGTCGCCTCCGAAGGTGCCAGCGATGCGGCACAGCTGCCGTTCGACCTGACATTCGACCTGGGACCGGTGCGCATCGGCGCTCTCCAGCGCCTCCCCGCCGCGGCGAGCGTTCTGCCGGCGGCGCTGTCGATCCCCGACTCGGTCTTCGTGCGCGGCACGGCGCAGGGACCGCTCGACCAGCTCGCCGTCACCGCGACTGTCGACGCGTCGCAGACGGCCGTGCAGTACGGCTCCCTGTTCGCCAAGCCCAAGTCGCTGCCGATGACCGTCGACATCGAGGCGATCCGGGCCCGCGGAGGAGTCGGCTTCAGACGTCTGCAGCTCCACCTCGGCGAGATCCCGCTGAACGCCAAGGGTCAGGTATCAGGCGGCGCCGAGCCCGCGATGGAGCTGGTCCTCGTCGCGCCACCGGCGCCGCTCGCCGCCTGGGCACGCCTCGTCCCGGGAACGTCCGAGGTCGCCCTGTCTGGTACGGCGGCCGCGAACCTGCACGTGCGCGGGCGGTTGAGCGGCAGCCCCTTGCCGCGGGTCGACGGGACGCTGTCGCTGCACGATGTCGGCGTGAGCGCCGCCGGTCGGCAGCAGGTCGCCGACCTGACCACGGCGATCGCGTTCAAGGGTGATGCCGTCGACATCGCGGCGACGCGTCTGAAGATCCGGGGCGTGCCGGTCGAGGTCACCGCGGCGCTGCGCGATCCGCAGGCGCCGCAGATCGACTTCAGCGTCAAGGCCGAGGCGCTGCCGCTCACTGCGCTCGAGCTCGGTTGGCCAGCCGCGAACGACCAGCTGTACGGCGTCGCACTCGAGGCGACGGCGCGGGGTTCGGAAAGCGGCGCGGTGTGGCACGGCGCTCTGACGGCCACCGGCGGGCGCGTGCGCGATGTCGAGCTTGGGAATCTGCACGCCGACCTCGGCTATGGCGGCGGCCTGACGACGCTGCAGGCGCTCGAGCTGCAGACCTGCGGCGGGACGCTGAGCGCGCAGGGCACGTACGATAACCGCGACCACGACGCGCCAGCGTTCGAGGCGCGGGCGACCGTACACGACATAGCACTCGCGCCGCTCGTCGCGGCGGCGGATCCAAAAGCGGCGGCGCAGATGGAAGGAACGCTCCAGGCGCAGATGGCAGTGACGGGTACTGGCCGCGACTGGACGCGCATTCAACCGACGCTGGCAGGCACGGCGGAGATCGCGGTGGCCGACGGCGTCGTCAAAGACGTCAACGTCGCCGAAGAGGTCTTGTCGGGTGTCACCGGTATCGCCGGGGTCTCGCAGCTCATCTCAGCGCGCGTGCGCGGCAAGTACCCGGCCCTGTTCGGCACCGCCGACACCCGCTTCAGCCAACTCGGCGCCACGCTGCACATCGCCGCCGGCCAGGCAGCGACGGACGACCTCGTCATCGCCGCCCCGGACTACACCATCCGCGCCAACGGCAACGTCGGCTTCGATGGCCAGGTCGACCTCGCCGCCACACTGCAAGCATCGAACGCACTGTCAGCCGACGTCATCGCCGACGCGGCGCCGGCGCGCTATCTCGCCGCCGCCGACGGCCGCATCGAGATCCCCTTCTTCTTGCGCGGCCGGTTGCCCAAGGTGCGCGTCAAACCCGACGCGGAAATCATTGGCCGAGCCCTGGAGCGGGCGCTGGGTGGGAAAGACTTCAAAGCGCTGCTGAAGAAGGGGCGCCGGCTGTTCGCGAACTGAGCGCCGCATTTCGCAGTGACGTATCGGACGCGGGTTCCTTCTCCCGGATGGGAGAAGGCCAGGATGAGGGGGATACAATTGATCGGCGAAGCCATCGCCGGCTTTGGCGATCCGCCGTCATTCGTAGCCTTCGGCGCGATCGAATCCCCCTCACCTTGATCCTCTCCCATCCGGGAGAGGAAACCAGAAAGCGCCCCGCCGCTCAGCCGCCGCGGGTGTGCATTTCCAGATGCGGGTCGCGGCGCAAGGCGTCGACTTCGACGAGCGGGGCGCGGTCGCGCTGCGCCAGGCGCTCCTCGGCGCCGCGGTCCTGGCGCGCTTGCCAGCCGCTGGTGATCAACGCCTTGATCTCGTCGCGCGTGGCGCCGGCGCGCAGGGCACGGCGCAGATCGGTGCCGGTGTGCGCGTAAAGGCAGAGGTACCACATGCCGTCCGCCGTCAGACGGGCGCGGTCGCAGGCGCGGCAGAACGGTGCGGTGGTCGACGCGATGATGCCGAACACGGTGCCGTCCCCGAGCCGGAAACGATCGGCGGGTGCCGAGCTCTCCTCGCGCAGTGGCTCGATCGGTCCGTAGCGGCGCGCCAGCTGCTCGAGCATCTCGGCGCGCGACACGACCATCTCCGGCGACCAGCGCGTCGCGCCGCCGACGTCCATGTACTCGATGAAGCGCACCTCGGCGCCGCGCGGCTTGCCGAACTCGATCAGGTCGGCCAGCTCGTCGTCGTTGACGCCGCGCATCACCACCGTGTCGATCTTGAGCGGCCGAAAGCCGACGGCGACGGCCGCGTCGATGCCGGCCAGGACCTCGTCGAGCACGGTGCGCCGGGTGAGCGCGGTGAAGCGATCGGCGCGCAGCGTATCGAGGCTGACGGTCAGGCGGTGCAGTCCGGCCGCGTGCAGCTCCTCGGCCTGTGCCCCCAGCAGGATGCCGTTGGTGGTCAGGGCGAGGTCGCGGATGCGCGCGTTGGCCGCCAGCATGCGCACCAGCCCGTGCAGGCCGTGGCGCAGCAGCGGCTCGCCGCCGGTCAGGCGGACGCGATCGACGCCGAGGTCGGCGAAGACGTCGACCAGCGTGCGGATCTCCTCGAAGCGCAGGATGTCCTGGCGCGGCAGCCAGAGATATTGCTCCTCCGGCATGCAGTACCCGCAGCGCAGGTTGCATCGGTCGGTGACCGAGATGCGCAGGTTGCGCAGCGGGCGCCCCAATCGATCCGACACGGCCATGGAAGTCCCGAGTATGCCGATTTCCGCCCGCCATCGGAAGCGGGGTGCGCCGATCGCTTTTCAGCCGCCGCCGCGCTACGGAGGTCTCGCCATGGCGGTCGAGATCGCAACCGTGCGCAGCGAGATCTTGCGCGACAACGCGCTCGGCGATCCGTGCGAGCGTCAGATACCGATCTACCTGCCCCCCGACTACGCGACGTCGGACATATCGTACCCGGTCGTCTACTATCTCGCCGGCTTCAGCGGCGGCGGGCAGTTGCTGCTGCAGGAATCGCTGTGGTCGGAGAATCTGCCCCAGCGCCTGGAGCGGCTGACGCGCAGCCTCTCCATCCGGCCGATGATCGTCGTCATGGCCGACTGCCTGACCCGGCTGGGCGGCAGTCAGTACATCAACTCCGCCGCCACCGGCCGCTACGAAGATCACCTGATCGACGAGCTGGTGCCCTTCATCGACGCGACCTACCGCACCCGCGCCGGACGCGACTCGCGCGCCGTGGTCGGCAAGAGCTCCGGCGGCTACGGCGCCACGGTGCTCGCCATGCGCCATCCCGATGTCTTCGGCCTCGCCGCCGATCATTCGGGGGATAAGTATTTCGAGTTTTGTTACAAAGCCGACATCCCCGGCTGCGTCGCCGGGCTGGCCCGCTATCAGCATTCGCCGGCGGAGTTTCTGCTCGACTTTCCGCATCCAGCTGCGACGCGCGGACGCTACTGGTTCACGGTCGTGAACATGCTCGCCATGGCGTCGTGCTACTCGCCCAATGCGACCGAGCCCATCGGCTTCGACCTGCCCTTCGATCCGGCGACGGGCGAGCTGCGCGCTGAGGTCTGGCAGCGTTGGCTGCAACACGACCCGATCGAGCTCGTCGCGGCACACGCCGACGCCCTGCGCTCGCTGCGCTTGTATTACATCGACTGCGGCAGCTGGGACGAGCATCATCTGCAGTTCGGGGCGCGCATCTACACGCAGCGGCTCACCGGCCTCGGCATCCCGCACACCTACGACGAGTTCGACGGCGGGCACATGCAGGTGGCGCATCGCCTCGACGTCTCGCTGCAAGCGATCTCCGCCGCCATCGCATGACCGGCGATCTGAGCGAGTGGAACGACCTGCTGCGCGTCCTGGCCGAGACGCCGCGTGAAAACGGCACGCCGGGGCTACGAGCCACAGCCGACTTTCTCGTCGAGCGACTGCACAGCGCCGGGCTCGACGCCCACCTCGTCTCCTTCACCGCGCAGCCCTACCGCCTGCGTCTCGCCGGGTTGATCGCCTTCGCCGGCGCGCTGCTCTACGCCTGGTGCCTGCGCATCCGCCGCCCTGCCCTGGCGTTGCTCGTCGCGATCGCGACGCCGGTCGTGCTGCTCGCCGAGCTCGACTATCACGTCCCGCTCTTCGGTTGGATCGGCGCCGCTGAAGCCGCGCACGTCGAGTTGCGCCTGCCGTCGGCGCAGCCCACACGTCGCCTGCTTTTCACCGCGCACTACGACACCAAGACCGATTGGCTCGACCACGTCGAACGGGCGCCGATCGAGATCCTCGGCCTGCCGGTCACGCTGCTGATGATCACCGGCGCGCTGCTCGCCTGGCGCGCAGAGCGCCGGGGCGGTCCGCACGCGCCGCGCCCGCGCACGGCGCGCGTCGCCGGCATCGTTGCCGTCCTCTACGGAGCCGGCATGTTGGCGTCGCTATCGGCCGGCGCGCTCGTATCGAACCGCAGCCCCGGCGCGCTCGACAACGGCGCCGCCTGTGCCGTGCTGGTGCGCCTGGCCGAGCGCCTCGCGGCGAAGCCGTTGGCGCACACCGACGTCGACCTGGTCTGGCTCGCCGCCGAGGAAGCCGGCGTGCAGGGCTCGCACGCCTACGCCGCGGCCCGCTTCGCCACGCCGCCCGATCTGCCGACGTCGGTCATCAACCTCGAGTTCATCGGCGCATCGCCGAGCTTCGCCGTCTTCGGTCGCGAGACCTTCTCGCTGCGTTCCTACCCGCCCGACCCGGCGCTGCTGCGCGCGCTCGATCAGATCCACCAACAACAGCGCGGCACCCCGCTCCACATCACCTGGTACGGCGCCGCCACCGACGCGCGCTCCTTCCTCGCCCACGGCATCCCCGCCGCCACGCTCTCCAGCGACCTGCCGGAACACGCCCTCCCCCGCCACCTCCACTCCGCCGCCGACAACACCAGCCGGCTCTCCGCCACCGCCCTCGACGCGGCTCTCGACTATCTCACCGCGACCGCGCGCCATATCGACACCGCCGGCCTCTGACGTGGGCTGTCCATGGGAAATGGCAAGTTCAATGAAGGGGATCCGCTCATGCAGGGGCCGGGGTTCTTCGACGGGCTGCTGTTCGCCACGTTGCGCAGACTAGGCTAAGATTTTTTGAGGATGGGTCACGCATTCGCCGACATCGAGCTCAGCAATCCTCGGCAACCGAGTTTGCAGCCTGTTCGTGTTCGCGCGTTGGCGGATACCGGAGCGTTGATGCTTTGCATCCCCGAGCACGTCGCCCTCCAGCTCGGCCTTGAGACCGAATCGGAGCGCGAGGTTGGCGTAGCCGACGGTCGCAAGTTGAAAGTGCCCTACGTCGGACCGATCCGCCTCACATTTGACGGGCGAATCTGTTTCGTCGGCGCATTGGTGTTGGGAGACGAAGTCTTGCTCGGCGCCGTCCCGATGGAGGATCTGGACCTGGTGATCAGCCCAGGCCGCCGCACGGTGACCGTCAACCCCGACAGCCCGAACATCCCACAAGCGCGAGTGAAGCGGCTTTAGCGCAGGCCGCAAAAAGGGGACCAACTGGTTTCCGCGCTCAACCCAGATAAATCCGGGAGTCGACTCCGGAAATGCGCAGCCTCTTCCCTTTGGCTGCCCGTTGGAATGCGCGCACATCGTTCATGACATTCCTTGAGATTCTCTGTCTTGTTTGGGCGCTGGCCGGCCTTCTATCGGGAGCAGATTTCGGCTCGCGATTCGGGCTCATTGGTGCAATTGCGGGAGCGGGCACTGGTGCGATTATTGGGGTCGGCGCGTCGTTGGTCCTCGTAGTCTGCTTGAACCGGCTTGCTCAATGGCGGCACAGTCATTCCAACTGAGCGGCGGCAACCGACGCTATCCAAGAGGGACGTTGTCTCACCGCCTCGGCGCCGCCGTCGACTACCTCACCGGCACGGCGCCACATCGACACCACCGGCTGTCCGCGCCCTTTGCCAATTCCATTCGCCTGCCTAAGCAAGTAGTTAGGTGCTGCGAAGATTCCGGGAGGCTCCCATGATATCCGAACCCAGGGGCTGACGCATATCCATCTTGTCGTGCGCGACCTCGAGCGTTCGCTCCGGTTCTACAAAGCTGTGTTCGGGATGGAAGAACGCTTTCGCGACGGCCGGAAGATGGTCTTTCTCAACACCCCCGGCAGTCAGGATCTCATCACCCTCAACGAGGACCGCGCCGAAGCCCGCCTCGCCGGTGTAAACGGGGGCGTGGCGCATTTCGTGTTTCGACGACAGAAGTCCGCTGATCTCGACGCGGCCATCGCGGAAGTAGAAGGCGCCGGAGGTAAGCTGATTCGACGCGGCGAGCATAGCCCAGGGACAGCGTTCGCCTACGTCGAAGACCCCGATGGGTATGTCATCGAGCTATGAACGCTCGTCTCTGGATTCGACGCCCGCGACGAGGGACGTAGGGACGAGTCGGCCGAGTTGGCGTAGGTCGGCCCCTCGGCCCAGCGTCCCCCTCTTTCGCTGGGTGACCGCGGACGTTAGCGCCGTCAGGACACCGATGGTAGATCGCCGGCCAGGAAGACGTACTTCGAACTCATCGGCCCTATCCGGCAGGTCGAGACAATTGCCGCCACGCACGCAATCCGAGATCGCGCCCGGCTGCAACGGCTGCATGGCCGCGGGCGGTGGCGCAAGCGAAAGGGGATTGCGACGGTTCGTCTCGCTGATGGGTTCGTCTGCGAAGCCGAAGTTCATTGGTACGAGGCGACGGGAATTGGTAGAAGAGAGCTGAGGGTGAAACGATTGCTCAGGTGAAGAGACCATGCCGCGCACACTCACCAAAAAGAAGCGCTTCGTAGTTTGCGTTCGGAACACCGGCTACCCGGCATCTCTCGAGCTGCGCAAGATCTACCAAGCTCTCCCGGATGCCGACGCCGAGGCGCACAATTTGGTTCGCGTGATCGACGAGTCAGGCGAGGACTACCTCTACCCCGAGAAGTTCTTTCTTGCCCTCGACCTCCCGCAGGGCGTGGAGACTGCATTGCGTCGCGCAGCGGGATGATCTCCGCGGGCTCCTACGGCCTCGACGAAGCGCTAACAACGCCCTAGGGCGGGTCTGCATGAGCTCGGTGTCCATTCGCAAATGACGGTGAACCGTCCGCTCGCGCCACGGCGTTCGGCGTGACGAGAGTGGGGCGACCGGGGGACGCATACGTCCCCCTTTTCCGTGCATCGGAATGAAACTTCGCCTGACAAGGGGGGCAGCCGGGAGCCGGTTCGTTCTAGCTCGCGCGGCTGAGCGCCAGACGCTGGGGCAGACATGGGATGGATCAGATGGCTGGGTCGCCGACTCCTCTACGGAGGATCGTCCCTCCGTTTGTACGAGAGGCAAGTGGTCGAATCGGCGGCGAGAACCCTGGCCAGCGGGGACGCGGGAAACGTCCTGCTTCAGATGCGCGGGGTCGAAGCGGTTCAACGGACGCTCAAGGGCCGTCACGGGTCCTTCCTGTACGGTGACGATAAAGCGGATCTCCCCCGTCTCGCTGAGAGGGCATTCACTGTGACGCTGGAGCTGCGAACTCCGAGCGCGCGAACAACGGCAGCAGTGACATGGTGGGATGGGCTGCTCTCCACCATCGAGTTCAAGAAACCACCGAAGCGGTTCCTCGCGGACGGCTTCGATGTGGTACGCGCTACCGCTGGGGGCAAATGGCGCGGTCCGGCAGAGGCAGCGAACAGGTTGGAACATGGACGCGACAGTCCTGCCTAGAGAGGAACCTCGACGATGCCGCCACAGAACATGAACGAAGACGATCGGCTCGAGGACTTCGATCACCGCGAGATCACGCTGGACGGCATCACGAAGCTCGTGCACGTCGCCGGTGCCGGGCCGGCGGTGATCGTCATGACCGAGATGCCGGGCATCAGCCCGCATGTCGCTCGCTTCAGTCGCTGGGTGCGCGAGGCGGGATTCACCGTGTACATGCCCTCGCTGTTCGGCCGCGATGGGGCGGTGCCGACCGTCGAAGAGGGCACGGCCATCTTCCAACAGGCATGCGTCAGCGCCGAGTTCCGCGCCTTTGCGTCCAATCAGTCGAGCCCGGTGACCGGATGGCTCCGGGCGCTGGCGAGGTTGGCGCACGGGGAGTGCGGCGGTCCGGGCGTGGGCGCGATCGGAATGTGTTTCACCGGCAACTTCGCGCTGACGATGATGCTCGAGCCCGCGATGCTCGCGCCGGTTCTCTCGCAGCCGTCGCTACCGCTCGACGACCCCGGCGGTCTGGAGATCGCGCCCGAAGAGCTCGTCGCGGTGCGACAACGCCTCGATCGCGACGACCTGACGGTCATGGCCTATCGCTTCGCGGGAGATCGCTTCTGCAAGGCGCGGCGGTTCGCCGCCTACTCAGAAGCCCTCGGCGACCGTTTCATCCCGAGAGTGCTTCCCGACAGCGCGGCCAACCGCGACTTGCCCCCGTTCTTCGATCAAGTGGTGGGGTGCCCGCACAGCGTCGTGACCGCGCATCTGATCGATGAAGCCGGGCAACCGACGATCGCCGCCCGCGATGAGATTCTGGCGTTCTTCGCGCGTCGGCTCGGCTCCTGACGCGAGATAGGTCGCGTGGCTCCGCGGGCTAACGCGCGCAAAGAGCCCCGCCCCGTGCTTCGACGAGCTCAGCATGAGCGGATCCCCTCCACCATCTCAAAGGGCTCGGACTGAGCTCGTCGAACTCTCAGAGCGAAAGACTTGAGCTCCCCGGAAGGTGAAGTGTACCTTCGCGGTCACGGTATGCGCGTCGCAATCCTCGGCAACTCCGGCTCCGGCAAGTCGACCCTGGCGCGCCAGCTTGCGCTTGCCGTGCAGGCTCCGGTGCTCGATCTGGATACCGTCGCCTGGGAACCGGAGAGGATCGCGGTGCCCAGAGATGCGGTGGCGGCCGCACGGGATGTCGAAGCCTTCTGCGCCGCCAACGAACATTGGGTGGTGGAGGGATGCTACGCGAACCTCGTCGATTCGACATTCGCGTTTCGGCCACACCTACTGTTCCTCGATCCCGGAGCCGAGCAGTGCCTCGCGAACTGCAAGTCGCGCCCGTGGGAGCCGCACAAGTACAGTTCGCCGCAGGAACAAGATCAGCGATTGCAGTTTCTTCTCGCCTGGGTGCAGGAGTACTACTCGCGCGATGGTGACATGTCGCATCGAGGCCATCTCGCCCTCTTCCAGGCCTATGCGGGTCCACGGCAGCACATTCGCAAGCTGCCCGGTGCCGGCTTCACGCTGGTGAGCACGTGACGCGGTAGAGGGAGGTCGAATGCATCACCAACGGCTGAAGGACAAGCGCGTGCTCGTCACCCATGCAGACGCCTTCATGGGTCCCATGCTGTGCGAAGTCTTCGCCGAGCACGGGGCAATCGTCGTTGCGAGCACGGACCCATTGCTCGACCCAACGGTACCGGCCTCGCTCGTTGCCGGCGCCGGCAGGATCGACGTGCTGGTGGCCAATCTGGGCGTGCCGGCGCCGACAACGCACGCGACCGAGGTGTCCGAAGACGAGTGGCGGAACACGTTTGCCGCCCTCGTCGATCCGCTGCCGCGGTTGTTCAAGGCCGTGCTGCCTCCGATGATCGAGCGACGAGCGGGCAAGATCGTCGTCATGGGCAGCGCCTCGGCTCTGCGCGGCATGAAGCGAGCCTCGACCTACAGCGCCGCGCGCGGCGCGCAGCTGGCCTACGTGCAGGCCGTCGGCGTCGAAGTCGCGCCGCACAACGTCCAGGTCAATGCCATCGCGCAGAACTTCGTCGACAACCCGACGTACTTCCCGCCCGAAGTGCAGGCCAACCCGCGCTTCCAGGAGCGGCTGCAGCGCGAAGTGCCGCTGGGACGGCTGGTCGGCGCACGAGAAGACGCCGAGTTCGCGGCGTACCTGTGCAGCGAGGCGGCCAGTTGTTTCGTCGGCCAGGTGTTTCCGGTCTGCGGCGGTTGGATCACACGCTAGCGCGCGCGACATGCCACTTCTCATCTTCGATCTCGACGGGACCATCAGTAACCCCGTGGTGGGCTTCGGCCGGTCGATCAACTACGCGCTCGGCGCCTTCGGCTACGCCGAGATCGACGACGAGGAGTTGTCCCAATACATTGGCCCCCCATTGGAGGCCACCTTCCGGCGCGTTGCGCCGGGCGCTTCCGACGCGGCGATTCTCGGTCTGGTTGCCAAGTACCGCGAACGGTACGGTGAGATCGGGTACATGGAGAACCTGGTCTACCCCGGCATCCCGGAAGCGCTGCAGCACCTCGCCGCGCACGGGGTCCGGATGGGGGTCTGCACGTCGAAGCGAGTGGATTTCGCCGAGCGGATCCTGACGCTGTTCGAGCTGCGCTCGTATTTCGCATTTGTCAGCGGCGGAGACATTGGCATGGGCAAGGACGAACAGCTGCGGTCGCTCATGGAGCAGAAGACCGTGAGCCGCGGCGCCGCGATGATCGGCGACCGCGCCGTCGACATGACCGCTGCCCGCACCAACGGTTTGCGCTCGATCGGCGTCCTCTGGGGCCACGGGAGCCGAGAGGAGCTGGTGGGAGCTGTCCCGGATC
Organism: uncultured Binatia bacterium (SeqCode); assembly: GCA_964455095.1. GTDB lineage: Bacteria > Desulfobacterota > Binatia > HRBIN30 > CADEER01 > CAYVUV01. The sequence continues at coordinate 20,053 of CAYVUV010000226.1, forward strand.
GGCTTCTGGAATGGCCCCTGGAATTGAAAGAGCTGGCAGAGCGAACCTGGTGAGAATCATGTCGGACCCGGTCGACGACCTGATCATCGATCTTCTCGAATGGATCGGTCCACGGGCGAAGCCGTATGCCGAGGTCATGGACGCGTGGCGGACGTCCTGCCCCCGCCTTCCGGTATGGGAAGAGGCCAATGACCGCGGCTTCGTCGAGCGTCACCATCAAGACGACGGCGGAACCATGGTCTCCGTGACAATCCTGGGACAACAGTTCATAACCAACCATCGCCGGCAGCGACTCGTGCCGCCCTGATGCTTGCGATGGCGCTACCTACCTGCGGAGTTCCATGATCGAACCGAGAAGCCAGAACGCCATTCGCTTCTACTTCAGCTTCCGCAGCCCCTACGCCTGGCTCGCGGCCGAGCGGCTCGAGGCGGAGCTCGGTGACCTGGGCGTGCCGATCGAGCGGATCCCGATCTTTCCGACACCCGAGCTCTTCCCGAACGATCCGTCGGTGATGCCGGAGAAGCTTGCCTACATTGCACAGGACATCGCGCGCCTGGCGCGCGAGCAGGGCCTGACGGTCCGCCCCCCGCCCCCCGGCGATCCCGATTGGGCGCTCTCGCACGCGGCGTTTTTGGGCGCTCGACGCCACGGCGGGGAGCAACGCTTCATGGTGGAGGTCTTCCGCAAGCGCTTCTGCGAGGGCCTCGACCTCGGAGACGACCGCGTCATCGCCGACGCTGCCCGCGGCGCTGGGTTGGATCCCGCCACGATGGTCTCCGCGGCACATTCGGAGGACCTTCGCGCCGAAGCGTCCGCGGGCTGGCGCCTCGGCGTCGAACGCGACCGCATCTTCGGCGTCCCGAGCTTCGTCTACGCCGGCAAGCTTTACTGGGGACAAGACCGCATGCACTTCCTGCGCAGCGCCGTGCTTCGCAAGTCAGGCGCCACTGCCTGAGGAGGCGGATGTCCATGAAGCTCTATGCCCACCCCTTTTCGTCCTACTGCCAGAAGGTCCTGATCGCGCTGTACGAGAACGATACCCCGTTCGAGCTCGGCATGCTGGCGATGGGCGACGAGCGCGCGGCAGCCGAGCTGGCGATCTTGTGGCCGCTCAAGCGGATGCCGGTGCTGGCCGACGCCGGCCACAGCGTGGTGGAATCGACCATCATCATCGAATATCTCGATCTCGTTCACCCCGGCCCCGTGAAGTTGATCCCCGCCGACGCGCGCGCCGCGCTCGACGTGCGGATGATGGACCGCTTCTTCGACAACTACGTCATGACACCGATGCAGAAGATCGTCTTCGACAGTATCCGTGCGACAGAGGATCGCGACCGCCAGGGTGTCGCCGACGCGCACAAGCTGCTCGATACGGCCTACGCGTGGCTCGAGGGCTCAATGGCCGGGCGCGAGTGGGCGGCGGGCGACGCCTTCAGCCTGGCCGATTGCGCCGCCGCGCCGGCGCTGTTCTACGCCGACTGGGTTCACCCCATCGGCCAGGGCTCCACCAATGTCCGCGCCTATCGCCAACGGTTGCTCGCCCGCCCATCCTTCGCACGGGCAGTGGACGAGGCGCGGCCGTATCGCCAGTTCTTTCCGCTCGGCGCACCCGACCGAGACTGACCGCACGCGCCCTTGACTTATCGACCGAGCGGTTGATAAGTCGGCCGCATGCTCGACCCGCGGCTGTTCACGCCCCTGCCCGCGGCTCTGCGGCGGCGCATTGCGGACGACTTCATCGCCTTTGCGCGCCGCCGCGACGGCGAGCCCGACGTGCGCCGGCGCAC
>CAYVUV010000227.1:0-2492 GCA_964455095.1 uncultured Binatia bacterium (SeqCode)
CGCGTGATGCCGACCGTGTCGCACTCCTGGAAGGCGTCCTCGCCGATCGCGTGGGTCGGCACCTGCCCGGTGATGACCACCAGCGGAACCGAATCCATGTAGGCGGTCGCGATGCCGGTGACCGCATTGGTGACGCCCGGCCCGCTGGTGACCAGGCACACGCCGACCTTCTGCGTGGACCGCGAATACGCGTCGGCGGCATGGACGGCCGCCTGCTCGTGCCTCACCAGGACGTGCTGGAACTTGTCCTGGTTGAAGATCGCGTCGTAGATGTAGAGAACCGCGCCGCCCGGATAGCCGAAGACGTGCTCGACGCCCTCTTCCTGGAGACAGCGAACGACAATTTCCGCGCCTGTGATTTCCATCGAAAGTAGTCCTTTCAAGTCCAGGGAGCCCGTCCGCCGGCGCCATGGGCCATCGCCGCGCGGGTACGCGTCGAAGCGCCACGACGCAGGCCTCGGCACGGGGCCTGCGAGTTTGATCGGATGCGCCTGCATGCCTCTCGTGAAGGCGCTCGGCGCACGCAAAGACAACGCCCCGTCCGCGCTGATCGCCGCAGCCACCAGTCCCGGAAGGGGCGCCCTAGGGGTAGACGAGCAGGATACTGCACCGCAACAGGGAGGGTCAAGGCGCACCGGCCCGCAGGGGGCGCTGCCGGCAGGCCTTCTGCTAGCATGCGCAGCGTCTTCTCTCCACTTGCCGCCGAACCCGACCCGAATGGCCACCCGGCAGGAATTGTCCGATTTCCTCGCCGCGGCCGAGCGCCGAGCGTTCAAGCAGGCGGTCTACGCGGTGCGCGACCAGGAGGTCGCCCTCGACGTCGTGCAGGACGCGATGCTCAAGCTCGCCACCCGCTACGCCGAGCGCCCGCCGTCGGAGTTGCCGCTGCTGTTCCAGCGGATCCTGCAGAACGCGATCACCGACCACTTCCGGCGCCAGAAGGTCCGCAACCTCTGGACGACGCCGCTGTCGGCGCTGGCCGGCGACGCCGGGGAAGAGGCCGGCGAGCGCGACATCCTCGAAGCCCTGGAGCCCGAGCCGGGCAGCGCGGCCGCGGCCGACGGGGCCGATCGACTCGAGCGCGCCCAGCTGCTTGCCATCCTGGACGAGGAAATCGGCAAGCTGCCCCGACGTCAACGCGAAGCCTTCCTGCTGCGTTACTGGGAAGATCTCAACGTGGCCGAGACCGCCGAGGCCATGGGATGCTCGGAGGGCAGCGTCAAGACGCACTGTTCCCGTGCGGCCCACACCCTGGCGGACGTGCTCCGGGCGCGCGGAATTGCACCATGAACGAACAACGAATCGCCCAACTCGCCCGCGAGGCGCTCGACGAATCCGCCGAGCACCTGCCGTGGCGCGTCACCCACCGGCTGGCCACTGCCCGCGAGGCGGCGCTCGCCCGCATGCCCAGGCAGGCCCAGGTCGCCGTGCCGAAGCCGGCGACGGCCCAGGCCGCGCACGCGATCGTGGTCGCGGCGGCCGCAGGCGGCCGCCCGTCGACCGGCGGCGGCCCCGACGGACGGCGGCGCTTCGGGCTGGGCCTCGCGGCGGTCGTCGTGCCGGTCGCGATCGTCGCCGCGGTGCTCTACGGCATCTCCGAATGGGACAGCCGCCTGCGTGCCGACGACATCGCCGACGTCGACGCAGCGGTGCTCGTCGACGAGGTGCCGATCTCGGCCTACGCCGATCGTGGCTTCGGCGTGTTCCTGCGCAACGTCGCCCAGGGAGACCGCGAGTGAGCCGCGAGCAACTCGCCGCCGCGATCGTCGCCGCCCTGTGCGTGGCGCTGGCGGCGGCCGTCGTGCCCGTGCGCGCCGAGAACGAGCCGGCGGCGCCGCGGGCGTCGCTGCTGCCGCTGGTCCGCCCGCTCTGGAGCGAACTCACCCCGGCGCAGCAGGCCGTGCTCGGCCCGTTCGCCACGCAGTGGAACGGCTGGTCGGCGCAGGAAAAACGCATCTGGGTGTCGCTCGCCAGCCGGGTGCCGCGCATGGCTCCCGATGCGCGCGAGCGCGCGCACGAGCGCATCCGCGAATGGGCGGCGCTCACGCCCGATCAGCGCAGGCTCGCGCGGCAGAACTACCGGCTCGCCAAGCGGCTGCCCCCCGACGAGCGGCAGGCGCAGTGGGAGCGCTACCAGGAAATGACCCCCGAGCAGCGCTCGGTGCTGCGCACTGCCGGCTGGACCAGCAACACCGCCGCGCGCCACGCCGGCGCGCGTACCGGGCTGGCCAAGGAAGCCGCGCAGCCGTTGTCCGACCTCGCACGCCGCACGCCGAAGCGCCCGCCGCCGCGCCCGAAGCAGTTCTGATGCAGGGTTCGCCGGATACGGCCGCCGATCCCTGGCGCCGCCTGATGGGCATCGCCTACGAGGCAATCATCCTCTTCGGGGTGCTCTGGTTCGCCGACTACGCGTTCTCGGCGCTCACCCAGTTCCGCGGCCATCCCGGCGCACTGCGCACGGCCTTCCAGCTGTTCACGCTGGGCGTGCTGGG
>CAYVUV010000228.1:0-64157 GCA_964455095.1 uncultured Binatia bacterium (SeqCode)
GAGCGCTGCGGACAGATTCCCTTGCAGTCCGAGTGCAACGCCGAGGCTGTTGCGCAACTCAGCCTCGTCGCCACCCAGCGTCAGCGCGGCGCGGTAGTGCTCGACCGCGGCGTCGAGCTGTCGCTGGCGCAGGAGGACGAGGGCCAGGCTGGCGTGCACACGCGCATCGCCGTCGCGGATCGCCAGCGCCTGGCGATAGTAGCGCCCGCTCTCGTCCAGCTGACCCGCGTTGAGAAGCGCATCGCCCATGAGACGGTTGGCCTGGAAGTTCTCCGGGTTGGCCGCCAACGCCAGGCGCAGCGCCTCGTCCACGCCGCCGCGAGCACCGCGCAGGTGCGCGGCGGCCACGACGTCATTGAGATTCTGCTCGCGCACCCGTGTCGACGCGCGCGCGAGGTCGGTGGACATTCCCGGTGCCGCGCTCTCGATCGCCGCGAGGTGGCGGCGGATCAACGGCAACGACTGGAGCTCGCGCATCTAGCTGCCGCGCGTACCGCTGGCGGCGTACTCGAGCACCGGCCGGTCGTCGCGGTACACGGGCGCGCCGGCGGACAACGCGGCCAGCGCGTCCGGCCCGGCGAGGAATCCGCCGAGCAGCACCTCCGGCCGCACCAGCCATTGCGCCGGCCCGCCCCAGAGACTGAACTGCAGATCCGCGGCGATGGCGGGACTCGACGTCACCTGCGCCAGCCGCTCGGGGCGCAGCATGGGAGGCGTGTCCAGCGAGCCGATGAGCAGCAGCTCGGCGGTGTTGTACCACAGCGTCGCCTGCGGGAAGGCGGTGAGGAACGTCGCCACCACGCTGCACACCTCGTCGGGGGAGAGAAACGGCAGCGGCACGAACTGCGACAACAGCCCACCCGGTCGCAGGTGTTCGCGGGCGCGGCGGTAGAAGTCGGCCGTGTAGAACGACGCCACGCCCGGGCGGAAGACCTGGCCGACCTCGAGCGAGATGACATCGTAGCGCTCGGCCGTGTGCGTCAGGTAGTTGCGCCCATCCTCGCGCAGCAGACGCACGCGCGCGTCGTCCATCCACGCGCTCGGGAAGTGATCGCGGATCAAGTCGAAGACGGCCGGCTCGATGTCGACGCAGTCGAGCCGCTCGATGTCGTACAGTGTGATGCGCATCGGCGTCTGCCCCGCGCCGACGCCGACGACGAGCACGCGGCGCGGATCGGGATGGAGCATCATCGGCAGATGCGCCGCCATGACCTGATGTGACTTGGTGTCCTGCCCCTGCCACCAGCGGTCGATCTCCAACACCAACGTGTTGCCAGCCCGCCGCACCAATGCGACGTTCGATTCGCGCCCCTCGCGGTAGTCGACCAGCACACCGCCGCCGGCCAGGAAATCGGCCGGGAGCCGAGTGCCCGTCAGGTACGGGAGCCCGAGCCACGCGAGCAGCGCGACAGTTGCGATCGCCAGACGCGTCAGGCGGGCGCCGCCAGTATCGAGCCAGGCCCACGCCGCCATGCCCGCGACCAGGCTCAACCCGGTGCAGAATCGAACGCTGACTTCGAGTCCAAAGTGCGGCAGGAGCCCGAAGCCCACGACCAGCGCGCCGGCAATGCCGCCGAGCGTACTCAGTGCGGCCATGGCCCCCATCCCGATTCCGGCCAAAGCGGGTGTCGTCACCACCATGCGCACGCCGAGCGGAAAAGCCGCGCCGCTGAGTAGCGCCGGCGGGAGGAGCAAGATCGACGTCACGGCGAGCGCGCCGCCGAATCGACTCCAAGCGGACGCCGGCAGCATCATCATGAACCAGACGAGCAGGCCGGTGGCGATCTCCAGGGCACCGAACAGCCGCGCCCGCGGGATGCGCTCGGGGAGAGCGGCAACCAGCGCGCTGCCGAGGACGATGCCGACCAGGACCAGCGCCAGCGTGAGGGTGTAGGTGTAGACGGTGTTGTCGAGCACCAGGGCGAGGAAGCGCGTCCACAGCACCTCGGTGCCGAGCGCGACGAACCCAACGGCAAAGAGCAGCGCACCGACGGTCGCGCGCATGCGGCGCGGGGCCATGGCCTGTGGTGCAACGGGCGACAGGGCAGCCGTGTCGGCGAGGTACATCAGCGCGCCGGCAGTCAGGTTGAGCGCCGCCGCGAGCACCAGGGCACCGCTCATCCCCACCGCCGGCAGCAGCGCGAAGCCGGTGAGAAGACATCCGGCGGCGCCGCCCAGGGTGTTGATGGCGTAGAGGCGCGCGATGGCACTGCCCAGGCGCGCCGGGTCGCGGATCAGATGCCGGCTGAAAAGCGGCAGCGTGCCGCCCATCAGGAACGTGGGCGGGAGCAGGACCAGCGCGATGAGGCCGACGCGCGCCGACCAGAGCAGCGCCGAGTTTTCCGGCAGCGCGCGGTACAGTTCTCCGTACACGCCTTCGACGAGGCTGAACGCCGGCAGGCTGGCGACGACGAACGCCGCGAGCCCGATCTCGAGCGCCGCACAGAGCCGCAACGGGCGCCGCGCGCGCTGTGCCAGGCGGCCGAACGTCCAGCTGCCGGCGGCGAGGCCGAGGAAGTACACCATCAGGACCGTGCTGACAGCGTACGTCGTCGAGCCGAACACCAGCGACGAGCGCCGGATCCAGCACACCTCGTCGATCAGGCCGGCGGCGCCGGAGAGCGCCAGCGCGACGAGGGCACCCAAGCCACGCAGCGCGCCAACCGGTGGGGACGGCAAATCAGGGGGCGTTCGCGGCGGACGCATGACGGAGCTGCCGGCAGCCTAACGCGCGGTCGCATCGGCGCGCAATGCGGCACATGTGTTCCGTAGTAGTGAACAATGAGAAAATCCTTGACAGAAGATTCAGTCCGGGGCGAGAATCCGCGCAATGCACTTGGCCGGCGCGAAAGCCGCGCACCGAGGGGGGGAATCACTCCGGGATTGGCCAACGGCGAAGGGGGTAAGCATGAGCAAAACAGTTGGTAGGTTTCTCGCGGTTCGATTGGCCACCCGAGTGGGCGTGACGTTGAGCTTCGCGGCCGCTGCGTGCCTCGCCGTCGGTAGCGCCGCGCAGGCGTTTGTCTTTCCGATACAGTTCAGAGCCACCGTCGAACAGGCCCAGGAGACACCGCCGAGCGGAAGTCCCTCGGTGTGGACGGGAACATTTTCGCTCGACACGACGACCGCCATGGTCACGTTCAACATCACCCAGACCGGAGCGCCGCTGCTCGCGCCCGAGCTCTTTTCGCACGTGCACCTGGGCGCGATCGGTGTGCCGGGTGGAATCGTGTTCGGCTTGCCAGTCGGGAGCCCCAAGGTTGGCGCCTACGGGCCTCTCACCGCGGCTCAAATGGACGACATGAGATTCGGACGGCACTACGTGAACATCCACTCGGCTGCTTTCCCGGGCGGTGAGATCCGCGGGCAGATCCTGCCGATCGGGCTGCTGCCCCTCGACCACTACCAGTGCTACAAAATAAAGAAGGATGTCGTCGTGTTCCCGCCGTCGGTCTTCGTCGAGGACCAGTTCGCCGTACAACCCATTTTGCAGCTCAAGAAGCCGTTTCTCTGGTGCAACCCCGCCGACAAGAACGCGGAGGGAATCAGGAACGATCTCGACCATCTCCTGTGCTACAAGGCCAAAGGCAACAACCTCCCGGCACCGGTGCACATCCAGACCGTGAACCAGTTCGGGGTCCAGACCCTGTTCGCGAAGAAGCCGTTCCTCTTTTGCCTGCCGGGAGACAAGACGATCATCCCGTAAGCACGCAACACGATCCACGGACCGAAGAGGGGAAGGGCGAAACCGCCCTTCCCCTTTTTTTGTGACCGGTTCTTGGGAGGGCGAGGCGCCCGCCGAGCCTTCTAGCGCGCGTCGACGAGGCTCGGCGGGAGCCTCGCCCTCCCACAAGACGGATCCAATTCCCGTCAATCCCCGGCCCCGGCCTTCAGCAGGGCGCGGATGACGCCGGTGTGCTCCCACTCCTCGGCGATGGTGAGCGCGGTGTCGCCGTCGTTGTCCTTGAGGTTCGGGTCCGCCCCTTTCGACAGCAAGAGCTCCACCGTGGGCAGCAGATCGTTGGTCGCGGCAGCCATCAGCGCGGTCGTGCCATTCTTGTTCTTCGCGTTGATGTCGGCACCGCGCGCCAGCAGGGCGGCGACGGTGTCGGTCTTGCCGTTGGCTGCGGCGGCCATGAGCGCATTGATCCCTTCCTGGTTGGCCACGGTAATGTCGGCGCCCTTGTCGAGCAGGAGCTGAACGACCTGGAGGCGACCGTACAAGGCCGCGGGAAGGAGCGGCGAGACGCCCTCGCGATCGCGCGCGTTGACGTCGGCCCCGGCGGCGAGCAGTGCTTCGACCGTCGCCTGATGCCCGTTGCCCGCCGCGCGCAGCAGCGGTGTGGCGCCGGATGCGTCGCGCCCATCGACCGCGGCTCCCTTCGCGAGCAACAATTTGACGACGTCGGTGTGTCCGCCCCACGCCGCGTGCATGAGCGCCGACCAGCCTCTGGAATCGACGGCGCCGATGTCCGCCCCGCCGCTCGACAGCAACTGTTGCACGGTATCGGTCTGCCCGGCTGCGGCAGCGCGCATCAGCCGCGTCTGCCCCGTTACTTCGGGCTCTGGCGTCGCGGCCGCCGCAGCGTCAGGCGGCGCGATCACGGCGCCCGGCGGCAGCCCGACCGGCGAGCCTTGCTCGACAATCCCTGTGCCCGGAGGCTTCTCCTCCGCACCGGACGAGGGCTGCGCCAGGAGTGTTGCGCACAGAATGGCACTGCACGGGATCAGTCGCAGCACGAGAACCTCACGCTCATTTGAAGGGCTCATGTAGCAGTGAACCGCCGTTGATCGGAAGAGGTACGGCGCGCCCCCTCCCCCTTCGCGGCGGGATTTGCTACTGCCCGGCGCGGTAGACCCGATGACAGAGAAGTTCGCCGACGCCCCCATCACCGACGACGATGCGTTCCTCGCCGCGGCGCTCGAGCACGCCAGCGTGCCGACGCTGATGATGTCGCTCGTGCACCTGACCGGCGACGCGTCGCTGCTCGAGGGACCGATCCGGCCGCAGAAGACGATCCCGGGCGACATCGACGGCGCGCTCTCCGAGGCCGAGAAGGCGGCGGTGCGGGCGATGGCGCTGGCGGCATTGCGGGGCTATCGCGACCGCGGCTGCACGCTGCCGCCGGCGCCGGCGCCGGCGACGATCCGAGCGATGATGAGTTTCATCGTCGGCGAGGAAGTCCCCGACGAGTACGTGCCGATGTTCCTCGAAGAGATCGCGCTCGGCGAGGGCGACGCGCGCGACGTCGCGTGGAACGACGTCCCCGCCGAGCGCCGGGCCGAGTTCCGCGTCGTCGTGATCGGCGCCGGCATGTCGGGCCTGCTCGCCGCGATCCGTCTGGAACAAGCCGGCCTGCCTTACGTGGTGATCGAAAAGAACGACGGCGTCGGCGGCACCTGGTTCGAGAACAGCTATCCGGGCTGCCGCGTCGACGTCCCCAATCATTTCTACTCGTACTCGTTCGAAGCCAACCACGAATGGTCCGAGTTCTTCTCGCAGCGCGACGAGCTGCGCGCATACTTCGAGCGCTGCGCCGATCGCCACGCCGTACGGCAGCACATCCGCTTCGGCACCGAGGTGATCGCGGCGCGCTGGGACGATGGGGCCGCGTGCTGGACGGTGCGCCTGCGCTCGCGCGACGGCGAAGAGACCCTGACCGCCAACGCGCTGATCAGCGCCGTCGGCCAGCTCAACCGGCCGCGCCTGCCAGAGATTCCCGGGCGCGATTCATTCATCGGCCCCGCGTTCCATTCCGCCGCCTGGCAGCACCAGCACGACCTCACCGGCCAGCGCGTCGCGGTCATCGGCACGGGCGCCAGCGCCTTCCAGCTCGCGCCGGAGATCGCCCAGCAAGCGAAGCGGTTGCTGATCTTCCAGCGCTCGCCGCAGTGGATGGTGCCGAACCCGCGCTACCACGCGCGCGTCGGCGAGGCGAAGAAGTGGCTGCTGCGCCACGTGCCGTACTACGCGCGCTGGTACCGCTTCCTGCTCTTCTGGCCGATGGCCGACGGCCTCATGCCCGTGCTCCAGGTCGACCCGGAGTGGCCGCACCCCGAGCGCTCGGTCAACGCCATGAACGACTTCATGCGCGAGTACTTCGCGCAGTACATGACCGAGCAGATCGGCGACGATCCCGATCTGGTCGCCAAGGTCGTGCCGCGCTACCCGCCGTTCGGCAAACGCATGCTGCAGGACAACGGCACCTGGCTGGCGACGCTGAAGCGCGACAACGTCGATCTGATCACCGACCCCATCGCCGCCATCACGCCGCGCGGCGTGCGCTGCGCCGACGGCCGCGAGCATGCGGTGGACGTCATCGTTTTCGCCACCGGCTTTCACGCCAACCGCTTCCTCTGGCCGATGGAGATCATCGGCCGCGGCGGCGTCACGCTGCGCGAGCGCTGGGGCGAAGAGCCGCGCGCCTACCTCGGCATCACCGTACCCGACTTTCCCAACCTCTTCTGCCTCTACGGCCCCGGCACCAACCTCGCCCACGGCGGCAGCATCATCTTTCACTCCGAATGTCAGGTCCGCTACACCATGGCCTGTCTCGAGGCCATACTCGGCGGCGGCTTCGCGGCCATGGACTGCCGCCGCGAGGTGCACGACGCGTACGCCCAGCGCTTCGACGAGCGCCACACCACGATGGTGTGGTCGCACCCCGGCATGAACAATTGGTACAAGAACGCCGCCGGCAAGGTCCTGACCACGTCGCCGTGGCGTCTGGTCGACTACTGGCGCTGGACGAAGGCGCCAACGCTGGACGATTACGAGCTGCGCCCCCGGCGCACTTGAAGCGCGGCCCACAACAGAGTTGCCTCTCCTTGCTTTGCTCCCCCTCCTTTCCAAGGAGGGGGTCGGGGGGAGGTAAATCTCGAGGGGGCCATACTACGGCTCGCGGCTGGACCCGGCGCGGTACGCCACCGCGAGCACGGCGGCGCCGGCATAGAACAGCAGCGACACGAACGGCAGGCCAAGTACCGTGAAGCCATCGTGGTCGAGCGACAGCGTGCCGCAGAGGGCACACACAGCGGCCAGCGCGGCGGTGCGGTGGTTGCGCTGCACCAGGGCGTAGGTGTGGCGCAGCTCCTCGACGCGGTTCGTCTCACGCCGCACCTGGCGCTCGGCGGCGCGCAGGTAGTCGACGCCCAGGCGGGCCGCGCCGCGCAGATCGCCGACCGACTCGGACAGCTCGCGCAGCGCCTCGTAGCCGCTCTGCACCAGGCGCTGCGGGGCGTAACGCTCTGCGACCAGCGCGGTGACGTACGGGCGCGCCGCCGCCAGCATGTCGAGGTCGGGGACCAGCTGCTTGGCGACGCCCTCCATCGTCATCAGCGCCTTGAAGGTCATGGTGTAGTCGGGCGGCATGCGCACGTGGTGGCGCAGCGCCAGGTCGATCAGGTCGCGGAAGAAGGCGCTGAACTCGATCTCCTTCATGCTCTTGTCGGCAAAGCGCCGCTGCAGGCATTCGGTGACATCGGCCTCGAACGCGTCGTAGTCGCGCGCGCCGGCGAACTCGTCGTCGGCAAAGCGCCAGAACAGGCGCGCGACGCCGGCGAAGTCCTTGTTCACCAGCGCCAGCAGCATGTCGACGAGCTGCTCGCGCTGGCGCCGCGTCAGCCGGCCGCACAGGCCGAAGTCGAGAAAGCACAGCGTGCCGTCGTCGCGCACCAGCATGTTGCCGGGGTGCAGATCGCCGTGAAAGAAGCCGTCGACGTAGATCATCTGCAGCACCGCGTCGATGCCGGCGCGAATCACGCGCTCGGCGTCGAGCGCCTGCGCATCGATCTCGGTGACCTTCTTGCCGACGATGCGCTCCATGGTCAGCACGCGCGCACTGCTGCGCTCGCGGTACGGTCGCGGAAAGTAGACGCCGGCATGGGCGTGGAAGTTGGCGCGGAAGGTCTCGATGTTCTCGAGCTCGTTGTTGAAGTCGATCTCCTTGCGAATGGCGCGCTCGAATTGCTCGACGATGCCGGCCGGCGAGTAGAGGCGCGCCTCGGGGAAGTTGCTCTCCAGCGCGCGCGCCAGGAACGCCATGATCTCGAGGTCCGCCTCGATCTGCGGGCGCAGGCCGGGGCGCTGCACTTTGACGACCACGTCGCTGCCGTCGGGCAGGCGCGCGCAGTGCACCTGTGCGATCGACGCGCAGGCGAGCGGCTGCGGCGAGAATTCGGCGAACAACGACTCGATGTCGCCGCCGAGCTCCTGCGCGATCGTCGCCTGCACCTGCTCGAAAGCCATCGGCGGCACGTCGTCCTGCAGCGTCGTCAGCTCTTGAATCAGCGCCGGCGGCAGCAGGTCCGGCCGCGTCGACAGGATCTGCCCGAGCTTGACGAACGTCGGACCGAGGTCATGGATGGCGAGCAGAATGCGCCGCTCGAGCGGCAGCTGCGCTTCGTCGAAGAGGTGCTTCTCGACCAGCTTGGCGATCCCCCAGCGCTCGCCGAGGTTGAGCTGCTGCACCACGGCACCGAACCCGTGCCGGATCAGCACGCTGAGGATCTGACGCAAGCGGTTGGCATCGCGAAACACCGCCTCGCCGGTCCGGTAGTTCTCGTATGCGCGCCGCAGTGCCGTCGCCATGACGCGGAAGGTTGTAGCACCGGGGACAACGACCGCACCAACTGGCAGCACTTTCTGACCGCTGCCTGAGCCTCAGCCTCAGCCTCTGCCTCTCCGGCCTTCTTTCAAGGGAGGCAGAGGCAGAGGCTGCGGTCAGACAGGTTCAGGGCCGGCGCGGCGGTGCATACGCGCAACAGCCTGCGCGACACGGAAACGGCCGCGGCCCGCGGGTGCCGAGCGTCGGGGCGGGCCGCCTTTCGATGTGGCAGGCCACGAGCTCGCGCAGACCGGCGACGAACGCCGGCGCCGCGCCGACCGCGAGCGCGCGCTCCATCGCGAGGCCGATCTCGTTGGCCACTTCGCGCGCCTGCGTATCGAGATCGAATTTGACTTCCATGTGATCGGCGACAAAACCGATCGGCACCACCACCACACCGGCGACGCCGGCGTCGCGCAGCGCGCGCAGGTGATCGCAGACGTCGGGCTCGAGCCAGGGCTGCGCGGGCGGACCGCTGCGGCTCTGAAAGACGAGATCCCAGGCGACGCCCGGCGGCGCGGCGCGCGCGGCGACGAGCGCCGACGCTTCGCGCAGCTCGGCCTCGTAGTCGCACGTCGCGGCCATGGCGGTCGGAATGGAATGGGCGGTGAAGACCAGCCGCGTGTGCGCCGGCGCGACCTGCATGCGCGCGAACGCGGCCCGCGTGTTGGCCGCCATCGTCTCGATGAAACCCGGATGATTGTAGAACGGCGGCAGCTTCTCGATGAGCGGCGCCTGCGCACCGACCGCCGCGCGCGCGTTGTCGATATCGTCCAGGTATTGGCGACAGGCCGAGTACGAGCTGTACGCCGACGTCGCCACGGCTACCGCGCGCCGCACGCCGTCGTCGGCCATCTGCCTCAACGTGTCCGCCAGGAGCGGGTGCCAATTGCGGTTGCCCCAGTAGACCGGCAGGTCGGGCCCGTGGCGGGCGAGCTCGGCGCGCAGGGCGCTGATCAGCGCCCGACACTCGGCGTTGATCGGGCTGACGCCGCCGAACTGGAAATAGTGCTGGCCGACTTCCTCCAGCCGCTCGCGCGGGATGTTGCGCCCGCGCGTCACGTTCTCGAGAAACGGCACGACGTCGTCGGGCCCCTCGGGCCCGCCGAAAGAGAGCAGCAGCACCGCGTCGATCGGCGGCAACTCGTGGCTCATGTCCAATACTTACCGGAGCCTGCCTCCGCCCGCCATGGCGGGTGCCAATCAGCACCGGTTCGGCTCCACCCGTGCACGGCAGCTCCGACGCTGTAGGTATATGGCGGGCCTGCAAAATCGGAGCATACTCCCAGGATGACTTGTGATCACCTCAGCGCGATTCGCCCCGAGCGCCGAAACGCTCGCCCTGCGGCAGCGAGGACTTCTCCCCGCCGACTCGACAGCCGCGGCCTTGCCCTCTGGCTGAGCTGCGCGCTGCTGACCGGCTGCGCGGCGACACAGCGCGCGCCGATCCGGACCGTCCCGCACGTCGATCTGCAGCGCTTCATGGGCGACTGGTACGTGATCGCCAACATCCCGACCTTCGTCGAGAAGGATGCCTACAACGCGGTCGAGTCCTATCGACTCGATGCAGACGGCACGATCGACACCACCTTCACGTTCCGCAAAGGCGGCTTCGACGGCGAGCTCAAACGCCATACTCCGCGCGGCTTCGTGCTCGACACGCAGTCGAACGCCGTCTGGGGGATGCAGTTCATCTGGCCATTCAAGGGCGACTACCGCATCGTCTATCTCGACCGCGACTACACGCACACCGCCATCGGGCGCGACAAACGCGACTACGTCTGGATCATGGCGCGCACGCCGGCGATGGCGGAATCGGACTACCAGTCGATTGTCGCGCTGCTTGCCGCGCAAGGCTACGACACCGCCAAGATCCAAAAGGTCCCCCAACGCTGGGACGACACGGCCACTCCGCCGCGATAGCGCCCAGCTCCGAACCGCAGCCTCTGCCTACTCCCAGATCCCCGTTCAGAGAGGCAGAGGCTGCGGCAGAGCTGGGAGTTTCCAGTGCGTCAGTCCTTCAGCACCTGGCAGGTGAACGAGTAATCGGTCGTGTGGTTTCCGGCCACGCCGAGCGACGACCAGTAGGTATGCGTGGCGGAGGTGGTTTCCGGAGTCCTGTCGTTGCGCAGCTTCAACTCGGTGCGGAAGTCGATCGCTTCGAACACGCCCACGTCGTTGTAGTAGCTGAACGACACGGTGGTCGTCTTGTTGTCCGCTTCCAGGCGTGTCGAGGCGTCGAAGATCCTGAACCGGGTGAAGGTGGAGAAATCGTCCTCGAAGGTGGTGCCTGGCGTGATGACGAAATCCTTCTGGTACGGTGCCCGGACGACGCCGTTCAGCAGGTAGTTCACGGATACCGAGCACGCGACGCTGCGCAGCTCGGCCGCATGCGCGTTGAGCGGCGCGAAGAGGCCCGCCGCGAGGATTGAGGCAAGGATGAAATGTTTCGTTCTCGACATGATTCTCTCCTGTTCAAAGTGTGAATGACGACGCCGCAACGGGTGCCGGCGCGGAAACTCAAGCGTCCAAGCGCGCGCATTCCGGACTGCGTCGCGATCGGACGATCTCTTGACCGGTGGGCAGTCCAAGAACCGGACCAGCCCAGGAACCAACCGTGAGAGGGTGGGCAACGGGCGCAGGAAGAAGCCCCCGAGGGTGAGCTGCGGGATCTCGCCCAACTCACTGCGCGATTTCCCGCAGCAGCGAGCACCGACGGTCGGCTCCGCTTGCGAACGCAGCCTCAGCCGCTGCCGCTGCCCCTCAGCGATCCGCGCCCCGCCCCCGCCAAATTCAGCGAGGCTGGGGCGGGGGCTGCAGCTGCGGATGACCGGAGAGGCAGAGGCAGCGGCAAAGGCTGAGGGGGGTGGCTAAGGTCAGCCGCCCATTCGCATGTGGCCCTGCGCCTGCAACGCCTGCATGAACGAGTGCTCGTAGGCGTTCTCGGGCGCTTCGCGCACCAGGCGATCGAGCGCCTTGGCATCTTCGCCGACCAGGATGCGCCACTCGTCGTTGCGCACGCCGTCGAGGATGATCTGTGCCGCCTCGACGGCGGTGGTCGGCGCGGCGTCGCGGAAGGCCATGCCGACCTGTTGCATGACGACGCGGATCTGGTCGTCGGGAAGATCGGCAACCGGCAGGCCGCGCTTGACCAACTGATCGCGCAAGCGGGCGACGTCCTTGGCTGGCATGTCGAGCGCATCGCCCTTGCCCAGGACCTTGCTGCTGTTGATGACGATCGAGGTGCCGATGTGTCCCGGCATGACCACGGCGGCTTTCACATGCGGAGCCTCGACGCGCAGCTCGACCACCAATGCTTCGGTGAATCCCTTCACGGCAAACTTCGCCGCACTGTACGCCGTGTGCGCCGTGTCCGGACCGAGGCAGGCCCAGAAACCGTTCACGCTGCTGGTGTTGACGATGTAGCCCTCGTCGCTGGCGACGAGCAACGGCAAAAATACGCGCGTGCCGTAGTAGACGCCGTACCAGCAGACGCCGAACGTGCGCTCCCAGTCGGCGCGCTCGTCGTGCAGGAGGCTGCCGCCGCCGCCGATGCCGGCGTTGTTGAACAGCAGGTTGATGTGATCGGTCTGGTGTTGGGCCAGGACCGCGTCGCGAAAGGCGATCATCTCCGCCTCTTTGGAGACGTCGCACGGATGCGTGGTCACGCGCACGCCGGCGGGCGCGCCCGCCTCGCACAGACGCCTGGTCTCGACCATGTTCTCGGACAGCACGTCGCACATCGCCACGTGACAGCCCTCGGCGCTCAGCTGCCGCGCCAGCTCGCGCCCCATCCCCGTCCCGCCGCCGGTGATGACGGCCAGCTTGTCGCGAAAGTCCTTCATGAATGCTCGTCCCTTTCGAAGTTCTTCATCCTCACAATCACATCCAAACCGCCGACGCCACTTCGCCGATACGCTCCCAGAGAGGCAGAGGCTGCGGCAGAGGCAGAGGAGATCCGAACCGCAGCAGCAGCCTCTGCCCGTGCCTCAGCCTGCGTCCGCGCTACCTCATCTCGAAATCGCTCAGGCGCGGCTGGCTCATCTCGGCGCGGAAGCGGTCGTAGGTCCACGGCCACGCCGTCGGCAGACCATCCCGGTCGAGATACCAGCTCTTGCAGCCGCTGTTCCAGATCGTCGCGCGGGCGGCCTCTCTGCGATCGGCGTCGAAGCGTTCCATCGCGGCCGGCGCAGCGCTGATCTCGGCACACGCGCCGGAGCGCACCTGCTCGACGAGCTGAAGGATGTAGGCGACCTGCAGCTCGGCGACGTCGATGAGGGAGAAGTTCCCGACCGGGCTGTTGGGGCCGTTGAGCATGAAGAAGTTGGGGAACTCGGGGGCCGAGATGGCCATGTACGCGGACGGGCCGTCCTTCCAGACCTCGTCGAGTATGACACCGGCGCGGCCGACGACGTCCATCGGGCGTACGAAGCGATCGACGCGAAACCCGGTCGCCAGGACCAGCGCGTCGAGCTCGTGCAGGCGCCCGTCGGACGTGCGCACGCCGGCGCCCTCGACGCGCGCGATGCGCTCGGTGACGAGCCGCGCGTTCGGCCGTTGGATCGCCTCGTAGAAGTCCGCCGAGATGATCAACCGTTTGCACGCCGCCCGGTAGGTGGGCCGCAGTTTTTCGCGCAGCACGGGATCCTTGACGCTGTTCTCCAGATTCGCCACGCAATGCGCATGGATTGCCTGGAGCACGGGCGACTCGGCGTCAACGAGCACGTTGGCGAAGCCGTCGGTGAACGCGCGCGCCACCGTGTCGCGGATCTCCTCCATGGCCTCCGGGTGCTGGCGAAACGTCGCCTTCTCTTCGTCGCTGTAGGCGGCGTTTTCCGTCGCGGCAATCCACTGCGGCGTGCGCTGAAAGAGCACCAGCTCCTGCACCTCGTCGACCAGCGCTGAGACGATTTGAATCGCCGACGAGCCGGTGCCGACGACGCCGACACGCTTGCCCGCGAGCGGCACGTCGTGATCCCAGCGGGCGCTGTGGAAGGCCGCGCCGGCGAAGGAGTCCAGGCCCTCGATGTCGGGATAGGCGGGGTGATGGAGCACGCCGGTCGCCGCGATGATGAAGTCCGCCGCGTCGGTCGATCCGTCGGTCATCTCGATCTGCCAGCGCCCGTCGGCGAACGCGCAGCGCGCGACCTGCTTGCCAAATCGAATCCGCGCCTCGACGCCGTACTGACGGGCGACGCCCTCGAAGTAGGCCTGGATCTCCGCCCCCGGCGAGAAGCGGCGGCTCCATTCCGGGTTGAGCGCGAACGAGTAGCTGTAGAAATGGGACGGCACATCGCAGGCGATGCCCGGGTAGGTGTTCTCTCGCCACGTCCCGCCCAGGCGATCGGCCTTCTCGTAGATGACGACGTCGTCGAAGCCGGCCTCCTGCAGCTTGATCGCGCTGAGGATGCCCGACATTCCCGCCCCGATCACGATGAAGCGCAGGTCGGTGCGGGCGGACTTTGGCGGAACTGAATCGGCGGTGTTGGATCTGGTTTTGCTCATCGGTCTCATCTGCCTCGCTTGCGGTCCTGCCACCATTGCGGCGCGCGATGCAAGAGAGAGGCAGGAAGGCTGAGGCTGGGGCTCAGGCTGAGGGAATCCGAACCTCAGAGCTGTGAGATTCTCGCCTGGACGCCTCGGGCGCGGGGGAAACCCAGGCCTGCCGGACCTGAGGTCTGAGGCCTGAGGCCTATTTTTTCCCTGCGCCACCGCCAGCTCGCCGAAAAATCGCCGGACTGGTCCCCGCTGTGGTTCCGCAAGGTACGGCAACGTGACTTGACCATCCCTTCCGCCGCCCGTGTGTCGGGGCATGTCGCATGGCACGCCCCGTGCTCCGATCGCGAGACCTGCGAACAGGGGGAGAACCTGATGAACGTTGCGCGCTGCGTTGGCCGGGGTCGCTCGAACCAGGGAAACGTCTTGCGCCTCGCTTGGGGACTCCTCCGGACGGCACTGCTGCTCTGTCTGCTCTCCTTTGCAGCCACGGCGGACGCGGCGCAGGTCGCCACCGGTTCTTACGTCGGCGACGGCACGGACAACCGGCTGATCTCGGGTGTCGGCTTTGCTCCCGATGCCGTCCTCGTGACCGGTGAGCTCGCGGACCAGCGCTCGGCGATCCTTCGCACGTCGGCCATGTCGGGCGATCTATCCTGCGAGCTGACGGCGGCCTGCGATTTGAACCGGGTGCAGGCGTTGACCAGCGACGGGTTCCAGGTCGGCTCCGACCGCGGCGTAAACCATGCGGGGATGATCTTCCACTACGTCGCCATCCGCAGCGACCAGTGCACGCCCGACTTCGCGGTCGGCACCTACACCGGTAACGCCGCCGACGATCGAGACGTTGTCGGCCTGGGCTTCCAACCTGCCTACGTGTTGGTCAAGCGAGCCAACACGGGCACGGATGCCGTTCATCGCTTCGTGGACGAAGTCGGCGACGCCTCCCTGGCGATTACGGCGGGGATCGAAGTCGACAATCGGATTCAGGGATTTGCGGCGGACGGATTCGAAGTCGGCACCAACGTCGCGGTGAACGACACCGGCGACACCTACTACTGGATCGCCTGGCGGGACGTCCCCGGCGGCAGCCGCTCGAACAGCTACGTTGGAAACGGTGTGGATTCTCGCAGCGTGACCGGACTCGGATTGACCCCCAGCTGGGTGCTCGTCCAGGACAAGGCCAAGCGGACCGTGGTCCACCGCCCGGCGAGTATTCCCGCCTCGACCGATCGCACCCTGTACCTGGTGTCCAAGAACGCCAGCGTCGATCGCATCCAGTCCTTGCTCAGCGACGGCTTTACGGTGGGAACCGATCTCGAGGTGAACAAGAGCGGTGACACCTACTTCTTCCTCGCCGTGCGATCGTCGGCGTCGACCTGCCCGACTCCGACCCCGACGGCCACTCGAACGCCGACGGCGACCCCGACGCGCACCTACACCCGCACGCCGACGCACACACCGACCGCGACCAACACCTTCACCAACACACCAACCGATACGGCGACACCCACGCCGACCAATACCGCCACCCCGACCAACACGGCGACGCCCACGCCGACCGATACCGACACCCCGACCGATACACCGACGCCCACGCCGACCGACACCGCCACGCCGACCGACACGGCGACGCCCACACCAACCGATACCGCCACCCCGACCGACACGCCGACGCCCACGCCGACCGATACGGCCACAGCGACGCCCACCCCAACCAACACCGATACGCCCACGCCGACGCACACGCCGACGGCGACCGACACGTTCACCAGTACGCGGACGCCAACCGCCACCCCAACGGCGACAGCGACCGCGACGCGCACGCCCACCGCGACGAATACACCGACGGTGCCTCATGCCGTGCGGGCGGGCAGCGAGTTTCAGATCAACACCTACACCTTCGGCAACCAGAGCTATCCCAACGTCTCCACCGATGCGGAGGGCAACTTCGTCGTCGTCTGGCACAGCCGCCCGAACCAGGACGGGAGCTATGACGGTGTCTTCGGGCAGCGCTACGACAGCGCGGGAAGCCCGCGCGGCAGCGAGTTCCTGGTCAACTCCACCACTGTGGGTCTGCAGCTCTTCTCGTCAGTCGCCTCGGAAGCGGACGGCAGCTTCGTGGTGGTCTGGGAGCATCGCAACTCACAGGCCGCGATGGCCGACGTCTTCGGCCAGCGCTTCGACAGCGACGGCGTGCCGCTCGGCCCGGAGTTCATGGCCAACACGAATACCGTGCACCAACAGAAGTTCCCCAGCGTTGCCTCGGATGAAGACGGCGACTTCGTCGTCATGTGGACGAGCCGCAATCAGGACGGCGATCACTACGGCATCTTCGGGCAGCGCTACGACAGCAGCGGCGACCCGGCGGGCACGGAGTTCCAGGTCAACGCTTACACGGTTTCGGTGCAGGAGTTTCATTCCGTGGCCTGTCATGCGGACGGAAGCTTTGTCGCCGCCTGGGCAACCTTCGGGCGCGACGGCTCGGGTTGGGGCGTGGGAGGGCAGAGGTTCGACAGCAGCGGGGCCCGGCTCGGCAGCGAGTTCCTCGTCAATGCCTTCACGCTCAACGATCAGCGCTTCCCCGCCGTGGCCACCGATCCCGACGGCGGGTTCGTCGTCGCCTGGCAGAGCTACGGCAGAGACGGTTCTGCCGAGGGCATCTTCGCGCAGCGCTTCGCCGCCAACGGCAGCACGCTGGGCGGCGAGATGCAGATGAACACGTACACGATCTCGGCGCAGCGTATCCCGAGCATCATCACGGACGCCGACGGCAAGTTCGTCGTCGTCTGGCGCAGCACGGGCCAGGATGGCGACGGCTACGGCATCTTCGGCCGACACTTCGACGCGACGGGAACCCCCCTCGGTGCCGAGTTCCAGGTCAACTCATACACCAGCCGAAATCAGGGCAACATGGCCCACATCGTCTCGGCCGCACCGACCGGCGACTTCGTCGTCGTCTGGCACAGCGCCTACCAGGACGCCTCGGGCAACGCCGCATTCGGCCAGCGCTTCCACCTCCGATAGGATGCGCGACCCGACTCCGGACCCTGAAGTCTGAAGCCCGAGGCCTGAGGTCAGGCCGTGGCGGACGGGCCCGCCTTCCGTTCGGCGCGCACGGAGTTGAAGATCCGCTCCAGGGTGGTCTTGCCGTTGGAGGGCTCGAAGGGCGACCGCGGCGCCTCGTCGGCAGCGATCCTCTGCACTTCTGCCTCGCGCAGCAGCGCGCTCAATGCCTGGCGCGCGAGCCCCATCTTGCGCAATTGATCCTGAACGCGCAGGTAGCGCAGCTCCTTCTCCTCGACCACCGCGAAGCCGACCGGGAACTCGATGCCGTTGCCTGATTTGGTCGCCACGGCGGCCGGGTCGGGAACCCGCAGCCTGATCGCATACAGCTGGCCGGCGCCCATCACCTGCTCGGCCAGTTCCTGTTCGACGAAGTTGAGCTCCGCGACTTCCGCGCGCACGGCGACGATCTCGCCGACCGTGAGGTGCAGCCGATCGCGGCAGAACGACTGGAACCGCGCTCCGTAGGTCGCCGCGGTCAGCGCCCAGGTGACGCGCAGCATGCCGCACCACGACCAGTGGCGGAACAGATTCATCCAGCCGCGGTTGTCGGGGTGCTCGAACTGCATCTCGAGCCCCTGGTCGACGTACACGCTCTCCATGAGCTGGAGCAATGAAGAGCAGAAGTAGAATCCCGCCCGGCGCGCGTCAGCCTCGGCCGGGATCCACGGTCCGACGGCTGGCGCGGCGGCCACGCCGGCCATCAGGTCCTTCCACGACGGCACGATCTGCGCATCGAGGAACGACAGGTGCTCGTTGGCGCGCAGCCGCTCGGTCAACGCGTCGAGCCGCGCCGTGTGACGCGCAAAGGTGCCGTCGGGCATGCTGGTGGGCGGATACCAGCGCTCGCGCAGATCGATGAAGACGCCCTCGAGCTGCGCCTCGTCGGCGAGGCGCTTGGCGGCGGTCTCGAGGACGGTGCGCGCGCATTGGTATCCGAGGCGGCGGTAGCTCTCGAACTGCGATTCACTGAACCACTGATCGGCCGTGCTCTGGTGGGGAAAGGTCGCGTCACCCGCGGCGTAATTGAGCACGTCGACCGCCTCGCGCCCGGTCAGCGCCGCCTTGAGATAGAGCACGGTTCCAATCGAGTGGTCGGCGTACTCGACGTGCGCCACGGCGCAGTACCCGCGGCTGTGCCCGCCCTGGGGGTCGAGCCGCAGGCTGGTGGTGTCGAGTGTGATGTCGATGCCGAAATCGGTCCGGCACTTGCGAATCGCGCTGCCGAGATCGTCGAAGCGCACCTTGGGGTCGGCGCTGGCATCGCAGGCGATGATGAAACGACAGCGCCGGCGCAGGAGCTCGTAGAGGCCGAGGTTGTCGAAGTGCCCGCCGTCGCTCAGGTAGACGAACCGCGCCCGCTCGTTGGTGTTGCCGAACAGCTCGCTGAGCAGCGCCAACAGCGCGAGCCGCGGACCCGGGTGGGTCCAGCAGGTCTCGCTCTTCGGATTGCCGAGCCAGCGGCCGAGGCGGACGTTGAAGATCGTCATCAGGAAGGCGAGCGCCGGATTGGAATGATAGCCCATGTTCGGACTGGCCGCGGCGCCGGAGGTCGCGAACGCTTCTCCGAGCGTCAGCTCGCCGCCGGCGTATTCCGCCGTGCGCCGGTAGGTGTTGTTGAATCCGCAGTGCAGCGGGGCGAGCGTGAAGGCAGCGGCCTTGCGCTCCTGCCAGGCGAGCTCTTCGCCTTTGACCAGATTCAGGGCGACGTTGACGAGCGGATACGGACGCAGGGAGCGCGCAGGATCCGCCAGCGCCGCGAGACCGATGTCATCGCGTGGATCGAAACCGGTGAAGGGATGCGGCGAGCGCGGCTGATGCGACGCCCCCAGGTAGCACCGCACGAGGCGGTTGCGGTACAGCGGCTGCAGGGAGAACGCGTTGATGTCGACGCGCCAGGAGAGCGCCAGCGCAATCGCCAGGGCCCCGAGGCAGACCCAGAGCGTGTGCCACCACGGGACTTTGCACCATGTGTCCAACCCGCACCGGTACACGATGACGAGGGCACTGTCGGGTGCGACCGTGAAGGCGGTTCGCAGGCCCCACGCCGTCAGCCAGGACAGCAGCAGCAACAGTCCGATGAGGAACACGTAGGGCGCGATCGCGCACACGGCTTCGCGGATCCGGTTCGATCCGGGCTGCGCGCCCTGGGTGGTCGCGCTGCGACCCGCCAACAATCCCAGACCGGTGGTGGCGAGCCAGGCGGCCGCGGCCGGGATGTTGAACCGGCCGATGGAATCGAGCAACCGCGGGCCGAAGAATGAGATCAGGCAGAGCCCCATCCACGCCAAGCTAGCGATCAGCAACCACGCGCCGACGCGCGCCCACCATTCTCGCACCTCCTCCGAGACGTACCGCCCCATGAGGCCGATGTTGAGGACGGCGCTGAAGCTGACGATCGCAATCGCCAGGGGCGGACCAACGGTCATCCATGTCGCGGCGTCGGTGACGCTGAGGTCAGCGTGGTCGACGACCCCGACCAGCGCCGCCGCCAACACACCGGAAAACACGGCGCTGATCAGCGCCGCGCCGCCCAGCCTCCACACCGAGGGGCTGCGCCCCGCGGTCGCGACGACGGGGCCGGCCCGCCGAACGTGCCAGCAGACGACCAGGACGAGCCACAGCGAGACCCACCAAGCGGAGACGAAGACGAGGAACGTTGCCCAAGGGACGTCGGGTGTCGGGGAGAGGATGTCGGCCGGGGGCTTCTCCCACGTCGATGCGGCGATGAAGAACGCGCCCGCCAGCGCCGGCACGATGATGCCCCCGAGGACGGCGAATTGACCGGCCAGACGCCGCGCCGGCGCTGCTTCACCGCCGCAGTTGTCCAGGTAGCGCAGGTTGGTCCCGGCCATGATTACGGCCGGGAGAAAGCACAGGAAGGCGAGCCAGTCTGCCAATCCGCTCGGGCGAACCCACGACTCAACGGACGCCAGAGAGGCGGCGCCCAGAATCCAGGCGGGCGGAGCGGCGGCGGCGACGCGCTCGAACCACGGCAACAGCAGCGGCGGCACCAACAACGCGGCGACCAGAACGCCGACCAGGACGGCGAGGTTGAGCGTCATGTTGCGCAGGTAGATCGAGATCGCGCTCCAGGTATCGGCCCCGAAGAAGCCGGTGCGTGGCGTGAGATAGTTGGAGTGCTCGCGCAGGAAGCGAACCGCCGCCTCGGGCTCGCGCACCGACTTGGCAAGGCGCGCTTCGACTGCCTCGATGCCGCCGTGGCGGTGCACCAGCGCAGTCAGCCAGGCGCCGATGTAGCCGCCGCCCGATACGGTCGAGAGATAGTCGATGCGCGACAACAGCTTGAGCTCGGCGAGCGCTTGCAGCACGCCGAGATTGAAGGTCGCGCTGCGGATCCCGCCCCCGGAGAGCGCCAGGCCGCAGAGATTGGCCGCCGCGGCCGCTTCGAGGTCGGCGGCGTCGCTGAACGGCAGCGGGGCGCAATCACACTCCGAGGCGCGGCCAGGCGGCGGCGTGCCTTCGGGGTTCGATCCGTTGGACTTCGATGGCGGCGCCGGCCGGATGCGCGCCAACTCTTCTCGCAGCACGCTGGTGTGTGACATCATCACCGGTCCTAACGCGATCGAGTCAGTCCTGACAATTGGGGATAACCCTATGCAGTCAGGGCGGCGTCGAGAGGACTTTGCTTTGTTCCAGTTGGCGGTCTGACGGTATGGACACGTGGTCTAGCAAACCGTATGGAAGCGACCTGTATTGGCCAACTGCTTCGATGGCGGGGGTGATATGTCGATGATCGCGCGCGTCCTCATCATGATCGCCCTACCGATTGTCGTGTGGATCGGCGGCGGCGCCGTGATGCAGCAGTGCAGCGGCCGCTCGACTGCCGCCGGGAGCGGACTCGGCATGAAGCTCGGCTATGACACGGACGAGGTCGCAGCGTTCTGGAAGTCGATCCGGGACTCGTCGCCACAGAGCGCGAGCAGGCCCTTGGAGGCCGAGAGGGACTTTCTGGAGCTCGACCTGATCTTCCCCTTCTTCTACGGTGCTGCGCTCGCGACCAGCTTGTTGATCGGGCTGGTGTCGCTCGGTCGGCCCTTCAGTCCCGCCTGGGTCCTCGCACCCGTCGCCCTCGCAGTGCTCGCCGACTGGGCCGAGAACCTGGTGCAGCTCCGCCAGCTCGCACGCTACGTCGTCGACGAGAAGAGCCTGCAGCCGAATTGGATACAGATCGCCAGCGCGGCAACCGTTGTGAAGCTCATCTTCACCCTCGGCAGCCTCCTGCTCATCGCCGCCCTTGCGGTGGCAATGATGATCCGTGCGCGATGACCCCCGGGGAGACGGAGGCATTCCACCCCCATTGTCGGAGAGGCTGAGGCTGCGGGCTGCGGCAGAGAAGATCGGATTTGCATGGCGGCTCGGCTACAGAAGGCGCCTGCAGTGCCGTGAAAGGAGCCACTGATGGAACTCGCTCTGCTCGTCCTTGCCGCGATCGCCGCGACACCCGTGACCGGAACCGGTCACGCGATGCATCCAGATGAGCGCGATTACTTGCCCGACGCAGTGGCCTCGCAGGTGGTGACCGTGACCGCGGGAGAGCAGTCCGCGGACGCTGCCATCACCGTCCTGACGCAGGCCGTGGCGATCAAAGAAACGGGACCGAAGCAGACCGTCGCCCGATTCGGCGAAGTCTACGCGTTCGCCCCGTCCTTCTTCGCCGTCCACCGCGACGAGCCGACCGCCGTCAGCTTCTGGAACCTGCAAGGCGATGACGAGCACGACTTCATGCTCGCCGACCCGGATCGCCACGTGCTGATGAAAGCCAAGCTCCCGCCGCTGCAGAAAACGTCCTTCGTCTTCACCTTCCACCGCGAGGGGCTCTTCAACTTCTACTGCACGATGCACCAACCCGCGATGAGCGGCCAGATCCTCGTGCTCCCGCCCACCGGTCACTAGGGGCAGCCTCTCTGAAGCTGGCGTGCAGACGACTCCCTATTCCGTCGTCCTGCCGTCGCCCGGCTCAGACCAGCGCGCCGGGATTTACCGGCCGCCGCGCCGGGGCACACCTGCTCGAGCGGCCGTGATGCCTGCCCGTCCCAGTCTCCCGCGCCTCACCTCACGCGAACAGACCTTTGACCCACCCGAGGAAGTTTTCCATGATCTCGATAACGTCCTCCATCATCTGTTTGATGTTCCCGACCGCCTGCTCGGCCAGACCCTTCCGCTTCATCTTCTTGTTGCCGGTCAGGGCCCCCGCAGCTTCCTTCACACGTCCCTTCATCTTCTTTGTCGCCCCACTGGCCATGATCAACCCTCCTTTGCCTGTAAGATCGAGCAACGGCTGTGCCGGTCCTGCGCACACGACTCGCGATGTCTTTTCGCGATGGAGCTTACGAAGACTGGAAACTCGCTTGCGCCAACGGGAAGCGGTGCGCTCGCGGCGGGCCGTGTCGCATTCCGAACCTCAGCCTCAGCCTCTCCGAAATCTTTCGATATCGGCACCTGCCCCACCGCCCGCCGTGCACCCGTTGTGCCAGCTGTCCGTATGCATCCGCCTGGCGTTAGCGCGCGAGGTATAGCAGGTTGTCGCCGCAGGAGACCGCAGCGCATGGAGAACCGACCGGAGTTCAACCACGATCTCTACTCTGATGCGGCGATTGCGGATCCCTATCCCCTGTATCGGGCTATTCGCGATCTTGGGCCTGCGGTGTGGCTGCGCGCGCATGGGGTATGGGCCATCGGCCGCTTCACGGACGTCCGTGCCGCCCTGCGGGCCGATCAGGTGCTTGTATCGGGCTCCGGCGTGGCGATGAACGATCTGGCCAATGCCCAGGCGTCGCGAAACACATTGATCAGCGACGGCGACATCCACCGCCAATTGCGTGCGGTGCTGATGAAACCGATGCTGCCGAGCGCCCTGCGCGAGGTCGAAGCGGAGCTCCAGACCGTCGCCAACGATCTCATCGAGCAACTGGTGTCGCAACGCTCCTTCGATGGAATGAAAGACTTCGCGCAGCACCTCCCCGTCGAAGTCATCTCGCGCCTGGTCGGCCTTCCGGAGGATGGTCGCCAAAGGATGCGCGAATGGGCGGCGGCGACGTTTGACGTGCTCGGCCCCATGAACGGTCGCCGCGAGGCCGCCATCCCAGCGGTCATGGAAATGCTCGCCTATGCGCGGGGCCTGGAACCGCGTTTTCTGCGCCCCGACGGCTGGGCGATGCGGCTGGTGCAAGCGGCCGACGCGGGGCAGTGCGACGCATCCGACGTCCTCGGCTTATTGCTCGACTACATTGCGCCGAGCTTGGACACGACGATTTTCAGCACCGGGCACCTCCTCTTTCAATTGGGGCGCCACCCAGAGCAGTGGGAGCTGGTGAGGGCGAGCCCTGATCGTCTCATACCGCGCGCCATTGACGAGGCGCTCCGCTTCGAAGCGCCCATCCGCGCCTTCACTCGGCTCGCCGCCGAGGACCACGACATCGATGGCACGACGATCGCGGCCGGTGACCGCGTCCTGATCCTCTTCGCCTCAGCCAACCGGGACGAGCGCCGCTACCCCGACCCGGATCGTTTCGACGTCACCCGCGATGCCCGCGACCACGTGAGCTTTGGTCACGGCGTCCACCGCTGTGCCGGAGCGTATCTCGCGGAGCTCGAGATGCAATCGCTGCTGCGCGCAATGGTGACGCGCGTGCGGCAGATCAAGGTCGGCGAACCGGAGGTCGCTCTCAACAACGTCCTCCGTGGTTACCGCACCTTCCCTGCTTCCTTTCACTTTCATTGAAAGCAGGTGAGGCCCGATGAAGGGGCGCCGCTTCCTCCGGGGCTGAGGCGCGCTGCCAAGCGTGCAATGTCGAGCATTTCCGAATTGCTCGGCGAGTTGCCGGGCGGCGGGTTGCCGAGGAAAACGCGCAACCTTCCCAGCCCGAGTGCGGTCGGAGCGCCCAATGCTTCCACTCCCCCTTGGTCAGACCACATCAAGTGTCTGTGAATGTCGCCAGGGCCAGCGTTTCAACCTGCCGGAATCTGCGCAGGGCCCGCATGGAAGCGACTGAGCCCAGCTAGCTGCGGTCGCGGAAGCAAAGCCAACGGGTTCCTTAGGAAGGCCATTTGGAAGTCAGAATGGTCGCGCTAAGCCTGAAATCCGCTCGTTTCGAAGCGACTTCCGTCAGCCTTCCTGGTGGTTACGCTGGTCCGACCGCTTGGGAGGCGCAGCCTAGGTGCCGTCAGCCTTCCTGGTGGTTACGCTGGTCCGACCGCTTGGGAGGCGCAGCCTAGGTGAGTTTGAATCGGATGCAGCTCGGTCGACGTCGCCTCATTCAGTGCGCGGCGGCTGGCGAGCAGCCAACCGGACTGCACGAGCACCTCCTGGCCATCGGGTCTGACTTCGCTGAGCGTGGCCTGCAAGTCGGTATCGGTCGCGGTCGAATCGAGCCAGAGATCGACGCTGCCGGAGCCGATCGTCACCGTGGTTTCGGCCAGCGGATCCGACACGTAGACCACCGCCTTGCCCTCACGGAGGGGTATCCAATGCCAGGCTGGGAGTGCGACCCACAACGCGGAGGGCCCGCCGGTGAACGAGGTCTGTTGCGCGCGGGTCGCTCTTGTCGAGGCAGTCGTCGAGCCTCCGACTATTTCCCCATGGACCACTCCACGGCGGCGATTTTCATCAGCTCGCCATCTGGCGGCAGGATGAAGCCGGCCGCGACGGCCCGATCAGTCGCCTCGTTGAACGCCGACACATAGGCATCATGGTCAGGGTATAGCGTCGCCAATTTCGCCTCGTCGAACGGGACCGTGCTGCCGAAGAGCACGCAGACGATCGACCCGCTGCCGTTCCCGGAGAACGTCGCGATCGGCACGTCGACCTGCGGGGTGCGGACGCCGCCGCGTGCATTGGCGTTCGCATCGAGCGCGAAGGCGATGGGCGGGCCAGGCAATACCTCGAGTAGCGGAGCTGACGGGGGAGCGATCCCATCGCGCACCCACCGGTTCAGAGCGGCCAAGGCGGCCTTCTGCACGAAGTGATGCGGCCCGGAGTTGACCGGAGCGGGGCAATCGACGAACCCCGGTGCGGGATTCGAGGTGATGACCAGCTTCGCCGTGTCGGACGAGTCGCCGAGATCCGACATCCCGTCGACCGTGTAGGTGTCGGCATGGGCGGTCCCGGCCACCTCCCAGAGACGAAAGCGCTCGCTGTCGGCTTGCCGCGCGAGGTAGTAGCCGAGCGGGGTGAGGTCGGTTTCGGTCTCGAACGTGAGGGTGGGGACGTTCAGATCGCTCCGGATCCGCACCCCGCCGGGCGCCGGGATCGACGGCTGCGGAGCCTCCGACAGTGGGGCGCCGAAGTTGCCTCGGCTGTGCACGAAGAAGCCGTCGAAGACGTCGGCGAGCGGATGCACCGCGTTGATGTAGTTGACTAGACGCCATGCCGATTGCGAATCGCCGATAGCGATCATGGCGGCGACGTCGAGATCGCTGAGTGGGTCGATGCCCACCGGGTGACGCACTGCCTGGGCGGCCTGTGAGAAGATGTCGTAGGAGAAGCTGTCGCCGGGATGCACGAGCGACCCGTAACGCGCAGCGTCCTGCGTCTTTAACGGAATCGACACGGTACCGAAGAGAAACGGACCGCCCTCCACGCCAACGTACTGGGCCGAGACACCTACCCAAGCGTACCCGGAGCGCATGAGCTCGGTGTGACCCATGATCCAGTCAATCGCGGCGTCGAAGCCGCGGGTGACGTTGAGCCACTCGACCACCACCGTGCCGTTGAATGCCGCGGGCTCGATCGGACGATACACGAGGATGCGCGTGCGGTAGGCGGCCGTGTCGCCCGGCTCCACCGTCCACAGGCCGTCGTCGGACAGCGGGCCGACGTTGACGTACGCAGCCGCCGTCCCAGTGATGAAATACTCGGTCTCGGTGTAGCCGAGCAGTCCCAGATCGAAGGTCGTGGTTTGGATGAACGGCACGCCTGCCCCGCCGGTGACCGGCCCCTCAACGGTGGGGTTCGCGACGTCGGAAGGGCAGCCATTGAGCGCGGCGCTGACCCCCTTGACAATACAATCCACGGTCACCTCCCCGTTGGCGTTGCAGTCGAAGGCCGGGCACTCTTCAAGCGCGGCGGTGCCGAGGGCGATGTTTACGCCTCCGACCAGCTCGTTGACCGCGACCCTGTGGTTGCGGTCACAGTCGCCGACGCAAATCCCGCGTGCCGCGGCGTGTCCGGTGACCAGCAATCCTGCCGCGATGGCAACCGCCCTCGTCCTCACCAGTGTCATTGAACCCATAGCGATACCTCCCCGACTTCTGACCGGCGCAAGTCGTCACTAGGGAGGCGTAAAAGCGGGCTTTACGCTGTAAAAGTGGGCTTGACGATCCACGCGATCGATCGGCCGAGGTTGGGAGGCGTCCAGCCTCCCGGGTCATCCGCTCGGAAGGGCGGCGCCGACAGGCTCCAGGTCCGAGCAGGAGCTCGTCGGCTACCACACCGCCGCGTCAGCTAAGAGCCTACACTGGTTTTGGTCGGGCCGGGCAGGTAGCCCGTCGTGTCCCAGGTCGTGGGATCGTTTCGCGCCGCCTCTGCGTCCACCGATGTGTTGTGGAAGTGCGCAATCTTCCAGGTGCCGCCGTGCTTCACCAAGATGAACGATCCTCGTGTCGTCAACTCTGGAATCTCGTGCCCGGATGGCATGACGACTGGAGCGAAGGTCATCGTCGCTACTGCGACGGCCGCGTCTTGGGCGATCGCTCGCAGCACTGCAGATTCGACGCTCATCTCGGTCTTCGCAAATATGGTTCGGTGGAGCGCAGCATGACCTTTGAAAACGGCAGCCTTACCGCGCCAGTGATTCCCGGTTACGTTGATCCACTCTACGTCCTCGGTGTCGAGGTCGTGCATTCCCAACATGTCGTGGCGATTCCAGGTGCTCGCGAACTCGGCCACGACCGCGCGTATCGCCAGCTCGTCAGCGGAATCGAGGCCAATCGCCTTCGGTTCGATTGTCATTCTGCTCTCCTCTAGTTGCTGACAGACGGATCGAGGTTCTGCGGCCTGACCACTCCGCGCGCCGAGATTCGGCACTGCGGTGCGGCGACTATACTGGGACGGTCCCCGCAAGCGAAGCGAGCCGAGCGATTGTCACGCAATGACCCATCGGGTTATTCTCCTCCCGAGGAAGCAGCCCAAACGAAACCCCAAAGCGACGATCGCGCCGGCGCTCTTGCCGAGGACGTCACGCCCGAAACGCGCTTCGCGACGGACCAACTCCGCGGCGGCATCTTCGTCGGCCGCGAGCGCGAGCTCGGCGAGCTTCAAGGCGGGCTCCGCGAGGCCGAGCGCGGGCACGGATCCCTGTTTCTCCTCTCCGGCGATCCCGGGATCGGAAAGACGCGCTTGGCCGACCGGCTCTGCGGCTTCGCCGCCGGCCGCGGCGCGCGCGTCGTCTGGGGCCGTGCCTGGGAGGGAGAAGGCGCCCCGGCGTACTGGCCCTGGGTGCAAGTCCTCCGCGGACTCGCGGAGGCTTCGACGCCCGCGGATCTCGCCGCACACACGGGGGCCGGCGCTGCGTATCTCGTGCAGATCGTGCCGGAGCTTCGCAACCAGCTTCCGGACGTGCCGCCGGCGATCACGTCTCCTGATTCGGAGCACGCTCGGTTCTACCTCTTCGATGCGACGGCACGCTTCCTCGAGAAGGCCGCGCAGTCGCGGCCGCTGGTGCTCGTTCTCGACGACCTCCATTGGGCCGACAAGTCCTCGCTCTTGCTGCTCGAGCACGTGGCCCAGGGGCTCCGCGATGCACGGATCCTGGTGATCGGCACCTACCGTGGCGCAGAGGCGCGCCAAGCTGGACCTCTGGCGGACGTCCTGGCTCAGCTCGCCCGCGCGGGCCGCCCGTTGCCGCTCCGAGGCCTCGGCGAGGCCGAAGTCGACGCGTTCATGGAGGCGATCGGCAAGGCGAAGCCCGACGCGCGGCTCGTCTCGGCCATCCATAGAGCAACGGACGGCAATCCCTTCTATATCGACGAGATCGTCCGGCTGCTCCTCGCCGAGGGAGTTTCGAATTCGGGCCGCATCCCGATTCCCGACAGCGTCCGCGCCGTCATCCGGCGGCGCTTGGCATTCCTGCCGGGGGAGACGAGGCGCCTCTTGTCCATCGGCTCGGCCGTAGGACGAGAGATCGACGTCACGGTACTCGAGCACGTCTGCGCAGAGCCCGTGAACGACATTGCCGAGGCGCTGTTGCCTGCCGTGACGGCCGGGCTCGTCACGCGCCTCCCGGATGGATGCGGTCGTTACGGGTTCGCGCACGCCTTGGTACGCGAGACGCTCTACGACGACCTCGGTCCTGCCGAGCGCCAACGATTCCACCGCGCGATCGGTGCGGCGCTCGAGGAGATTCGGGCCGGCGATCTCGAGCCGCACCTCGCCGAGCTGGCTCACCACTTCCTCGAGGTCGCGGACGCCGGCGACACCGAGAAGGCGATCAGCTATTTGGTCCGCGCCGGGCGGAGGGCGGCAGGCGTGCACGGCTACGAGGAAGCTGCGCGCCACTACGAGCAGGCGCTCGACGTGCTCGCGCGGATGGCATCCAACGAGCTGCGGCGCTGCGACCTCCTGATCTCGCTCGGCGAGGCGAAGGGCCGCGCGGGCGAGTTCGAGGCCGCGAAGGGTCCGCTGCTTCAGGGTGCAGAGCTGGCAAAGAAGCTTGGCCTCGCCGAGCCGCTCGCTCGGGCGGCGCTACGCTTCGGGCACCCGCTTCCTGGCGTTCCGTTCGCCGATCCCACCCATCTCCGCCTCCTGGAAGATGCCCTCGCCGCGCTCCAAGGCGAGGACAGCCTGCGCCGGGTGCTGGTGGCGTCGAGGTTCGCCGTGGAGCTTCTGTACTCGACGACGCCCGAGCGCGCCATCGTGCTCGCCGACGACGCTCTCGGCGTCGCCCAGCGCGTCGGTACTCCGGCCGCTCTCGCAGCCGCGCAGACAGCGCGATGCATCCTGGCCCTGAACCGGGCCCGCTATCAGGAGCTCGGCGATCTGCTTTCAGAGGTAGAGCGGCTCGCGGAGGAGTCGGGCGATCGCGAGCTCGCCCTCTTTCCAAAGAGCCTACGGATGGCCTGCGACATGGCCCGCGGCGACGTCAACGCCGCCGACCGCGACCTCGTCGCGTTCGCGCAAGCGGCGGAGGAGCTTCGCCAGCAATGGTACCTGGCGTCCATGCCGCTCTTTCGGGCGATGCGGGCGATGATGCAGGGCCGGTTCGCCGAGGCCGCCACACTGATCGACGAGGGGTTGATCATCGGGACGCGTACGAGCGGCTCGAACGCTCTGCTGATCGCTTCGATGCAGCGGTTCATGCTGCTCCGCGAGCAAGGCCGATTCGTCGAGCTCGCGGAGGGGCGTGAACGAGGCGCTCTCGTCTACCGGGAGACAGTTCTGGAGCGGGCGCACCAAGTTACGCTTCACCTGGAGCTCGGGCGGGAAGCCGAGGCCAGAGGGGAGTTCGAAAGGCTGGCAGCGAACGACTTCTCGACCACGCCCTTCGATCCACACGGCGTCATAGCCCTGGGCTGGCTATCCCAAGCCTGTGCATCGCTGGGCGACGCGAACCGCGCGGTCGTCCTCTATGAACACCTCCGGCCCCGGGCCGATGAGATCGTGATCCAGCGTGCTGGCCTCTATTGTCTCCACACCGTCTCGCATCATCTCGGTCTCCTCGCGACGACAATGTCGCGCTTCGCGGATGCCGAGCGTCACTTCGAGGATGCGCTCGTTACGAGCGCACGGATCGGTGCCCGGCCATGGATCCCACGCACGCAGTTCCACTACGCCGAGATGCTCCTGCGTCGCGGTGCGGCCGGGGACCGCGAGAAGGCCGTACGACTTCTCGAGCAGTCGATCCCCATCGCTGCCGAGCTCGGCATGAAGAGCCTCCTGGAGCGCGCGCAGGCGCTGCGGGCGGACGGGGAAGAGCTCCCCCGACCACGAGACACCGGGGAGCCCGCGCTGGGCGACGGCAGCATCTTCCGGCGAGAGGGCGAGTACTGGACCCTGACGCACCAAGGCCGCTCTTTTCGCCTGAGAGATACGAAGGGCCTCCGCTACCTCGCGAGGCTGCTGTACCATCCCGGCGAGGGTTTCCGCGCTCTTGATCTGGCCTCCATCGACGAGGAACGGCCCGCGGCGGCGGGACGGGCGCAGACACACGAGAGGGCCTCGAGCGACCTCGGCGACGCGGGCCCCCACCTCGATGTTCAGGCCAAAGCCGCCTATCGTCGCCGCCTCGACAGCCTGAGGGAGACGTTCGACGAGGCGGAGCGCTTCAACGATCCCGAACGAGCGAGCCGGGCGCGTGAGGAGATCGAGTTTCTGACCGATGAGCTCGCGCGTGCGACTGGCCTCGCCGGTCGCGATCGCAAGGCGGCATCCGCCGCCGAACGGGCGCGCTCCAACGTGACGATGGCGATCAAGGCGGCGCTCAAGCGTATCGCGGAGAATGACGCCGCCCTCGGGCGCTACCTCGCGGCCACGATCAAGACCGGGAACGTCTGCAGCTACATTCCTGCCCCGCAATCGCCGATCTCGTGGAGCCGGTGAGGGCCGCGCGAGCTGCGGAGGATTCCGCGCAGCGTCTCGCAGCATCGCGTCCACCTGATCCGCGGCGCGTTGCGCTTCGCGAATGCCGACGCGGCAGCGCGACACTGACAGGCTCCATTCCGGTCTCGACGCGATAGTAACGCCCCGGCGTCGTGCCGAGCGCGCCCGAGAACGCACCGATGAACGCACTCACGCTCTCGTGGCCGACTTCGAGGGCGGCGGCCGTCACTCCCTGGCCGCGTGCGAGTAGACGCATCGCATGCAACAAGCGCGCCTGCTGGCGCCAGCGACCGAGCGACATGCCCGTCTCCTTGAGGAAGAGCCGCTCGAGTGTGCGGCGGCTGGCTCCGGCCTCGCGCCCGACTTGCGTGAGCGTCGACGCGGTTCCCGGACTGTCGCGCAATCGGGTGGCGACGCGCAACGCGCGCTCGTCGCGCGGCATGGGGAGCTCCAGCGGGGCCGCGGGCAGCCCCCGCACCTGATCGAGGAGAAACGCCACCAGCCGCCGATGCTCGGGCACGTCGCGACGGAGCATGCCGAGCGCCATCGTGTGCAAGATGAGCTGGCGCAACAGCGGGGGCACGACCACGACGCAACAGCGGCGCGGCAGCAACGCGGCCAGACGCGGCTGGATGTACAACGTCCGCATCGAGCCCGTCGAAGCCTCGGTCGGAGAAGATCGACAGTCTCCCAAGGAGGGGGTTCGCGGAGGTCGTTCTTGGATAGCGATTCACAAAGCTACCTCCCCTAGCCCCTCCTTGGAAAGGAGGGGGACCGGAGTTCGGGAGAGAGCTTCACTCGCGAATTGTCGGGCACAGCCGCGCCCACTTGATCGTCAAGCTACCGGGCGTAACTGAGTACCAGCGTGCCAACTTCGTAACGCCGCCTGTCCTTTGAGAGATAACGGACTCACGGCAAGTTATCATGGCAAGCTCCGTGCTCTCACGGCCTGCCCCATGCCGAGTTGGATGGTAGTCGCCGCGACCATCGTGATCGTCCTGATCCTCCTGGGCCTGACGGATCGTGCGGAACGCCCCACGAGCCCGGCGCGCACCGGCTGGCTCCCCTATCGGAAGCGTGACTGGC
Organism: uncultured Binatia bacterium (SeqCode); assembly: GCA_964455095.1. Classification (GTDB taxonomy): domain Bacteria; phylum Desulfobacterota; class Binatia; order HRBIN30; family CADEER01; genus CAYVUV01. Next base: position 31,813 of record CAYVUV010000228.1, read on the forward strand.
TTTTCTCGGTTGCGGAGCGCTCGTTCTACGACGTGCTCGAGCGGGCTGCGGGCAAGGACTTTCGCGTGTTCGCAAAGGTCCGTCTCGGCGACCTGGTCTGGATGCCGAGCCGAACGCGCAGTCGAGAGTATCACTGGCGCCGCATCTCGCAGAAGCATGTCGATTTCCTTCTATGCGATCTGCGCAATGTTGGGCCGGTCCTGGTGATCGAGCTCGACGACGCGTCGCACCGACAGTTCGACCGCCAGGAACGCGATCGTTTCGTCGACTCCATCATGGAGTCGATCGGACTTCCGATCTGGCACGTTCCGGTCAAGAGCGGCTACGTACTCGCCGATGTCGCGCAGGAGATTCGCGAGCGCGCAACGCCGACGAGTGGTGCACCGCGAGCAAGGGCGGCGAGTGCGATTCGATCTTCTCTGCCGCAGCCTCAGCCTCAGCCTCAGGCTCAGCCGCAGCCCGAGCCTTCCGGAGTTCTGGCCGGGGCTGGCACGGGGCTTCAATCAACACCCCGGACTCAGAGAGGCTGAGGCTGGGGCTCAGGCTTCAGCCTGAGGGGGGCGCTTCGCGCCCCGGTTTGCCGCTAGCGCCTCACCTGGGTTAGAACCCGCGGCATGCCTTCATTCACGCTGTTCCATTCGCCGTGCCGCGCCGCCGCTGCGCTGTTGTTCATTTGTTGTGCGCTCCCCGCGGCAGCGCAGCCGCTGACGAAAGAGGCGCGGCGTTGCGTCAAGGCGGTGGACAAGGGCACGGCCGCGCTGGCGAAGGCGCAGGGGTCGATCGGGCTCGACTGCTTCAAGCAGGCTGCGGCCGGCGATCTCGGCGCGGTGCCGACAGTGGAGGCGTGCCTGGCGGGGGATGCCAAGGGGCGCCTGGCCAAGGGCCGCGAGTTGGCGCTGAGCGCCGAGGCGCTGCGCTGCAGCGCGCCGCAGCTGCCCGGCTTCGGCGTGCCGGAACTCAGCGGGCCCTATCTGCCGGCCTCGCCCGTTCTCTTCGACCCGAATGTGCACGAGATGTACGCCGAGACGACGCTCGTCGCGGTGCCCAAGGCGACGACGCTGGTGCTGCGCGATGTGTTCGGCGATCCGCTCGATGCCGGCGCCCTGCTGTCGGCGACGAACGCCGCCGGCGCGGCCTGCCAGAAGCGCGTCGCCAAGGCGGTGACCAAGTGCGCCGGCGCGCAGCGCAAGGCGGTGCTGTCCTGCAAGAAGAAGAGCCTGGCGAATGGCGCTGTCGATGCCGCGGCGCTCGAGACCACCTGCATGGAGACCAACGGCAATCCGGCGTCCGGGCTGCCCGACCCGAAGGGCAAGCTGGCGAAGGCCTGCGCGACGGCGATCGGTGCGGTGCTGACCGAGTCCTGCGCCGGCCAGGTCCCGGCCGCGCTGCCGGGGGCGTGCGCCAGCGCCGTCGACACGGCGGCGTGCGTGGTCGATCAGATCGATTGCCGCGTCTGCCAGGAAACCAACACCGCCAGCGGCCTGCAGCGCGACTGCGATCTGCTCGACGACGGCCTCGACAATGCGAGCTGCGGGAACACCGTGCCGCAGTGCGGCAACGATATATTCGATTCGCCGTCCGAGCAGTGCGACGACGGCAACCTGGTCGACGGCGACTGCTGCAGCTCGACGTGTCAGCTGGAAGTGACGCCGTGCCCGGCGCCGAGCGTGGTGATCGATTCGCCGTCGCACGGCAGCTTCACGCAGGCGGCGCAGGTGATCGTCAGCGGCCATGTCGCAGCGATCAACGTCAACGATGCCGCGCTGACGATCAACGGCGTGCCGGTGCCGCTGCAGCAAGACAAGACCTTCTCGACCACTCTCAGCCCGTCGGCGGCGCAGATCTTCAATCCGGCCTTCGCCCATCTCACTCGGCAGCACGACGGCGCCGTCGCCGCCGACCGCATCGTGATCATCGCAGGCGCGTCGCTGCCGGCGGCCGACGGCGCGCCGCAAGGCCTGGCGCTGCGCCTCAACGACAGCGCCTTCGATGCGATCGAGCCGACGCTGTCCTCCCTCATCCCGCCGATCGACCTGTCGGGCTTCCTGGTACCCGGCACCGTGCTGCTGAACGACGTCTGCTATCTGCCCATCGGCAGCTCCTGCCTCGGCTCGATCGACCTCGCCATCGGCAGCACGCCGCCGCCGGGGATCGACGGCATCGCGTTCAACGTCGACTCGCAGCTCAACACGGTGGCGGTGTCGATCACCATCGAGAATCTCGTCTTGCCGCTGACCGTGACCAGTGTCACCGGCGCGGCGCTGAACTGCGATATCGAGCTGCACGCGCCGGCGACGATCCTGGCCGGCTCGTACGATCTGTCGCCGCTCATCAGCGACCCGACGAACATCGACGTGACGCAGATCGGCGACATCGCCGTCACGACGCCCGGGCTGACGTCGACCACGACCTGCGCCGGCGGCCTCGGCGTCCTCATCAATGGCCTGGTCGGGCCGCTCTTCTCGCAGCTGCTCGGCACCCTCGGCGCGCCGCTCAATACGGTCGACGGCAACGGCAACACGCCGATCGCCAGCGCGCTCGAGACCACCTTCAGCGCCATCGACCTCGGCAGCGTGCTCGGCACCGGCCTCGGTCTGAGCGTGCAGGCGCCGTACGCGGCGATCAACGAAACTACCATCGGCATCTCGTTCGCCGCCGACCTCGCCGCCAGCGCGCTGACGCCGGCGCCGGGCGCGCCGACGCTGCCGGCGTACCTGCACGTGCCGGAGACCTTCCCGGCCTTCACCGCCAGCACGCCGGTCGGCGCGGCGCCATTCGACGTCGCGATCGGCCTGTCGACCTCGGCCATGAACGCGCTGCTGCGCGCCCAGACCGAGCAGGGGCTGCTGCAGCTCGCGACCACGTCGATCGACCTCGGCGGCGGCCCGACTGGCCTCACGGCCGCTGCGCTGAGCGCGGCGTTGCCGCAGTTCGGTGCGCTCCCGCCGGCAACGCCGCTGACCCTGCGCCTCGTTCCGACGCTGGCGCCGATACTGAGTGGCGCCGGCGCGTTGTCGGGCGTGATCGCCGAGCTGCGACTCGGGCACTTGCTGTTCGAGATCGTCGAGAACCCCGGCGTCGGCGAGATCGTGCATCTCGGGTTCGCCCTCGATGCGCGCTTCGACGCGACGCTGACCGCCAGTCCGGCCGGGCTGACCTATGCGCTCACGGCGCCGCTGCCCGCGGACATCACGGTCGGCGTGCTCGCCAACCCGCTCGGCGTCAACGAAGCTACCGTGGCAACGCTGGCGCCGGCAATCCTCACCGGCCTGCTGCCCGACCTGACCAGCGCGCTGGGCAGCATCCCGGTGCCGACGGTTCTCGGAACGAGCCTCGAGGTGTCGCGCTCGCCCTACTACACCGCGTTTGCCGAGTTCGGTTCGTTGCTGTGAGCGGAATCTGAGAATAAATCGGCTTCGGGCTTCGGACCTCAGGCCTCAGGCTTCAGGTCCGGATCCGATCTTCTCTGCCGCTGCCTCTGCCTTTCCGAAGTCTCAGCCGGTGGCGGCGCGGGAGCCGGCCACTACCCGGATTCGGAGAGGCAGAGGTAGCGGCACAGGCTGAGGCAGAGGAGAAACTATTCGCGCCAGGCGAGTCGCTCGGCGAGTCCGTGCTGCATCTTCGATCCGTCGTCGCCAGCGTTGAGGTGCACCGGAGGAGAATACACTGTCCACTTGGGCTTGAGTCGGATCACCACGCGGCGTTCCTCGACAGCCTTCGCTTCGACGAATGGGCGAACGACCTCCGGAAGCGGTTGGCCGGACATGATCTCGGCCACCTTCATCATGACGTCGACCGTGGTCTTGAAATCCTCATCGACCTCGGCCGGGCCGTAGACCTGCAGATAGGTAAGCGGCCACTTTTCGTCGAGCACGCAGAGGGCTGCTTCGCCGCAACGGCGGACGGCTTTGGCCTTCGCACGATCGGCCATCGTCGACACCAGGATCTCGTCCCCGTCCATCACGTAGTAGACGACAGACATCGAGGGCGGACCCTGCCGGCGCTGAAAACCGAAGATGCACGTGCGATGGTTCGCGACGAAGGCGCGTCGTTCGGCCGCGTTCATCATCATTGGGATCTCCTCGCTTGGTCGGTCGGGTGCGAACCCGCAGCCGCCCTGCCGGCCGACCGCGGCCTACTGGTCACCATTTTTCGACCCATGGTCGCAGCACCACTTCGAACGCCCAGGTCGATCGATGCTGCCGATGCAGTTGCAGATAGGTCTCGGCGATGCGGTCCGGGTCGGCCATATTGTCGTCGACGCTCGTTCCGGCGAGACGATGCGCACGGGTACCGTCTTCCTGAGTCCAGCCGATCGCGGCATCGATCGGCACGTTCACGATATGGATACCCTCTGGCATCAGTTCCCTGGCCATGCTCTGTGCGAGGCCCGACTTGGCCTGACAGGCCATGGCAAAGGCACCGCTCAGCGGGAAGCCCTTCAGCGCGGCGCTCGCGTTGGTAAAGATGATCGTGCCCTTCGCACCATTGGCATTCGGCTTGTTCTCGCGCATCAGCCTAGCTGCCTGCTGACCGACGAGGAACGCGCTGAAGGCTGAGTTCCGCAGCGTCTCGAGGGCAAGGCTCGGATCGGCTTCGGTGATCCCCTTGCGAAAGATGCCGAGCATCCGGCCGTCGATGTTGTGCACGACGAGCGTGGGAGCTCCGAGGTCTCGGACGACACTCTGGAACAACAGCTCTACCGCCGCTGGTTCGCTTGCATCGCACGCGTATCGGCGCACGCCGTGCGTCTTCTCCAGATTCTGCAGGACCGGTTTGTCGGGGTCCCTGGCGGCGACGCCGACACGCATGCCGCTCTTCGCGAACAATCTGGCGCAACTCGCGCTGATGCCGGGACCGCCCCCGACGATGAGTGCCACGTCTCCGGCGGACTTTGGGGTGCCGCGGTCTTCGGATTGAGTCATATGCGTCGCTCGATTTCCTCAGTGGTTCCACCAGGGGCGATCGGAGAACGCCCGCAGGTCAGCGTCCCTGGAACCGGGCACACCGACACGCATGCGGTGTCCATACAATCGCGGCACAGCCGCGTGACGATCCAGGTCATGGCTTTTCCGTTCCTTCTAAAGAGGCTCGACGCGCGCGGGGGTGCTCTTATGCCAAGGCGTGCCTGCGACCGGGTCCCGATCCTCGCTGCGCGTAAGCTCGTTTGGACCAACGCCGGCCATAACTCTCTGACCGTCCACGCCCGGAAAATCGAGCCCGAGCCCATTCGGCAACGAAATGTGACCGCGCTGCAAGCGGTCGGAGACTTGCACCAACACCTCGGCGCTGCCGCGCCGCGTGGTGAGCCTCGCGCGCGATCCATCCGCCACACCGAGGTTCTTCGCGTCCTCTGGGTTCATGCTCAGCGCGCCGCCAGCATCCTTCTTTCGCCAGTCGGGGTTGCGGATGATCGTGTTGGCAGTGAAGGAGCGCCGTTCGCCGGCCGAAAGCATGAACGGGTACTCTCTCGTTGCGAGGGGTGGATTCCGCGTGGCAAGCGCGTCGAGGTCCGCGAACAGTTCTGGAATCGGCAGGTTCACCTTACGGTTTGGCGTGCGCAATCGCTCGAGGCACTCCTCCCAGGTGTCGATCGCGAAGACCACACCGCTTTTCGCGGCCAGAATCGCGTCGAACAACGCGTCGCCGGCCTCACCGGGCTCGCCCGTGAATCCGGCTCGGGCGAGGGACGCGGGATGGGTTTGCGCCAGGTTTTGGCACAGCAGCCACACGGCGGCGGCCTCTGCCAATCCCTCCGGCAGCAGGTCGCCGATCGCGCGATAGAGCAGGGCGGGCGCGATTGGGATCAGCCGGGGGTCGCTCATCGCCAGCGTGACGACCTTCTCCCTGAAGGCCTGGCGGCCTTCCTTCCACGCCGCACGCAGTGCAGCAATCGGTTCGGCCGGTAACTCACCGAGAGCTTCGAGCAGCCTACAGTGCAGCTCGGCCTCCGAGAACAAGCCGGGCAATGGTGGCATCAAGGGCCGCCGAAGGTGGAAGGCATTCTTGGGAAACTCGAAATTGAAGAACGTGGCCTCGGCTTTCTCGAATTGGCTCGCGACGGGCAGCACATAGTGCGACAGGCGAGCGGTTTCGCTGAGGGTCACGTCGATGGTGACCATCAGGTCGAGCGACAAGAACGCCTCTCGCATGCGCGCGCTGTCCGCCAGCGAGTGCGCGGGGTTGGCGTTTTCGACGAGCATCGCGCGAAAGCGCTTCGGATGATCCGTGAGGATCTCATCGGGAATCACGTTGCACGGTGTGAGGCCTCCGATCAGGAGCGCCCCGGTGACCGGCGTGCTCTTGCTGCCCGTGGTGGCAGCATCCTGCTGGTCGTCCGAGATCGCCCCGATCCCTGCTCCGCCCTCATTGCCTTGCGTAAACGGCACCATCATCGTTGGGACGTAGGAGGAACCCTTCTTCCCGAAATTGCCAGTCAGCAGCATCAGCAGCTTGTGCAGATAGGACACCAACGTGGAATTCCGGTTCATCTGCACGCCCAGATCTTCGAACGACGCCACGCTCGAAGCGATCCGCCGCGCCGCCTTGCGCACCAATTCCTCGGGCACCCCGCACGCCTCGCAGTATTGTGCGATCGGCAGATCGGCAAAGTGGGGGAGCACCTCGCCGAGTCCAACGGCATGCAGCGCCAGCCACTCGCGGGCGAGCAGGTCCTCTTGCACGAGGACGCCCAGCATTGCGGCCAGAAGCCACGCGTCGGTGCCGGGTCTTACCTGCAGGTGGAAATCGGCAAGCTCGGCACTCTCACTGCGCCGCGGGTCTACGACGATGAGGCAGCGGCCAGGGTCCTTGGAGATCTCCTTCAGCGTCACCCGAGCGTGCGGGAAGCTGTGGGACATCCAGGGGTTCTTGCCGAGGAAAAAGGCGACCTCGCAGTGCTCGAACTCGCTCCGCGTATAGAAGCCCACCATCTTCCTTGCGACCCAGAACTCCCCGGTCTTTTCTTGGGCAAGTGCGCTCGATCGATGGATGGACCCGAGGGCCGCGCGGGTTGCGCTGTCATAGATGGCGGGGAGGTGGCTACCCTGACCTCCCCCGCCATAGTAGAAGATCGCCTCACCGCCGTGCTCTTTGCGGACGATGGACAAACGCGCGGCCACGTCCGCGATCGCCGTGTCCCAGTCGATCTCCTCGAAGCTCCCGTCACTGCGTCGGCGGAGCGGCTTCGTCAGCCGATGAGGGCCGTTCTGATAGAAGTCGAGCCGATGTGCCTTCTCGCACGCATAGCCCTTCGATGCGGGGTGCGCATCGTCGCCGCGTACTTTCACCAAGTGGCGGCCGTCTTCGCCGCCGAGTTGGACTTCGACGCCGCAGTTGCATTCGCACAGGATACAAGCCGTGGACTTCCACTCCGGTTTGGTGACACCAGAAACTGGGGAATTGGACGACATGACGACCTCCTTGAGCCTGAACGTAGTTTTTCTCGGTTGCTTACCAGCGAAACCTCGAGTCGCCTTGGTTCGAGCGCTTTACCGGGGAGCCGCACGCAGTAAACACCGCGCCGGTTGGGTCACTGGGCGCCCTCACGGATGCAACCTCCAGCTCGCAGCCTCAGGAACGTCGGGGCGGCGCGTGACCTGGCGCCGCAGGAAGCGCAGAGTTCCGACCACTGCCGCCGTCAGCATGGCACCAACAACACAGCACGCCATCGGATACCTCCTCTAGGCCACGGGCCGCGCGCGGACCTCGCGTCTTCCGATCAGCTCGACCGTCACGCTCGCGCGGCCCTCGGCATTGGCCCCGACCTCGGCTTCAACGGTTCCTTCGCATCGGTAGCGGGCTCGGGGGCGCAGCTGCGACAAACCAAGCGTGTGGCGACCGGGTTCTCGCCCAGGCAGCAGCGCCAGATCCAGTGCCGTTCCGTCGCTGACGGCCTTGGTGACCAAGACGTCGGGGTATTCCACGCGTTCCAGAAGTGGTCCCTCGCGCCAGGCAGCGGGAAGTCCGTCGGCCACCAGATCGTGGATCGCATTGGTACGCCCGGCGCGAGAGCAGAACGCCATGATGTTTCCTGCGGTCGACACACCCGGATGATGCAACACCCCTGCGTCCGTCACCGGCGGATGTTCGGCCATGAACGCCGCGGACAGCGCGCCGTGTGCTTCCGTATCGCCCATCTCGGTCGCTGCGTTCAGGAGCGCCGCAAGAGTCGTGGCGTTCGAGCGGCGGTAGTTGCCAGCGTCGATGCAATCCCATCCGCGCAGCTCCACCCTGGTGCCTGCTGCGTCGATGCGGATCATCTCGCGGCGGACGATCTCCCAGGACCGACGTGCGATGTCAGGAAAGACCGGGTGTACATAGAACGCAGCCATCGCGTCGGCGACCGTGGAAGTCAACGAAGGGATCGTCAAGCCGGTACTCGCCGAGCGGATTGCGACCAGACGGCCGTCGAGCGTTGTAAACTCCTGCTCCAGCGACCGCCGGTAGTGAGGCTCGAGCCTGCTCCAGTGGTTGGTGCCGCGCAGGCGGTCGTGGAGCAACACGCCGATGGCGGCGTAGTTGTTGCAGAATACGTAGATCCAGTTTGGCTCGCACGGGAACAGTGTGAACGGTGAGCCTGCGAAGCCGTCGACAAGGATCTCGATGATGCTGGGCCAGTCATACGCGAATTCGCGGCCGCCCGGGTGTCGGAAGACGATGGACCCTGGCCGGTTGTAAGCGTCGTCGCCCGTATTGGATGCGTGCATGCCGATCATCGCCGCGTACCACCCTGAGTACATGACGTTGTCGTGGGTGGCCGGCGCCATTGGGTCGGGATCCAGGCGCAGGTTTCCCCAGGCATTCTCGATCGCCCAGTATCGCCAGATGCGATGGTCCATCATCTTGTCGATGAGGTTTCGTTGAGCCTGGAATATGTAGCCGCGGAGCGCGGGCAGACGCGCCGCCTGGGCAACCGACAGCGCATACGACAGGCTCATCACTTGATAGCGGACCGCGGCGGTCTGAAACTGCTCGATCCAGTCGAAGCCGTCAAAACGCTCAACGGGCTGCAACGCGCGGTCGAGTAGGAAGCGCATGTTGGCGACATCCTGCGCCGACATCTCCTTCACCAGCGGCAGGCCGGTGGCGCTGTCGCGAGGCGTCGCAAGGCCCGAGGATGCCGTCAGGTATTCGTTGCGCTGCCGACGTCGCGCGATGCCTTCTGGTGCCGCGCGCCGCCGCCTGAGGACCACGCCGGCGGCCAGCAGCGCGACCAGTCCGGGCACGGTCAGCCGCGCGAGAGGCCAGGTCGCGTGATGATGGCTCATCGATGCGGCGGCGAGGGCGGCGCCCAGCCACACCCCGATCGGCGCCAGGATGTTGCCCGACCCGAACCAGGCGAACAGGGCGAGCCCAAACACGAACCAGGTGGCCAGCGTGAGTCCGACGTGCGCGACGGTATTCCCCAAGCTCCCGACCGGATACAAAAGGAAGCCGCCGCCGGGAACGATCAGCCCCAGCCCGAAGGCCTGCAGGCCCGGAGAAGCGGCGAGCCAGGCCAACGCCAAACCGGCGACGGCAAGGGCAAGGTAGCCCAAGCCAGCGCGGCGTAGACGGGCCGACGTGATCGGCCCGTTGGCTGTGTCTCGCTCCAGGATGAGCGCCGTCTTGTAGGCCTGTCGTACTTCGAACGGCTGCCCGAACATGGCGCCTCCCCCACCAGGAACATCTACAGGGCACTGACCGTGCCGGGGTGCAGAGACCGCTTCGCCGGAACACGCGGTGGACTTCGACTCGGCACTGACAGGATTTGGCGAGGGGGGATGTGTGGACGTTGCGTTCTCCTTCAGCGCGAGAGCCGGGTGTGCGACCGACACGACGAACGGATGCGTATCAAGTATGGTTGCGTTACGCAACCATACTCCTGTCACTATTTTTCTGCTACGCTGCCGCCCATGGGAAGGAAGCGCTTCGGAAACATCAACTGCGGGATTGGCCAGGCCCTAGAGGTAGTGGGCGATTGGTGGTCCCTGATGATCGTGCGCGATGCCGTCTTCGGGGCGTGTCGCTTCGGCGACTTCGAGAAGAGCCTCGGCATCGCGAAGAACATCCTGACGAATCGGCTCGATCACTTGGTCGAGCACGGCATCTTCGAGAAGGTGGACGTGGGCAGTGAGGGGACCCATTTCGAGTACCATCTGACCGACAAGGGCGACGCCCTGCTGCCGGTACTGATTGCACTGCGCGAATGGGCGGACGAGTGGGTGTTCGGGCGCGGTCACGAACCGATCCTCATCCTCGACCGCCGCACCGGAAAGAGAGTGCCGAAGATTCGCGTGCGCGCCAGCGATGGGCGTCCACTGTCACGACGCGACCTTCAACCGGTTCCAGGTCCCGGCGCGTCGAAGGACACGATCCGAAGGTTTCAGTCGAGTCGGCAGTAGCGCGCTTTCACGCCGAGTGAGGGCTGCGGCCCCGTAAGGAGCGGCTGCTTCCGCCGCGAGGACATCCCTATCAACGGGAAGCGCGCCTCGCGGATATGAAGAGTGGCAACGGAGCGCACGCATGCCCGCGCTCGATCCCAACGCATGTATTCCACCGACCGTATCAAGCGGACGCTGGTTGAGAGGTACTGGTGGCGCTCGACCCACCGGTGTGGGCGGGAGAATATGAGCCAACCGGATTCCAGTCGCAACATACTGGAATCACATCAAAAAAGTGGAGGCGGGGGGAATTGAACCCCCGTCCGAAGATGATCAACCGAGGCGTCTACGTGCGTAGCACCGTGAATTAATCTCGCGCCGGCGACTCCCACGGGCAGGATGCGACGGCGCCAGCTCGTTAGTTTTCGTTCCTGATTTACGAGCGTCGGTCAGGACTTATCCCGATTTGCCACGCCTGGGTCCGGCCCTACGGGCGCGAGCCGGTCAGACGCCAGCTGCGTTAAGCAGCCAGAGCGAACGTATCGTCTGCGTATAAATTACACAGCCTGGAGGTTGGCGGGCCCCCAGGAACCCGTTACACGCGACCACGGCGTCTCGATCTCCGTCGAACCCACATCGCCCCCATGTTCGAGACACTGTCCAAGATAGCCGCGGACCGGGCACGTCGCAAGCGCGCGCCGGAACGGCGCGCGGCGGACTGCCGATTTTCGGATCCGCTCCTTCCTATGCCTTTGGAGGGCGACGGTCCCGCGGAGCCTTCTGCCACATTGAAACACGGCTCGGCGGGAACCTCGCCCTCCCGTTCGGGTGAAGAGGGGATGGATGAATGATGGCCGCCTGGTTTCGTCGAAGAGTTTGTTCGATCCCCTACCTGGCCTCTCTCGGGCGAAGCCGGAGCGGCGTGGTTCCGCAGCTGTATGAGGTGTGGCATTGTTGAGGCGGTTGTTGGCGACTCGATCGGGTTCGGTATGGCTGAGGTGAAGCTTGCAGGGTCGCGCATTGCGCCGGGGTTGGGCGTTGGTCCGGCCTGGCTGGTGGGCGACACCGCCGAATGGCGCCATGCCTTTCGGCAGATCGAGCCGTCCGAGGTGGAGACGGAGCTCGGGCGCATTCAGGTGGCGTTCGACCTGACGCGCGAGGATCTCCAGGAGTCCGCTCGGCGGGTCGAGGAACAGTTCAACGCCGAGCTCGGCAAGATCTTCCGCGCCCACGAGATGATGCTGGAAGGCATCTTCTCGTCGCAAGAGTTCGAGCGCGAGCTGCGCGCGTCGCTGGTCAATGCGGAGGCGGCCGTCTGGCATGTCTTTCGGCGCTGGCACGAGAAGTTTCGCTCGTTGCCGGGCGAAAGCGTGCACGAGCGCGCCGACGACATCGCCGACATCGGGCGCAAAGTGTTGCGCCACCTCGGGGGCAAGGACACCGATCGCTGGAAGACGATCCCGGCCGGCAGTGTGCTGGTGGTGAGTCGCCTGCTGCCGTCGGATGTCGTCTCGCTGTCGCAGCGCAGTGTTGCGGCGATCGTGGTGGAGTCGCCGCTCGGGTACGGCGCGCACACCGCACTCCTGGCGCGCGAGAAGAGCATTCCGACCGTCGCCGACTTTCCCGGCATCCTGGAACGGCTGCGCGACGGTGACGACGTCCTGGTCGACGCGCATCGCGGCGAGATCGTCATTGCCCCGGATCCACAGGCGCGAACCGAGTTTGAAGAACGGCTGCGCAAGAGCCGCGTGACGCTGGCCTATTTGATCGGGGCATGCCACGAGCCCGCCCGCTCGCTCGACGGCGTACTCGTCACCGTGGAAGCGAACGTCGGCACATATGACGACGTCGTGCTGGCCGTGAACAATGGCGCCGATGGCGTGGGACTGTTTCGCATCGAACAGCTCTACCTCGCCCGCGATCTGCCGCCGACGCAGGAGGAGCTGCTCGAGACGTTGCGCCCCATCGTGGCGCCATTTCGCGACAAGCCGCTGACGATCCGGCTCCTCGACATCGGCGGCGACAAGGCCGCGGTGTTCCTGCCACCGTCGACTGAAGCCAATCCGGCCCTCGGACAACGCGGCGTTCGGCTGCTACTCGAGTATCCGAAGCTGATCCAGACACAGCTCGTCTCCCTGCTGCACCTGGCCCAGGAACAGCCCATCCGCGTGCTGGTTCCGATGGTCACGCTCGAAGACGACGTGCAGATGATCCGCGAGCTCTTCGAAGCCACGTGTACCGAGCTTGGGTTACAGCAGCGCCCGGCGTTCGGCGCGATGATCGAAACTCCGGCCGCCGCCCTGAACATCGCGGCCATCGCCAAGCATGTCGATTTCCTTTGCGTGGGCACCAACGATCTCACCCAGTACACACTCGCGGTCAGCCGCGATGACCCGAGCGTGAGCCGCTACTTTCTCGACCATCACGCCTCGGTGCTGCGGCTACTCGGCATTGTCGTCGCCGATGCCGGAGTGCTGCCGCTGACATTGTGCGGCGAGCTGGCCGGAAGAGAAGAAATGGTGCCGCGGTTGCTGGAAATCGGATTCCGTTCGTTGAGCCTGGCGCCGACTCTGATTCCCGGCATCAAAGAGCTGATCAGAAGCCAGCGGATCGCTCCGGCGACGGTTTGAGAGCGCGCGGAAGCAGGGCTTCGGGCTCCGGGTTTTCAGACCGCTGCCTTTGCCGCAGCCTTTGCCTCTGCCTTTCCGACGATCGGAAGATTCAGAGAGGCAGAGGCTGCGGCTGAGGCTAAGGCTGAGGGAAGACGGCAGCCGTCTTCAGCACAGGCCTTCGATCAACGTGCTGCGCATCTCCGTCATGAATGTCGACATCGAATGCAGCGCGGCGCCGGGCCAGGGTCCGTCCTGGGCCAGGACCGACAGCGCCAAAATCAGCGCGCACTTGAGCACATCCTCGGCATTGTCGTGGTCGATGGCGTCTTCGAGCACGTCACCGTGAACCTCGAGATGGATGCTGAATCGTCCCCGCTCGTCCCGGATGCTCCGTCGGCTCATTCAGTCCCCCTTCCGTGCTTTCCGCCGGCCGAACAATCTAGCCGCGCCCACAGACGCCCCATCGCTAGACCCCGAGCGCCCCCATTCGCTCGCCGCCAAGCAAGACCCCTGCGCCGCACCACACTGATCCACCCTTTGTCCGCCTCCGCTCCCACCCAGCCGCTCGACCAGCCTCATGAGTTGGGCGATACCACTTCAGTTCGAAATACGTCAGATAGGAAAACCCCTATGATGCATTAGGGTATTCCCTAAGTGGCGGATCGCGACCGCTCCGCCTGACAAACGTAACCCACTGGATTTTCAGCGCTATTCGACGTCCCATGGGCGGAACAACCGTTCCACCCGGTTGAACACCAGGGAGGTCTGACGCTCAATTTCCCCCGGCCACACGGGGGGTCGGGCTCACGACTGCAGAGGCTGCCGCACGCCGTCCCGCATGTCGGTCATGAACTTCGCCAGGTTGTCCATCAGCCCGTCCACCCATGGCCCACCTTCGGCCAACACCGAGAGCGCAACGATTACGGCGCAGGCCAGCACCTCGTCGGCATTCTGGCGGTCGAGTGCCTCGTCGAGGACGAGGCCGTGGACTTCGAGCTCGCAGGAAAAGAACCCGTTCGTGTCGGCAATGAAGCGCTGCGCCATGATCCCCCCTTGGTCTTAGAACGGTCGAATCAGCCTAAGCTCCCCCCTCGGCAGGGGCAGAACCGTTGAGGGGCCACCAACGACGTTAATGACCCGTAGACAAAATGAGCGGAGCGCACAGGGTTCCGCAGCCGCGGATCTAGACGGCGCCCCGCCGGGGCTGCGGGCAGACGCCGACGCTGCGATGTGCTAGCAGCGCTTCGCCCATGCCCACGTCGTGCGTACGCCGCAGCGGCTCGCTGGTGACGCCCGTGGTCGCCTGCGCCATCGCCGCCCTGCTGATCGACCTCGGCGCGGTGCATGCGTTCCTCACCAGCGATTCGATCGTGCCCGTACTGACCAGCCTGTACTGGTGGACACCCTTCTATTGGGGAGCGGACCGGTTCGGGCAGGCAGTGGCGTTGATGGCTGTTCCCTTCACCAACCCGCTCGCCAACCTGCTCGTTCAGAGCTGGATCAATTTCTTCTTCGGACTGGCCGTCATCCCCGTTCTGGCGCGCTGCGCCCTGCGCGAGTCCGATGCGATGACTACCGGAGGCATTGCCGCGGTTCTGTACCTTGCTCTGACGCCCGCCTGGTATCAGTTCGCACTGTCCATCTCTCCCTACCCCATCTCCATGACCTTGATTGCGGGCGGGCTCATCCTCGTCGCCGAGGAACGGCCAAGCTGGAGCCGCTGGACGGCGGCCGTGGCCTTGGTGATCCTCGCGCATTGGGTCAACGTCGCCGGCTTCGCGTACTTTGTGCCCCTGCTCCTGCTGCGCACGCTGGTCATCGAACGGCCGCCGCGCTGGCGCAGAACGGCGGCCCGCTCGGTCCTGCTCCTCACTGGTGCGGGCGCGGGTCTGGCGTTCAAGCACGCCGCGGATGGCCCGGCGACACCTCTCGCGGCACAGCCGATGTCCGCGTGGCCGACCGCATGGATGGCGATGGCCGTCAACCTCTGGCGCAGCCTCGACGCCCTGGCGCTCGGCACAGCGTTCACGGCCGCGCTGGGCTTCGGCCTCGCCCGCACAGGCCGCCTCCGCCCGCGCGTGCACCTGCCCTGGCGCGAAGTGATCGCCATGGTGGGAGCCGCCGCCGCCGTCTTTCTCGCGGTCGGCACGCCGACGTGGGTGCAGATCAACGGCTATGCCGGTCGGTACGCCTATCCGGCGGTGCTCTTCGCGCTGATCGGATTGTCAGCGCTGGCAGCCGCCCCGTTGCGCGCACTCTTCGAGCCGCGCGTTCGAGCGTTGGCAATCGGCCTGGCGGCCGCCCTTCCCCTGTCGGCACTGGTGAGCTTCGGCTTGCCCTCGCCGCACGCCGTGCGGCGCGCCGTGGAAGGTGACCGCGATCAAACCGAGGCGATCATCTCCTCCGGCGCGACGCACGTGGCCGGCAACTACTGGAACGTCTGGACCGCGGTGTATCGCGTCAACCTCGCCCTCTATGAACGCGGCGACAACCGGGTCATCTGGGGCCTCTCCACCCGCAGCCGCCCCACCGAGGCGCTGTGGTCGAAGGTGCCACGAGCCGCAACCCGAATCGTCGCGTTGCGGGGCGACACCGAGGTGGACTTCTGGCTCAACGAGTACGGCTACGCCGACCTGCGCCGCATCGGCGAGAGCAAGACCCTGGTCGTCTACGGAGTCGGTGACTGAAGCGCTGGTGCCGTCGCCCACACCAGACGGGCGGTGCACCCGGCAGCCCATTCGATCGCTACCGATCGCCCTTCGCCGCGTTGGCGCTGCGCTGCTGGTGCAGGAGCCGATGCAGATCGTCGTAGGACAGCGGCTTCTGCAGCAGCGAAAGGTACGGCATCACCGCCGCCATGCGCGGGAGATAGTCCGATCCGTACGCGGTGGCGAGGATGATCGGGACATCGGGATGCACCGCGTTGAAGCGCCGGGCGAAGCTGAGCCCATCCTCTCCCGCTCCGACCTGGTAGTCGGTGATCAGTGCAACCGCCGGCGGCAGCTCGGGCAGTGGGGGCAACTCGGCGATGGAGGCATACGCCTGGACGGTGTGCCCGTCGTCGCGCAGCAACTCGGTCAGCGCCGTCCGAAACGCGTCGTCGTCGTCGAGGAGCAAGACCGTCATGTCCTCACACGGCAGGACCGGGGACAGGGAGCTCGATGTTGAACACGGTGCCATACGCAAACCCACGCTTCGAATTCGTTCTCGCCTCCGTGGCGCTGACAATCGGTGAAGCAATCGCGAGCCCACGATCGCTGCCCTCGTATTTTGTGGTCTCCAAAAGCCGAACACTTCAATAATGGGAGGAATTCCGGGCGTCTCTGCACGATCTGCCACCTTGGCAAGATTCGGAACGGCGAGGGACGCGGCGCGATCACCACACCTCTTCGTGCATCGATCAGATGGCGCGCTCTGAGCGCGGGTGGCGCGTGCGGTAGTCGCTGCAGTCGTCGAGACGCCCGGTGTAGGGACAGAAGCTCCGGATCACCTGGTCGTGGCACCCGTAGGTGTACGCATAAGCCCGCGCGTACGCCGAGTGCACGACGCGCTCGATCTCCTCTGTGGGCAGCGGCTGGGTCTGCCGGCCGGCCCACTCCTGCAGCAGTGCGAGACTCTGCGGACGCGAGCACCCGGCGAGACGAAAGGCCGACGCGAGCCGAATGGCGACGTTGTTGCGCCGGCCGGGCGAGACGTCGGCGCTCCACATCGCGCGGCGCGCGGCGCACAGCGCCTCCTCGGCGGCGGCCGGCGGAGTGCCGAAGGCGTACGGGTGCGCGCCCCGTTCGCGGCGCAAGGCGCGGCGGGCGTGCGCGAACTCTTCCGCCAGGACCGGCGCTGCCGCGACCGGCTCGAGCGGCTCGAGCCCGGCCGCGGTCACGCGCGGCAACGGGCGCCGCGCGCGCGCCAGGTCGCACATCTGGTCCGCGGAACAGCCGTGCAGCTCCTCCGGCGTCAGCGCGACCTTGAACAAACCGCTGGCGGCGTGCCGTGTATTGGGCAGTCGCAACAGACGCACCTTGTCGCCGATGACCAGATCGAACAGCGGCCGCGCCGCCGCCGGGAGTTGCTCGAGCACTGCCAGTCGCAGCCGTGCGAAGACGCGATGCAGGTCGCGAGCGGGTACCACGCGACCGGCGGCGCGCGTATCGATGAGCAGGTGGAACCCCTTCGCGCCGCTGAAATACGGATGCAAGGCCGTCGCCGGAACCTGCCAGCGATCGATGAGCAGCGAGTAGACGCGGCGCGCGACGTCGAGCGCGTCGGCGAGGGTCGAGGCCGGTGGATGCGCGTCGATGTCGAGCGGCAGGAACGGCGCCCAGACGCGCCCGTCGTAGCCGGCGATCGACGGCCGCCCATCGACGCGGTGCTCGGCGAGAAAAAGCAGCACGTCGGCGGAGAAGCGGAAGATGCTCGCGTAGCACTCCTCGGCACCCCAGCGCTCGATCAGCGCCGGCACCTCCTCGACCGCCACGACGTGATTGCGAAACCCGGGCTGCGCCCGCGCGGCGAAGTCGACCAGGCGATAGCGCCCCGCGCGCGCGGGCGAACCGGCAACTCGACGGAGGGCCGTGTCCGCTGTCACCCCGGCCGCTTGCCTCTAATCCGCACCGTGCTCGCCTGCGGCCCCTGCTCGCCCAACTCCTCGGCGAACTCCACCCCGCTGCCGATCGCCAGCTGCTCGAAGCCGTCGTCGAGCACGCTGTTGCGGTGGAAGTAGAGCTCGCGCCCGTCGGGCGTCCGGATGAATCCGTACGCCTCGTTGGCGAACAGCCGGCAGACTTCGCCCAGCGGCCGCGCTTCGTGGACCTTCACGGCACCGCGTTGCCGCCGGCCGTGATCCTCCAACCGGCGCTGGGCGGCATCGAAGGCGTCGCGGATCGCTACGTAGAGGTCCTCGTGTGCGTGGTTCTCCGCCGATTCACGGTTCACCACCAGTTCCCCTCCCGGGACCGTGAGGTCGATGCGGACGTTGTAGATCGTGCCCTGGTGCTGGCGGTGATGCGTCGCCTCGAGCACCACCCGACAGCCAATGATGTGGTCGTAGTGTCGTTCGAGGCGCGCGGCACGCTCGCGCACCTTTGTTTCGATGGCCTCCGACGGCGAGACGCCGCGAAAGGTGATCTGTAGCGGTGATTCCATCGCGTCACTCCTCACCCAAAGCGTCCAACAGTGCGCGCGTCCGACCGAGACCCGGTGCTCGATTCATCGCGCGCAACCTCCAGCCCGCTAGTTCCGCTCCCACACCGCGAACAGGCTGCCGTCGTCGGACCACTTGTAACTCGCCCGACCGCGGAAGGCCTTCTTCAGCTCGCGCACGATGCGGTGGGCGAGCTTCTGCGACGTCGTGAGCACATCGAGCACGTTGCCCTCGCGATCGGCCGATACGAGCCGGCGCTGGGGCTGGGTGAACTGCGCGCGTGCCGCCACGTTCTGAATGCGCCGTCGGATCGTCTCGTCGTTGGCGGCCGCGTACGCGCCGCGGACGATGACGCGACCGCAATACTCTCCGCCGCGCACCTGTTTGCAGGCGGGACACTGCCGCCATACGGCGCGCTCGAGCAGGGCGCCGGTAATCACGCGGCCGCGCTGCCAGACGCGGCGAGAGAAGATCGCCCCACACCGCTCGCACACGGTCGGCTCGGCCGGTCGTCCGCCAGCGCGCTCGGCCGGTGCCACTTTGCCACTCTTGGTGCTGCTCCGATTCCCTCCCCGAATGACTCCTTTGCCCTTGTCCATTCATCAACTCCGTTGCGATGAGCTCGTTCTTCCCATCGCCGATGCGAACCGTCCCACCTTCCAGGCGGGGCCCACGCGAACATCAAGTCAGCAAAGGCCCTGCCAGGGGCTCGGGCAACCACGGGCTACGCAGCTGCCGGGCGTTGTTCCCAGTCGCAAGAATTGCGCGGTCGTCGCGCGCAGGCGACGTCGCACTCCGCGCGAAAGGAGGGCGTCTCAGTCGATGCGCACCGGCAGACGCTCGAGCCCGCGCAGCACCGCGGTTTGGCGGCGCACCGGCGGCTGGTCGCTGAGACGCAGGCGGGGAAAGCGGCGCAGCAGCGCGCTGATCGCGGCGCGTGCCTCGATGCGGGTGAGTTGCGCGCCCGGACAGAAGTGGGTGCCGAGGCCGAACGCCACGTGCGGGTTGGGCGTGCGGCGCGGATCGAGGTGGTCCGGCGCCGTGAACGCCGCCGGATCGCGGTTGGCCGAGCCGAGCGCCGCCAGCACCGCGTCGCCGGCGCGGATGGCGCGGCCGCGCCAGGAGAAATCGATCCGCGCCGTGCGCGAGATGAACTGCGCCGGGCTGTCGTAGCGCAGCAGCTCCTCGACTGTCGGTGCGATCAGTGCCGGCTCGGCGCGCAGCGCCGCCAGCGCCGGCGGATCGCGCAACAGGGCGAGCACGCCGTTGCCGAGCAGGTTGACGGTCGTCTCGTGCCCGCCGAACACCAGCGCGGTGCACAGGGCCACGACCTCGAGCGGCGCCAGACGATCGCCTCGGTACTCGGCCGCCACGAGATCGGCCATCAAGTTGTCGCCCGGCGCCGCCTGCCGCGCGCCGAGCAACTGGACGAAGTAGGCGCCGAGCTCGCGCAAGCCCTCGGCGGCCGCACCGCCGCTGTAGAAGCGGTCCATGCCGCGCGCGATCGCCTGCGACCACATCTGAAACTGGTCGCGATCGGGCGCGGGGATGTCGAGCAAGTCCGCGATGATGGTGATGGGCAGCGGATAAGCCAGCTCGGCGATGAGGTCGACCTCGCCGGCCGCTCCGCCCCGCGCGGCGATGCCATCGAGCAACGCGGCGATCAGCGCCTCGACGCGCGGGCCGATGGTGCGCACGCGCGCGGCGAGGGCGGTGTTGAGCATGGCGCGCACCGGATCGTGATCGGGCGGATCGCTCGCCACCGTGCGCAGGTTCAGCCCGCCCGATGGCGGCAGGGGTCCGCGGAACTTCGCCGCCGCGGTGCGATCGCTGCTCAGCCGTTCGTCGTCGCGAAAGAACGCCGCCACATCGTCGTAACGGAACACCACCCAGCCGCGCAGCTTGTCGCTCCAATGGACGGGATCGCTCGCGCGCAGCTCGGCGTACTGTGCGTACGGATCGGCGATCGCCTCCGCAGTGAAGGGATTGAAGGACATTTGTCTTTTCCCTGCCCTTCGAACCAGCGTCATGCAAGCCGCGCGGCGCGGCACCAACGGCCTTTGCCCAGCACTCCCGCTCAGGCGTGCCACGGACGACGTGGAGAATCACGAAACCACGAAAGAGCGAAAGCACGAAAGACAACCTCAGACATTCCAAGCCTCTGGACCAGAATTCGTGTTTTCGTACTGTCGCGCCTTCGTGATTTTCCGACGAGGAGATTTTTTGGGCACAGCTGCACCAACGGGAGGGCGAGGCTCCTGCCGAACCCTGCTGCAACGGGCCGGAAGGCTCCGCGGGCCCGTCCGCCGAAGGCTTCGGGCCGCAGGCGGGAGCGTCGCCCTCTCGGGGGGAACACGATGCGCGGGGTGGATCGCGATCAGGCGACGATGGTGGTCCCCGCCCGTCCCTCCAGGGCGGCGGCGATCTGCCCGAGCGTGGTGATGACGGCGGGGCGCCCGCTCGCCGCGACGAACTCGACGGCGCTGGCGATCTTGGGCGCCATGGAGCCGGGCGCGAACACGCCGGCGGCCAGCCGCGCACGCGCGGCCGCGACGTTCATCGCGCTGATCGCCTGCTGCGCGTCGTGGCCGAAGGCGTCGCACGCGTTCGGCACGTCGGTGACGTACAGCAGGCGATCGGCCCCCAGACGCTCGGCCAGCAGCGCCGCGGTCCAGTCCTTGTCGACCACCGAGGGCTGCCGGTCGCCGCGCGTCTGACCGCGCAGCACCGGCACCCCACCGCCGCCACCGGCGATCACATGCCTGGTAGCGAGCAGGGTGCGGATCGCGTCGGTCTCCACGACGTCGACCGGACGCGGCGAGGCGACGACGCGGCGCCAGCCGACGCCGTCGGGCATGCGCACCGACGGCACCCCCGACGGGGCGTGCTCGAGCACCGGCCCGACCGGCTTCACCGGCCGCGCAAATCCCGCATCGTCCGCCTCGACCACCACGCGCGTCATCAGCGCGGCGCAACAACTGCCGCCCAGGCGCCGATCGAGCGCCTCGGCGAGCAGGTAACCGAGCTCGCCCTGCGTCTGGGCGACCAGGACGTCGAGATGGGCGGGATCGCCGGCGCTCTCGGCCGTCAGCAGGCGGCCGACCTGCGGGCCGTTGCCGTGCACGACGAGCAGGCGCGCTCCCGCCGTCGCCAGCTCCGCCAGCTCGGCGGCGGCTTGCTCGATGAGACGGCGCTCGACCGCGAACGAGAGCCCGCCGCGCGGCGGGCTGACGGCGTTGCCGCCCAACGCAACGACGAGCAGCGCCGGCGCACTCACGGTGCCGCTCCGCCCTGCGGCCGCGCCAGACGCGCGGCGAGGAACGCATCGACCATGCCGCCCAGTGTCGGCTCGCCGTCATCGGCGAACTCGTAGCGGGCGCGCACCACCGGCTTGTCGAGACGCAGGAGCGCCGCGAGATCGATCGGCGTGGCGGCGACGACGACATCGGCATCGGCGCCGTTGATCGTCTGGCGCAGCGCCTCGAGCTGCGGCGCCGAGTAGCCCACCGCCGGCAGCACGCAGCCGATGTGCGGGTAGCGCGCGAAGACGTCGCGCAGCGCCGGCGGTGCCGACCGCCGCGGATCGACGATCGCCGCGGCACCGGCGGCCGTCGCGGCGACGAAGCCAGCGCCGTACGGCATTCCGCCGTGCGTGATGGTGGGGCCGTCCTCGACCACCAGCACGCGCCGGCCGCGCACGGCCGCCGCGTCGTCGAGGCAGACCGGCGAGCGGGCGCGGACGATCGGGGCGCTGGGCCGCACGGCGCGGACTTCATCGGCGACGCGCTGCACGTCGGCGCTGGCGGCGGCGTCGACTTTGTTGATCACCACCACGTCGGCGGTGCGCAGCACCGCCTCGCCGGGGTGGTACGCGGTGGCCTGCCCGGGCCGCAGGGCGTCGACCACGACGATGTGCAGATCGGGCCGCAGGAGGGGGAAATCGTTGTTGCCGCCGTCCCACACGATCAGCTCGGCCTCGGCGGCGGCGCGCGCGGTGATCGCCGCGTAGTCGACGCCGGCGAAGACCAGGTTGCCGGCGGCGAGATGCGGCTCGTACTCCTCGCGTTCCTCGGCGGTGCACCCGGCGGCGTCGAGGTCGGCGCGGCTGGCGAAACGCTGCACGCGCTGCCGCTCGAGATCGCCATAGGGCATGGGATGGCGCAGCACCGCGACGCGGATGCCCTGCGCGCGCAGGCGGCCGCCGAGCCAGCGGGCGATCTGCGACTTGCCGCAGCCGGTGCGGACCGCCGAGATCGCGATCACCGGGCAGGGGGCCGCGAGCATGGTGCGCTGCGGCGCCAGCAGGACGAAGTCGGCGCCGGCCGCCAGCGCGCGCGAGGCGAGATGCATCACCGCCTCGTGCGACATGTCGCTGTAGGAGAAGACGACCTGCTCGACGCGCCGCGCGCGGCAGAGGGCTTCGAGCTGCGCCTCGTCGTCGATCGAAATGCCCTGCGGGTACTGCCGGCCGGCCAGCGCGGCGGGATAGCGCCGGCCGCCGAGGCCGGGGATCTGCGCCGCGGTAAACCCGACGACCTCGACCGACGGGTCGTCGCGATACAGCACATTGAAGTTGTGAAAATCGCGCCCGGCCGCGCCGAGAATGAGCACGCGGCGCCTCGCCTCCGGCTTCGTGTGGATCATGCCCGTGCGTTGAGCAATCGCTCTGCCAACGGCGCCAGTGCACCGAAGGGAATCCTCGACACCGCCGCGCCCCGCTTCGTCGCACCGATGGGAATGCTTTCACCCTTCTGGCAAGCGCTGCTGCCCGATCTGCGCGGCATGCGCATTGCTCTCTCGAAGGTTCCTTTCTTCGGGATGAGTAGATCGCGATCGATCGAATCGACAACCCAGGGGTGCAACATGGAAGTTCGCAGGTGGATGAAACATCCGGTGCATTCGATCAAGCCGCTCGATTCGATTCAGCACGCGCGCGAGCTGATGGATGGTCACCACGTAAACCAACTGCCGGTCGTGGTCGATGGCAGGCTGGTCGGCATCATCACCGACCGCGATCTGCGCGACGCGTTTCCTTCGGTGTTCGCTGCGGCACCATCGCGGAGCCAGCAAGCGATCGGGCCGACGACGGATCCGCGCAAGGTCTCGGTGGACACCGTCATGACAGCCAACGCCACGACAGTGGAGCCTGGACACTCGATGGTCGACGCCGTGCGTGTCATGCGCCGCCAGCGGATCGGGGCGCTGCCGGTGATCGAAGGCGGGCGCCTGGTCGGGATTCTGACCCGCAGTGACGTCCTCGACGGGTTCGTCGAGCTGGCGGAGAGTGCCGACGCGCGCGCCGCGGGCGTCAGTGCAGCCCCTGCCGCTGCGGAGCCGACCGCACCCCGACCGAGCAAGGCCGCCCCCACCCGCGTACCGCGGCGCTAGCCCACCCCTCTCGCGTCTTCGCGTCGCGCCGCGGCGCCGTTGGCGCCGTCGTGGGCGAAGCGGCGCAAGCCCTCGGCCAGTGCCCGCAGGCGCAGGGCGGCGCGCTGGTGGATGGTGTGCGGTTCGTTCACCGCGCCGGCTTTGATGCCGGTGAGCAACTCGAGCCCCTCGTTCAGAGTGTGGATTGGATAGACGTGGAACTGTCCGGCGCGCACCGCCTCCAACACGTCGCGCCCGAGCACCAGGTTGTCGATGTTGCGCGCCGGGACGATGACACCCTGTCGCCCGGTGAGCCCCACCGCGCGGCAGACGCGGAAGAATCCCTCGACCTTCTCGTTGATCCCGCCGATCGGCTGGATGGCGCCGAACTGATCGACGCTGCCGGTGACGGCCAGATCCTGCCGCAGCGGCACGTCGGCGAGGGCCGAAATGAGCGCGAACAGCTCCGCCGCCGAGGCGCTGTCGCCGTCGATGCCGGAGTACGACTGCTCGAACGACACGCTCGCCGCCAGGCTGAGCGGAAAGTCCTGCGCATACTGCTGGCGCAGGTAGGCACCGATGATCAGCACCGCCTTGTCGTACGCCTTGCCGCTCAGCTTGGCCTCGCGGTCGACCGCGATCACTCCCTGCGTGCCCATCGAAACCACGGCAGTGATGCGCGACGGGCGGCCGAACTCGTAGCCGCCGATATTGAGCACGGCCAGGCCGTTGACCTGCCCGACCCGCTGGCCGTCGACGTCGACCAGGAGCGTGCCGTCGCGGATCAGCTCGCGGATCTTGGCTTCGACGCGGTCGGCGCGGTACGTGCGCTGCTCGATCGCCTGTTGGACGTCGCTCGCTTCGACCTCCTCGCTCTGGCGCTTGTGGGCCCAAAACGCCGCCTCGCGCATCGCATCCGCCAGCTCGCTCCACTGGCTCGGGACTTTGCGGCGGTCGCCCAGCCGGCGCGCCGCCTCCTCGAGCAGGCGGATGACGGCGTCGGCGCGGAACGGCGGCAACCCCTCGCGCTGCGCGATGCGGGCCACCTGCGCGACGACGTTCTGCCGTGCCGGGTCGCCGTCGGCCTCGTCGCCGAAGTCGGCCCGCACTTTGAAAATCTCGCGAAAGTCCTCGTCGTAGAAGTAGAGGATCTGGAACGCCTCGGGCGGGCCGGTCAGGATGACGCGCGTATCGATCCGCATCGCCTCGGGCTTCAGCACCGCCGTGGCGAACAGCGCGAAGGGGTCGTACGCCTCGATCTCCAGGTGGCCGGTCTTGAGGCATTCCTTGAGCGCGCGCCAGACCAGCGGCTCGGAGAGCGCGTCCATCAGGTTGATGATCAGGCAGCCGCCGTGCGCGCGCAGGAGCGAGCCGGCGATGACGCGCGTGAAGTTGGTGACCAGGCGGCCCTGGCGGTCGACCATGCGTTCGACGGCGCCGAACAGGTTCTTGTAGGTGGGCCACGGCTCGACGATGATCGGCGGGCCCTGAGTGCCGCCCATGTCGACCAGGACGTTGACCGCATAGTTGAGCAGTGTGTCTTCCTCGCTGGCACCGGCGAAGAACATGAAGGGCGGCAGCGCTGGCGGTTGGGCCGTCTGCTCCTGGAACGCGCTCAGGTGGTCGAGCATGTGCGCCTTCAGGTCGGCGAGCCAGGCGCGCACGTCGTCGGAGGCGTAGCGCTCGCTCAGCTCCTCGATCAACGGCGTGATGGTCTCGTCCGCCACGCGCCGCTCGGCCTGCTTCACCTCGCGGCCGAGATGGCGCATCAGCGTCTGCTGCTCGCGCATGAACGCCTTCACCTCACGGCCCAGCTCGCGCTGGCGGCGGCGCAGGTCGGCGCTCTGTTCCTCCGTGAGCTGGGCGCCTTCCTCCGGCGTCATCGGGCGGCCGTCCTTGAGCGGGATGAACATCACATCGCCGCTCGGCGCTGGCTGCAGGGCGAACCCGGCCGCCTCGGCGCGTTCGGCCAGGCGCTTGTTGATGGCTTCGCCCTGCCCGCCAAACTGCTCGGACAAGCGCTCTTTCTCCTCCTCGAAGGTCTCGCCGCGAAACGTCTTCGGCAGCAGCTGGCGCAGCTCGTCGACCAGCTGGCGCAGGTCGTCGTGCAGCCGCCTGCCCCAGCCAGCCGGCAGGTAGAGCGCGCGCGGGCGATCCGGATTGCGGAAGTTCTGCACCAGGACGCGATCGCCCGGCGTCGGTTGGCCGGCCGTGAACCGCGCCAGCACCTCGGCCAGCTCTTCGGCGCGATGCGTGCCGACCAGACCGCTGACGTAGATGTTGTATCCGGCGTGGCGGACACGCATGCCCAGCTCGAGCGCGGCGAGGGCGCGCTCTTGACCGGCCCAATCCCCGTTCGGCACCACAGCGGCCGTGGTGGTGAAGCCGGGCGTCAACGTCGGGGCCGGAAAACACAGCGCCTCGTAGCCGAGCTCTCGCGGCGGCGTCGCTGCGGGGAGCGCCGGTATCGGCTTCAAAAGGCCTTCCACGCCTGCTGACGGAACGAGCTCGTTGTCGTCCATCACGTGCCCCCGTTGCGCAAGCACACCCGCACGTGCAGCACCTCGTCGATGATGCGCGCCTCGATGGCGCGCACTTCGGCCGTCTCGGGGAGGAGCAACGTGCGCTCGAGCTCCTCGCTTGCGGCACTGTCGGTGCGACCGGGCGCGAAACGGCGCCGCCGAGCCCGCACCGTCAGCTGCCGTCCGTGCAATGAGAACGACACGTCGCCGAGCTGGCCTCCCGCAACCGGCATCTCGAGCACCACTTGCGTCTCGGATGCGGTCCGGGTCCCAGCCGGTCCACGCGACCACGGGCCGCGCACCAGCTCGTCGAAGAGTCGATTGATGTCGTCGATCAGGTTCATGCGCTCTTGCCGCTGTGCCGCACACCGGTTGCTCTCTCTCGGCAGCAACGAACGTGCCCCTGGTCACAGCGACGGGTCGCGCAGTAGCCAGCGATCCGATTCGATGCCCGTCATTCCCGAAACTGAGAAGCGGAATGCTCGAGCAGGTTCTGGCGCGCAAGAAGCGATCGAGATATCCACGCCTGACCGATCGAGACCTGGAAGTTCCTCTCCCGGTGGGAGAGGAACCAGAAGGACCGCAGTAATTGCCGAGCAAAGCCGGCGCGACCCGGAATGGGCAGCGCTCGGGACGGGAGTGGATGTGATTCGAGACAGGGCAATTCACTTCTTCGCCGACAGCGGGCGCTTTGCCCGGCGGCTGGCGGTGGCGAGTGGGATCCGCGCGGTTGCTTTGGCGGTGCATCGGTTTCCCGATGGCGAGAGCCTGCTGCGCGCGAGCTGGCAGGGCGAGCGGGAGGCGATTGTGGTGCGCTCGCTGCACGATCCGAACACCAAGCTCATCGAGGTCCTCCTGGCCGGCGACGCCCTGCGCCGGGCCGGGGCGCGGCGCCTCACCCTGGTGGCGCCCTACCTTCCCTACATGCGCCAGGATCGGGTGTTCGCCGCCGGCGAGCCGATCTCGCAGCGCGTCGTCGGCACGCTGCTCGGGGAGGCGTTCGATCGCGTGCTCACCGTCGAGGCGCACCTGCACCGCATCGACCGACTGAGCGAGGTCGTGCCGGGTGCGGCGCGCTCGCTCTCCGCCGCGCCGGTGCTCGCGGCATGGCTGGCGCGCTGTGGCGCCGGGACGTTGGTGGTCGGACCCGACACCGAGTCGGGCGCCTGGGTGCGCGCCGTCGCACGGCGCGCGGGGCTGCCGTGCGTGATCGGCGACAAACAGCGCCACGGCGACCGCCGTGTGCGTATCCAGCTGCCGCCGCTGCCAGCGGCGCGCCGGGCCGTGTTGATCGACGACATTGCCAGCAGCGGCGCGACGCTGGCGGCCGCGGCACGGGCGCTGCGCCGCGCCGGGGTGGGACGGATCGATGCCGTGGCTGTGCACGCCATCATGGATCCCGGCGCGAGCGCGCGTGTGCGGCGCGCCGGCGTCACGCGCCTGCTGTCGTGCGACACGGTCCCGCACCCGAGCAACGCGTTGTCGGTAGCGCCGCTGCTCGCCGCGGCGATCGGGCGGGCCGCGTGACCGGGCGGCATCGGGCTTGGACGCGCCCTGCACCATCTGCCATTCTCGGCTCGTCCGCCGCCACACGAGGCACGCCGCGATGATGTTTCGATTGAAGCACGTCCAGATCGACACCCTGCAGGAGCACGTGATCTTCGTGCACGAAGACGCGGTGAGCGCCAGTCATCTGGGCTTTCGGCCGCTCGACCGCGTGCGGGTGGTCGAAGCCAACACGGCCGGCACGCCCGCCCGCGAGATCACCGGGGTATTGAACTTCTGCCGCGATGCGTTGGTGGGCCCGGGCGAGATCGGCCTCTCGGGCGTGGCGGCTCGCGACCTCGGCCTGCCGGAGGGGACCCTGGTACGCGCGACGCTCTCGCCGGCACCGCCGAGCGTCGATCTGGTGCGCGGCAAGCTGCACGGGCACCGGCTCGATCAGACGGCCTTCGAAGCCATCCTCACCGACGTCAGCCACCACCGCTACTCCAAGGTCGAGCTCTCGATGTTCGTGCTCGGCTGCGCGCTCGTCCCGCTCGACCGCGACGAGTTGATCGCCTACACGCGCGCCATGATCGCCACCGGCTCCAGCCTCACCCTCGGGCCGGCGCCGATCGCCGACAAGCATTGCATCGGCGGCGTGCCGGGCAACCGCACCACGCTCATCGTCGTGCCGATCCTCACCGCCCTCGGCCTGACCGTGCCGAAGACCTCGTCGCGCGCCATCACCAGCCCGGCCGGCACCGCCGACACCATGGAGATGCTGGCCGAGGTGGCGCTGCCGCCGGAGCGTCTCGCCGAGGTGATTCGCACCGCCCGCGGGTGCATCGCCTGGGGCGGCGCGCTCGACCTGGCGCCGGCCGACGACATCCTCATCACCGTCGAGCGGCCGATGGAGCTCGACACCGAAGTGCAGATGGTGGCGTCCATTCTGGCCAAGAAGAAGACCGTCGGCGCAACGCACGTGCTGATCGACATCCCCGTCGGCCCGACGGCCAAGGTGCGCACCGCCGGGGCGGCGACGCGTCTCGCCGAGCTCTTCCGCGTCGTGGCCGACGCCGTCGGGCTGCGCCTCGACGTCATCGTTACCGAGGCCCGCGGCCCGATTGGCTGGGGCATCGGGCCGCGTCTCGAGGCCCTCGACGTGCTTGCCGTCCTGCGCGGCGAGCCGTCTGCGCCAGCCGATCTGCGCGAGAAGTCGCTCTACCTCGCCGCGCGCCTGCTCGAGATGACGGGCGCCGCGGCCCCCGCCGGCGGCTATCGCGCCGCCCAGCAGGCGCTCGATTCCGGCGCGGCGCGGCAGGCATTCGAACGCATCGTCGCCGCGCAGGGCGCGCGCCCATTGCCGCCGCCGGCGGCGCTGCACGACGTGGTGACCGCGAACGCCGACGGACGCGTGCGCGAGATCGATTGCTGGCGTATGGCCCGCGTCGCCAAGTGCGCCGGCGCGCCGGCCCATCCAGCCGCCGGTGTCCGCCTGCTGCGCACGGTCGGCGACGTGGTCGCGCGCGGCGAGCCGCTCTTCGAGATCCACGCGCAGAGCGAGACCCACCTCGGCTTCGCGCGCGCCTACGCCGCGCAGCACCCCGACCTGGTGCGGTTCGGCTTCTGAGCCGCCGGACGCGGGAGCTCAGTACGCGACGCGCCCCTCGAGCGTGCCCTGTTCGTTGCGCACGACGACGAGGCGCGACATGCACGGCATGCAGTAGACGCGGTCGCCCGGGCGCAGCTCGTGACTCGAGCGGATGACCACCTTGCACACCGGGCAGATCACCTCGTTCGGCGCCAGCGAGTCGCCGGCGCCGCGCCACTTGCGGTAGAACTTGCGGTACTTCTTCGGCACCTCGTCGAAGCCGGTGTCTTCGAGAAGGTAGCGCTGGCGCGGCCGCTCCTCCGCCACCGCCTCTTGTTCGAGTGGATCGGTCATCACGTGAACCCCAGCCGTTCGACCGACTCGAGGTAGGCGCGCCCGAGCAGGTGGCGCTCGTCGGACGGCGCCGCGATGGCGTTCATGGTCTCGGCGAGCGCGTCCAGCACCAGATGGTCGAGCTCCTTCTTCACCCGCGACAACCGCGCCCGCGCGTGCGGAACGCTGCCGAGGCGCCGCCCGAGCTCGTTCTCGCCGAAGCCGATGTGGCGGCGTTCGTCCTTGATGATGCGCTGCAAGACGTCGCGCGTCACCGGATCGGCCGTCTGCGCGTGACTGTGAAAGACGGCGAACTCGAGCGCTTCGAGGATGACGTTCTGGGCGAACAGCGCCGCCTCCCAGTCACTGCTCGCCACCAGCTCGAGCAGGCGCTGTTTGAAGAGCAGCAGGCTGGGGCTGGCGCGCCGCTGCACCTCGCCCTCGGGGTCGGCGATGCCCAGATCGCGCAGGCGATGCAACAGCACCTCGAGATGGCGCGCCTCGTCGGCAACCTGCGTGGCGAGAAACAGCTTGGTCAGCCGGTTGGGCGCCACCGCGATCAGCCCGCTGGCGCCGTCGAGCGCGGCGGTCTCGCCGACGCAGTAGTTGCACAGCACGGTGACGAGGCGGTCGCGCTCGATGTCCGACAGCTCCGCCTCCGCGATATCCGGGCGGTGCCCGAAGGTGAGGCCCGACAGATATCCCTCCACCGCCTGGAACCAGAACTCGAACGAATGCACTTCCTCGAGAAAGGCGGCGGGATCGAGATCGTGGATGTCGCCGGGCGGAGCCGTGTGGCGTGCGGCCATCGGCGCTCGGCTCACGGTCGAACCGGCGTCTGGTACTCGATGCCGATGCGGCCGAGCCGCGTCTTGAACTCCTTCAGCACGGTGTCGGCCAACACCTGCTCCATCTCCTCCGGCTCCACCTCCGCCAGGTCGACGCCCTGCCAGCGCGCCTGGTGACCGTTGCCGGCGGCCTGCTGCTCGTAGCGCTTGAACTCCGCCGCGGCGACGTTGTTGCGGAACGCGTCGGCGAAGGTCGCGAGCATGTAGTAGGACATCTCCTTCTGCATGCGCTCGATCGCCGGCCGCTTCTCCGGATGCTCGCGGATCAGCGAGCCGATGCGGTTCTCGCCGAAGCCGACGTGGCGGCGCTCGTCGGCGATGGTACCGGTCAGGGTGTGGGCGAACTTCGGGTTGAGCCCTTCGTTCATCGCCAGCATCATCTCGAAGACGCTGAACGCCATGCCCTCGAGCACGATGTTCTGCCCCACCACGCCGGCGACGAAGTCCTTGCGGTCGACCTTCTCGAGCAGCACCTCGGCGAACTTCACCAGGTTCGGGTTGGCGTACTGCTGGATGGTGCTCTCGAGGTCCTGCTTGCGCACGCCCAGGTCGTAGAGTCGCTGCGTGAAGACCTCCGTGTGGCGTGCCTCGTCGATCGTCTGCGTGGCCAGGAATCGCTTACTGGCTTCGTCCGGAGCGGCGTTGATCAGCCCCGAAGACGCCGCCAGCGCGCAGCGCTCACCGACCACCAGCTGCACCGTGGTGCGTATGGTCTCGGCGTGCAGCAGCTCGTTGTGCAGCAACTCCTGCGGCTCTTTCTCGCCCGGTTGGTGGCCGTATTCGGTGTGCTCCAGATAGCCCTGCGGACACGACTCGAGCCAACTCTGAATCGAGTACGCGGACAAGAAGTCAGACATGCGGTTCCTCCTTTGGTTGCGGGTGACTGAATGGCGGTTCAATAGAATCCGCGCGCAGGCCTGCACATGACATTGGTCATGCCTTCGAGTGCTGGTTGTCAGTGCAATGGGGTCCGACGTGTCTCGGGCAGATGCTGCGGCTCGTGGGCGCCGGTGTCGTCGTGCTGGGCGATGCGGGTCAGGCGCGTGAGGTCGGCGATCACCACCTCGCGGCGGTCGGCGGCGATGGCGCCCTTGCGCCGCAGTGCGGCCAGCAAGCGAATCGCCGTCTCGGTCGCCACGCCGATCATCTCCGCCAACTCGCGCCGCGTGTACGCCAGGTGCAGGTGGCGACCCGAGGCGAGGTCGTCGCCGCCCTCTGCTCGCGCGAGCTGCAGCAGCAAGCCGGCGAGGCGGCTCTCGCCGCCCTTCAGCGCCAGCTCGCGCACCTTGTGGCGCGCCACGGCGAGCTCGCGGCTGAGCGCCGCGAGAAAGCGCATGCTGGTCTCCGGGTGGCGCTGCATGAACGCCACCAGGCGCTCGCGCGGCAGGCACAGCACCTGGGCTTCGGTGAGCGCCTCCGCCGAGGTCGACATCGCATCGCCGTCGTCGAGCGAGAGCTCTCCCAGCAACGTGCCGGGGCCGGCGACCTCGAGAATGTGATCGCGCCCGAAGCGGTCCGACTGGTACAGCTTCACGGCACCGTGACAGACGAGGTACAGCGCGGCCGACGGCGTCCCCTCGCCGAAGATGACCTGGCGCGGTCGATAGACCATCGCCGACCCGGCGGCGCGGAAGTCCTCGAGGACGCCCGCAGGCAGATCGCAAACGAGATTGCCGGCGCGCGCCGGGCACGCGTCACAGGTCAACCGTCGCATATCCGCACTCCATAGCCACGCCCCCCGCTTGCCGATGCCGTCGGGTTGAGCAAACGCGGTGCCGCAGGGTCGCCAGCCACCGATCGACGCGATCTGCGCGCCGGCGGAGCGTCCTTTCCCAATTCTGGGGACGCCGGGTGGGAGGGCCTTCGGAGGGTCGGCCCCAACGCAAGAAGTTCCTCTGGCCCGGAGGGAGAGGAACCAGAAAGGACCACCCCAATTACTGGGCAAAGCCGCATGCCGTTGTGCGCGCGCCGCGTCAGCTCTTCGACCCGCGCGGCCGCGGCGTGTAGGCCGGGCGGCCGCGCTCGAGCCATTTCGTGTACAGGTCGAGGAACTCCGGCGAGGTCATCGGGTCGATGCCCATGA
>CAYVUV010000229.1:0-2550 GCA_964455095.1 uncultured Binatia bacterium (SeqCode)
GCGCTGCAGGTCGACCGGCCGGCGCTGTGGCAGGCCATCCGCGAGCACTTCGCCCTGGGCGCCGAGCTCGAGCTCATGAGGTCGCCGGCGTGAGGCGCCTCGGCGCCGTGCTCGTGTTCGTGCGGGAGCACCCGCACGTGATGAGCATGCTCGCCGTCGTCGCCTTCGTGCAGCTCGTGCTGGTCGGCGCCGCGGTCGCTCTGGTCACGAGCGGCCGCCCGGCGCTGGGCCTGGTGTTCCCGATTGTGGCGCTGGTCGCCCTGTTCTTCGTCGCGTGGCTCGCAGGCATGCGCGCGATCAGCGTCCCCGCGAGCAACGCCGCGCCGGGCGGGTCCACACCGGAGCGTGTTGAGGCGCTGCGCGCCGGCGACGGGAATGGTCCCGTGGTCGGTGTGCAGGCTGCTTTTCCCTGCACCTTTTGCGGCTCCGACTTCAACGTCGACCTGAGTCTCCCGGGCGAGGTCTACGGCTGCAGGCTGTGCATCATCGCCGCGCTGCGGGCGTTCCGCGGCTCGGAGCTCGCGCGGCGGCTCGCGCGCCCGGCCGATGACGAGAGCGCGGCCCCGCGCGAGGCGCGCTGCTTCCACTGCCGCGCGCGCGGGCCTGCCCTCCACCAGATCGCCGTCACGGCCAACGTGAGCGCGTGGGCCTGCGCCGACTGCAGATCATCCGGCGGCGCGGCTCGCGCCAAGGAGGACGAGCACCCAGGCGCGTAACGCGCGAGACACTTCTAGTCCGAAAAGGAATCGACCCGGACGAGCTGTAACTCGCCGGGCCGAGGGTGCAAGAGCGGGCAGCTTTTGCAGATTCAAGCTACGGCGCTGGAACGCCGCAGTCAAGACGGATCTGCACTCCTGAACGACCGGGAGAGCTGCGCCCTTTGCAACCCTCGGTAACCACACGAGGGGGCAACGATGGGCAGCAACGAGATCCAGAAGAAGAAAGAGCACCCGCGCGCGCACGAGCGCGAGTGGGTAGTGGTGGCGCAGACCAACGGCCGCGGGCGCCCGGCGTACCGCAGTGGCCGGCTGACGCTGGCCGAGGCCGAGGCGCGCCAGGCCGAGCTGCGCGAGGCCGAGCCGAAGAACACGCCCAAGATCGTCTATCGCCCGCCGGCGCCGCCGCGGGTGGGGCCGGTCAAGGCGTACAGCTGCCGGCGCTGCAGCGCGCGGGTGGAGGCCTCGCGCCAGCCGCGCAAGTGTGAAGGGTGCGGCCTCAACGAGCGGCCGCGCATCGTCGAGGCGCAGGCCGCCGACCGTCAGGCGGTGGCGTGATGCTGGCGCCGAAGTACTCCGCCGAGCTCATCGCCGCGCTCGAGCGCCGCGACGTGAAGCTGGGGCAGTTCGTGCGCGAGATCGTCGAGGACCTCGCGGGCGTGCTCGACGCCCTCGAGGACGAGCTCGTCGACTGCGGCAACAGGCCCAGCGTCATCCAGCACCAGCTTGGCGCCGCGATCGCCGAGGTGCTCGCCGCGGCCGCGGCGCCCGCCCCGGCCACCCTGCCCAGCTCGCTGTGCGGCCCGGGCTGCTGGTCCTGCAAGAACCGGCTGGGCGGGATCCACTTGGCGCCGATCGCCGATGCCGCCGGAGGCGGCCAATGACCGCCACGAGGCGGCGGCACCCGTTCGATGTTTCGCGCTGGCGGAGCCAAATCGTGCTGCACTGGCGCGCGGCCGCGCTGCGGGGGCATCTGCGCTGGGAAACGTGCTCTGACGTCCAGCACGGGATCCTCGAGCTCATCGAGTGCCTTGCGGGCGACCGCGAGTATGCGCTTCTTGGGGCGAGCGGCTACCTGGGCAGGGAGTCGAACGGCGGCGTGGTGGTCGTGCCGCGGAAGGACTGCACCGAGCTGCTCGCCAACCTGCAGGCCGCGGCGTGCGAGCTCGAGCACGAGCGCACGGCGGGTGTCTCATGTTGACCGCGCGCGATCTGCTGTGCGCGTGCGTCGAGCGCGCGCGCGACGTCGCGGGCGCCTGGTGGTTGCTGCTGCGTGGCGAGCTGCTCGCCGCGCCACGGAAGGGAGGCCGCTCATGAGCGCGCCCGCGATCGCGATCGTCGACGGCCAGCTGCGGATCTCGCCCGCCGTCGGCACGGTGGCCATGCATGCCCTAGACTGGATCACGCGCAAGTGCACCCGCGAGGGTGACGCCCTCCTGGGCGTGGGCCTGTCGATCGTCCTGCTGACGCTCGAGCAGATGCCGCGCGAGCGCGTGCGCGAGACCGTCAACGCGATGGTGACCACGCTGCAGCGGTTCACCAACGACCTGATGACGCCCACTCTCATCGTGCCGGCGGGAGGTGGCGAATGAGCCCCGTGTGCATCAACTGCCACGGCCGCAAGCGGGTGATCGTGCGAGTCAACCGCGGGCGCCGCGCCGAGGTCGCCTGCCCGACCTGCAGCGGCACTGGCGAGGCCGCCGACGACTCGCGCCGGAGCGAGCCGCCGCCGCGCGAGCTCGAGCTCGTGCCCGGCACGACCGTGGCCGCGGCCGCGGCCATGCTGCTGCACCCTGCCCCGGGCCCGCTGGCGCACGAGGGCCAGGACTTCACC
>CAYVUV010000230.1:0-9147 GCA_964455095.1 uncultured Binatia bacterium (SeqCode)
GTCGAAGGCGGTCCGCTGCGGCTGGCTGTGGGCCCTCGCGATGCCGATGGCTTGGCGCCGCTGTCGCTGATGGAGGATGTCGTCTTCGCCGTGCCCGTCTCGATCGCGACATATTGCTTCCGCCTCGCGGCGACGGGCAGCTCTGGCTACATCGATTGCGACGGCGGCAGCGGGGTCGACGTCGTGCGCGAGAGCCACCCGGGCGCGACACCCGGAGACATCATCTTGTTCGTCGGCGGCAACGATTCCGGCCCCGGTGCGGCCGTGCTCTTCATCGCGAGTCAGGCGGTCGCGACGCTGCCGCCTGGCGAGCCAACCGAGGCCTGCGCGGCGGCTGCGTATGCTGCCCCGCTGCCGGCGCGCTACACGACCGGGCTGGCCAGCGAGCTGCATGAAGGCCTCGAGCGCCGGCGCGGGGTCAACTTCGCGTGCGATTTCTCCGGCGGTGGGCTGGGCGCGGGGGCGCTGGTCGGACCGTTGGCGCTCTACGATGAAACGGTCCGCTCGATCTCCGGCGTGCTGCGCCTCGCGGGCGCGACTCGCGCCGTCGCTCCAGGTCGTTGAATTGTGACGCGCAGCAGCGCCAGAGTTCCGGCCGATCACCTCTTGTTTGCCGTGACAGCCCTGCGGTATACGCCGCCAGCACCGGTCGCTGCGACGGGCCGAGGCTGGGGGGCATCGATGGCGCAAGCGTCCGAGCACCGCGAATCAAGTCGGCGGTTCCGCGCGAGCGGCTCAGATACGATGGTGAGCCACGCCGTCCGGCTGGCCGTCGTCGCGGCCCTGCTCTGGCCGCTGTGTGGCGTGGCGGGCGGCGCGCCCCCGCCCATCTGTGGCAATGCACTGATCGAGGAGGGCGAGACCTGCGACGACGGTGGCACCTGCTTCGGCGGCGTGTCGCACGGCGCGCGCTGCCCGGTTGCCGTCGGCGGCGTCGATTGTGGGGATGGGTCCTGCCGGCCGGCGGGCGGTGATGGGTGCGCAAAGAACTGCACCGAGGAGCACGTGTTGCCGTTCCCCCTCGGCGACTTCTCCACGACCGGCAGCTCGACCTTCGTGCAAGCCCGGTCCTTCGCCATCGACTTCCCCATCGCGGGAGAGCTCACGCTGCACATCGGCGCGCCGACTGGCGACGCGGGATCGCGCAGCGCGGTGGTGGCCGACGGCGAGTATCAGGTGGGTGAGATCCCGGTCGTGGCACGCGTGGCCGACAACGGGCTGCCGCCGCTGCCGGTTGGAAATCAATTCGCCTGTGCCTGCCTGCGGCTGATCGCCGAGCGGACCTGCGGGGCGCGCCCGACCGGCGCGGCGTGCGATTCGAATGCCGATTGTCCGGGCAGCGTGTGCGACTTCGTCCACGGTCCCGGCAACGCCGCGTCGGGAACGATCAGCTGTGGCGGGAGGGATACGAGCTATCTCGCGACGCTCGACAGTCTCGCCGGCGGCCCGTATGGCATCGAGCTGGGGAACGGCCTTCCGCAGTCAGGGGCCGGGCTCGTCTGGCTCAGCACGCTGACGAGCACCATCTCCTCGCCGTGCAATTCGACCGACGCGCGCGCAATGGGCGGGGACGGCTTGCCGTGCACGGACGATGACCCGATCGTCCCGCGCGCCGTGCCGTCGCTGCTGACGACGGGTCGGGCCGCGGCGCGGGTTCTCAATGCCGACGGGGAGAGCGAAGCGGCGATCAGCGTCGACCATGACTGCAACGACGGACCCTGTCGCGCCAGCGCCGTCGGCTCGCCGTTCTCGTGCGCCGCGCTGCTCGAAGCGCCCGCTTCGTCGCGGGGTGCCGGACTGGTCGCCGCGATTCCGTTGGCGAACGGCACGCCTTTCGGCGATGCGGTCCTCTTGACGGAGTTTCGCGCCTTCGGTCTGGCCCCTTTGGCGACCCCGACCGCGACGCCGGACAGTGCCAATACGCCCACACCGGTCAAGACGAGCACGCCCCTTCCGCCGACCGCGACGCGCACGCGCACGGCGAACTTGTTGCGGGTCACCAACACCGCCGCCGCCGGTCCCGGATCGCTGCGCGCGGCGCTCGCGGCGGCGGGCGATCGCGACACCGTCGTGCTCACTGACCTCTCCGGAACGATTCAGCTCGCCGGGGCGGCGCTGGACATCGCGGCCGGCGTCACCATCGTCGGGCCCGGTCCCGAGCGCCTGACCGTGAGCGGCGGGGGCACGGGGCGGGTGTTCTCGGTGACGACGTTCCAGCCCGTGCTGGTTTCGGGACTCACCATTGCCGACGGTCTGGCGCGTACGTCGTCGACCGACCCGTTGGGGCGCGGCGGGGGCATTTTGAGCTTCGGTGACCTGACGCTGCGCGACGTGGTGGTGCGCGATTGCGTCGCCGAGGGGGTCGGCGGCGGCATTTTCAACGTCGGCGGGCTGCGACTCGAGGCGGCCACCATCGCCGGCAACCGCGCCGCGCAGGGGGCGGGAGGAATCGGCAACGACCAGTTCGCGCAGCTCACGATCACCGACAGCGCGATTGCAGACAACCGCACCGACGGCGGCAGCGGCGGTCTCGGCAACCGTGGCGCGGCGGAGATCCTGCGCAGCACCATCAGCGGCAACCAGGCGGGCGCCGTGGGCGGCGGCGGAATCGGCAACGAGCTCAGCGGGCATGTCACGCTCGACAACAGCACGGTCAGCGGCAACGAGACGACCGGGGGCGGCGGTGGGATCGGCAACGTCGGAACGATGGACGTGCGGTTCAGCACGGTCACCGGCAACCGCGCCGCCGCGACCAGTGGCGGGGGCATCGGCAACCTCGGCGCCCTGTCGCTCGGTTCGAGCATCGTCGCGCGCAACTCCGGCGGCGATTGCAGCGGCGTGATCGCCTCGTCCGGCCACAATCTGGACGGCGACAACACCTGCGGCCTGAGCCAGAGCGGCGACGTGCGCGGCGCCGACCCGCGTCTGGGGTCATTGCGCGACAACGGCGGGCTGACGCGCACGCATGCGCTGCGACCGACCAGCCCCGCCGTCGACGGCGGCGATCGCGACGCCTGCCCGCTGGCCGACCAGCGCGGCGTCGAGCGTCCGGCGCGGGCCTGCGACATCGGCGCCTTCGAGGTGGTGCGCCCGCTGTGCGCCGGCGACTGCGTCGAGGATGGTGTCGTGACGATCGACGAGCTGATCACCGGCATCGACATCGCGCTCGGCCTCATGCCGCTCGGCGCGTGTCTGGCCATCGATGGAGACGGCGACGGGCAGGTTGGTATCGATGAGCTCGTGAAGGCGGTCGACACGGCATTGGGTGTGTGCCCGCCGCGTCCGACCGCGACGCGGACCAGGACGCCGACGCGCACCCCGCTCGAGGACACCCCGCGGCCGACGGCCACTCGCATGCCGCCCACGGGTACGCTTCGTCCGACCAGCACCCCGCCCCGGTTTACTCACACCCACACCCTGACACCGATCTTCGAGACGCCAACTGCGCCGCCGACACCCACGCGGACGTCCCCGTCCTTCTGCGTCGGCGATTGCGACGGCGACGGCGGGGTGGACTACGAGGAGGCGGCGCTCTGCCTGGCCGCGCGCGCTGGTGTGCCGCTGTTTCTGCAAGCTGTCTGCCAGAGCTGCGATGCGAATGGCGACGGCACCATCGACGATGAAGAAGCAAATGCCGCAGAAGCGAATCTACGCCAGGGGTGTTTTGGCGCTGAGCCCCGCCCGACACCGGATCTCTCGGGTCTGCCCTGCATCGGCGACTGCAACGGTGACGGGGAGGTCTTTTCGGAGGAGGTGCAGTTCTGCGCTGCGATCGCGAGCGGCTTGGGATCGGTGGCGGAGTGCTCCTCCTGCGATGTGGACCAGAATGGCGCGGTCGACGTGCGCGAGGTCGGGCTGGCCGCCGGCGACCTCTTGTACCATTGCCAACGCGCTGCGTTCTCGACGCCGACCCCTGGACCGACTCCGTTCAACGGCTGCGTTGGCGACTGCAACGGCGACGGCGCGGTGTCGCGCGCCGAGGGCTTCGTGTGTTTTGGACAAGCAAATAACGGCGTGCCGGTGGCGCTCTGTCCGGGGTGCGACGCCGACGGCAATGGCTTCACCGACAACAGTGAGGTGATGACGGCGAGCGATCATTTCCTGCTCGGCTGCCCGGGCGCTTCTCCGACGCCGTCCGGCGCGCCGACCGCGACGCCGACGGGCGTGCCGGATGTCTGTCCGGGAGACTGCGACGGGAGCGGGCGCGTCGGCGGAGGAGAGATCCAGACGTGCGTAAACATCAATCGCGGCCAGTTTCCGGTCTTCGTCTGCACGGCGTGCGATGTGGACGGCGATGGGTTGGTGGCGGTGGAGGAAGTCGGCCGGGCGGTCGATTCATCATTCAACCAGTGCCCGCAACGGTCGACGCCGACGTTCACGCCATTCGCGACGCCCACCGTGCCGCCGACGCCCGGCACGACGCCGCTCGGGGCCGTGTCACTCGAGGTTCGCGGCGCGTCGGAAGGCGATCCCGGTGCGTCGTCCGGGCTGTTCTTGTTCTTTCCCGGTTCGCCGGTCGTCAACGTGGCCCAGCTCGTGAGCGGCGATCCCATCGGGCTTGTCGCCGGCACACCGGACGCGTCGGGCGTCGCATCGCTGGTGCTGGCGGCTGACGCCGTGCTGGCCCTGCAGCCGACCTTCGGCGTGGGCGCGTGTTTCCGGTTCATGGCGGCCGGGAGTCAGGGGGCGATCGATTGCGATGGTGGCAGCGCGTTTGACGTTGCGTCGTTCTCGCCCGAGGGTCCGCTTGCACCGACTGACTCGTCGCTGTTCGGCAACGGCCTCGACTCCGGGCCGGGAGCGGCCGTGCTGTTCCTGCAGGAGCAAGTCGCGGTGCTGCCGAGTGGCTCGCCGCCCGAAACGTGTGCCTCGATCGAGTATCCCGCGCCGCGCACGGTCGCATACACGACGGCGACGGCGTTCGCGGTCAAAGGCCAGGCGAGCGGCGATCGCCGCGGCACGAACCTCTCCTGCGACCAGTTCGGCGGCGTTCAGGTCGCGGCGTTGGTGCGGGCATCGGGAACGTTCATCCTTCCCTTCGGCGACGTCGCCACGGTGCTGCGGCTGGCGTTCAACGTCGCTCCCGCCTCGATCGCAACGCCGCCGCCGACCGAGATGCCGACCAACACGGCTCCGCCGGACACGTCGACGCCGACGGTCCCACTGCCGACCGAGACGCCAAGTCCCGTGGACACCTCCACGCCGTTGCCGACCGAGCTGCCGACCAACACGCCACTCCCCACGGATACCTCCACGCCGCTGCCGACCGAGTTGTCGACCAACACGCCCCTGCCACCCGAGTCGCCGCTGCCGACCGAGACCGCGCCACCCGGCGAGGGCGGATGAGCTACGAGCCTGCGCTGCAGCTGTGCCGGGCGCTCGCTCTGCTCATCCTGCTGTCGGCCCTGATTTCGCAAGCGCGGGCGGAGGTTGCCGTGGTCGGTATCCTCGGCGACTGCGCGGCCGGCGCGCCGTGCGACGACGGCAACCCGTGTACCGACGATCGCTGCGAGCTCGGCATCGGCTGCGTAAACAGCCCGAACTCCGCCCCGTGCGACGACGGGCTCGCGTGCTCGCGGCCCGACTCGTGTTCGGGCAGCGTGTGCCTGGCCGGCGGTGCCGGGGACGACGATCTCGACGGCACGTGCCGCTTCGACGACAATTGCCCATTCCAAGCCAATCCGGGGCAGGCCGACGGCGACCGCGACGGCGTCGGCGACGCCTGCGACAACTGCCCCACGTTCGCCAACCCCGATCAGGCCAACGCCGACGGCGATCAGCCCGGCGACGCCTGCGATCCTGACGACGACAACGATGAGGTCGCCGACGGCGCCGACAACTGCCGCGTCGTGGCAAACGGGGAACAGGCAGACCGCGACGGTGACGGTGTCGGCGATGCGTGCGACAACTGCGCCTTTGTTGCCAACCCGGGTCAGGGTAACCACGAAGCGGACGCGCTGGGCGACGCGTGCGACCCGGACGACGACAACGACGGTGTCGTCGATGTCGTCGACAATTGCCCCGTGGTTCCCAACGACCAGCTCGACAGCGACGGCGACGGCCGCGGCGATGCGTGCGACAAACGGCCGTTCGGCGGTCAGGAAGTGCCCATCCGCACGCTGGCGCGGAGCGGCGACGCCGCTCCGGGAGTGGGCCCGGGCGTGCGATTCAGCTCGTTTGGTCTGCCCGCCTTCGATGACGGCCCGGTGCTCAATGCTTTTGGAGAAGTTGCGTTCCGCACCTACCTGGAAGGGCCCGGCGTCGCCTTCGACGGCGACGAGGTCGGCATCTGGAGCGGGCGCAGCGCCGCGCGCCTGGTGCCGGTCGTGCGCGGGCGCGATCCAGTGCCGGGCTCGGACGGCGGACTGCGTTTTGCGCCGTCCTTCGCGCGCCCGGTGGTGGCCGATGCGGGGCCCGTGGCGTTCCTGGCGGAAGTCGGCCCGGCGAACAGCGCTGCGGAACGGGTGCAGAGTGTATGGCTGGCGCTGGGCGATTCGGCACTGGTGGAGCTGGCCCGCGCCGGCGCGCTGGCGCCGGGCACGGAACCCGACACGCGGTTCTCATCCTTGGGGGCTCCCGCGATCGACGGGAACGGTCGGGCGACGTTTGTCGCCGATGTGCAGGGGCCACAGGTCGACTTCAACACCGGCACCGGCGTGTGGTCGGCGTCGTCGGCGGAGGATGTAGCCAACGTCGTCCGCGCTGGCGATCCGGCTCCCGGCGTACCGCCCGGTGCGCGCTTTCTCCGCTTTGGGGGTTTCGGACCGTCGTCCGACGCGCCGGCGGTCGGAGCCGAGGGGCGCCGTGCATTTCTCGCCGAGCTCTCGTCGGTGCAGGAACCCGTGTCGCCGGCGACGGGAATCTGGTCCGCGGCGGCGCCGGGCATTGCGAAGGTGGTTGCCAGCGGCGACGTCGCGCGCGGCCTGGCGTTGACGACCTTCGCAGACTTCGCCGTGCAGGACCCGCGCAGTGTCACCATCGACCGCGCGGGACGCCTCGCCTTTCGCGCCCGGCTGTCGATCGGCGAGGAGAGTCTCTGGCGACACGATCCGGTGGGCGGGCTCGAGTTGATCGCCGCCGGCGGCCAGCCGGCGCCCGGCTTCACGGCCGGCACCACGTTCGGCGGCGGCTTCCAGACGTTCAGCAATCCGTCGATCAACGCCGCCGGTTCCGTCGCCTTCCGCGCCAGCGTGCAGTCACCCAACCTGCCGCGCGGCGGCGTGGGCATCTGGATCGGCAGCCCCGGGCGCGCCGCGCGCAACCTGGCGCGCGGCGGCGATGCCGCTCCGGGCGGTCCGGTCGGCATCGTGTTCGGGGACCAGGAGTTCGACTTCGGCGCGCCGGCGGCGAACGGTCTTGGCCAGGTGGCCTTTATCGCCAGCCTCTACAGCCGACAGTCGGGCTTCTCCCTGGGCGAGAGCCTGTTCGCCTTCGATCCGGCGGCTGGTCTGCTGCTCATCGTCGGGCGCGACAACATCATCGAAGTCGCGCCGGGCGACTTGCGCATCGTCAGCAGTCTGAACTTCGTGCCCGGTTCGGCGAGCGAGGATGGGCGCGGCGCGGGCCTGAACGATCGCGGCGAGCTGGCCTTCTTCGCCGCGTTCACCGATGGCTCGTCCGGTGTCTTTGTCGCGCGCGTCGGCGCACTGCCGTGTCCCGGCGATTGCGATGCCGACGGTGCCGTGCGCATCGACGAACTGGTGACGGGCGTCGCCCTGGCGATCGCGGACCAGGGCACGGCCGCGTGCTCGGCGTTCGATCGCAACGGCGACGACGAGGCGAGCGTGGACGAGCTGGTTGCCGGAGTCGACGCCGCGCTGTACGGGTGTCCCTAGCGGCGCGTTGAGAAGGAAGTTCCAGACATGACGAGAACGGTTCTCTGCCTGCTCGGCGGCGCCATCGGCGCGGCCGTGCTCGGCGTGCCGGTTCCCCTGGCGGCGCAGGTGAATGTCGCCGGCAGCTGGCGCATCGAGATGAATCGCTGCGAGATGGTCGACGGCGAGCGCGAGTGCTTTCCCTCCGGTGTGGTCCTCGCGGTGAGCCAAAATGGCAATCGCTTCTCGGGGACGGTCCTGCTGCCGCCCGACGACATCCCGGCCGAGTGCGACTTGATCTGTCAGCCTGCCACGACGAGCTGCCGGTTGCAGGCCCGGCTCGACGGGACGATCACCGACACCGACGTCGAGCTGACGATCACCGCCCGACAGACGGTCGCGGCCGATTGCGGGATCTGCACGGTACAGGGCGGATTCGACTCGACGCTGCGCGGGCGCGGCAAGCTGGTCGGCGGTGTCATCCGCGGCAGCTTCACCGAAGAGACCACCAACGAGTGCGTCGGCACCGAGCCGTGCGTGAGCGAGGCCGACTGCACGAGTTTCACCGCCTCGGGCGGCTTCGTGGTCCGCATCAGCGGGCGCGACGGCACGGGCCCCTGCGTCGGTGATTGCAATCGCAACGGTCTTGTGGCGATCGACGAATTGATCACCAGCGTCAACGTCGCACTCGGCACCGCGCCACCGGCCGCCTGTCTCGAGGCGGATGCCGATGCCACCGGTGACGTTACCGTCGTCGAGCTCGTCTCGGCCGTGCGCGCCGCCGTCAGCGGCTGCCTCGGCCCGACGCCCGCCGCCTGCGAGCTGGGCGAGTCGTGCGAGACCGGGTTCGACTGCCCGTTCGTCGACTGCCCCGACGGCGCGACGTTTGCCTGCTACTTCGGCCGCTGCCTGATCGGGTCCTGCGCGTG
Organism: uncultured Binatia bacterium (SeqCode); assembly: GCA_964455095.1. Lineage (GTDB taxonomy): Bacteria > Desulfobacterota > Binatia > HRBIN30 > CADEER01 > CAYVUV01. The sequence goes on from CAYVUV010000230.1 coordinate 8,744, forward strand.
CAGCGACGATCCGCAGTGCTGCGCGCCGTGAGCTCGCTGACGGCGGTCTCCGCGCTGTCGGTTCGCTACGGGGCGACGACGGCCCTGCACGCGGTGAGCCTCGACCTGCGGCCAGGCGAGGTCCATGCAGTGGTCGGCGAGAACGGGGCCGGCAAGTCGACGCTGTTGCGCGCCGTGGCGGGCGCCGTGCGCGCGGCGGCGGGAGCGATCCGCCTCGGCCCCGGCGTCCGGGTGGCATGGGCGCCCCAGGAGATGGAGCTGCCCCCCGACCTGACGGCGGCGGAGTGGATCTTCCTTGGCGACGAACGCCGCGGCCGGTTCGGCTGGCTGCGCGCGGCGGAGATGCAGGCCGCGGCGCGCGCCGCGCTCGACGAGATCGGTTGTACGGCCGCTGCCGACGCGCG
>CAYVUV010000231.1:0-3183 GCA_964455095.1 uncultured Binatia bacterium (SeqCode)
ATCAACTCTTCGTGGTCGTCGCTGGTGAAGAAGAAGCCGCCGCCGCGCTCGTCCCAGAAGTGGGTCACCATCGAGTCGACGAGACGCACGGCGGCATCGAGGTGGCGGCGCTCCTGCGTCGCTTCGAAGACGTCGAGCAGCGCGGCGGCAAAGAAGGCGTAGTCGTCGAGATAGCCGTTCAGCTTGGCGACCCCGTCCTTGTACGTGCTCAACAGCCGGGCGTCGCGCTGCAACGTCGACTCGACGAAGGCGACGGCGTCGGTGGCAACTTGGCGATAGCTCGCGTCGTCGAAGACCTCGGCGGCCTTGGCGAAGGCGCTGATCATCAGGCCATTCCAGGCGGTGAGGACCTTGTCGTCGCGTCCCGGCTTGATGCGGTGCTCGCGCGCGGCGAAGAGCGTGGCGCGCGCCGTGGCGACCTGCTGGCGCACCGCCGCGGGCTCTTTGCGGAACAGCGCCGCCAGTTGGTCGAGCGTCAGGGTGACGTGCAGGATGTTGTGCCCCTCGAAGTTGCCGCCGGTGGAAATGTCCCAGTACCGACAAACCAGCTCGGCCGTGTCGGCGTCGAGCAGGCGTTCCACCTCGGCGCGGTCCCAGACGAAGAACTTGCCCTCTTCGCCCTCGCTGTCGGCGTCCTGCGTTGAATAGAAGCCGCCCTTGGGATCGCGCATCTCGCGCACCACGTAGTCGAGCGTCTCGCGCGCGATGGCACCAAACTCCGCCTCGCCGCTGATCTGGAACGCGGCGAGGTACAGCGGCACCAGCTGCGCGTTGTCGTAGAGCATCTTCTCGAAGTGGGGCACCAGCCAGTGGGCGTCGACGGAATAGCGATGGAAGCCGCCGCCGAGCTGATCGTAGACGCCACCGCGCGCCATGCAGCGCAGCGTGTGCAGCGTCATCTCGAGCAGCTCCGGCTGCCCGCTCTGTTCGTGGGCGCGCAGAAAGAGCTCGAAGGCCGACGTGTTGGGAAACTTCGGTGCCTCGCCTAGCCCGCCATCGCGGGCGTCGTAGGCGCGGGCAAGAGCAGTGGCGGCATCGAGGACCGCGCGCGCGCCAGGGAGGTCGGCCGCGGGGTCGGGCGCCTCGCCGCGCCGCAGGCCCTCCATGAGCTCGCCGACGGTGCGCTGCACGTCGTCGGACTTGTCGCGATACGCCTGCGCGACGCCGGCGAGGACGCGGCGAAAGGCGGGCATGCCGTGGCGGTCTTCGGGCGGGAAGTAGGTGCCGCCGTAGAAGGGCTGGCCGTCGGGCAGCAGGAACATCGTCATCGGCCAGCCGCCGCGGCCGGTGAGCATCTGCACGGCGCTCATGTAGATGTGGTCGAGGTCGGGGCGCTCCTCGCGATCGACCTTGATGTTGACGAACAGGTCGTTCATCAGGCGCGCGGTGTTCGGGTCCTCGAACGACTCGCGCTCCATGACGTGACACCAGTGACAGGCGGAGTAGCCGATGCTGAGCAGGATGGGCTTGTCCTCGCGCCGCGCCGTCTCCAGCGCCTCGGCGCCCCACGGGTACCAATCGACCGGGTTGTGCGCGTGCTGGCGCAGGTACGGGCTGGACTCGTGAATGAGCCGGTTGGTGTGCTCGGGCATCGTCAGCGGGACTCGTCGGGTGCGCGCTTGCGGACGATGGTCAACCCGTCGGAGACGGCGATCATCACCGCCTGCACGCGCTCATCGCGCGCGATGAAGTCGTTCAGCTCGCGCAGGGCGACAGTGTCGGCGGAGGTGTTGCTCGCGTCGACGACCTGGCCCATCCACAGCACGTTGTCGAAGATGATCAACCCGTTGGGGCGCAAGCGCGGCAGCAGCGCTTCGTAGTAGGCGCGGTACGACACCTTGTCGGCGTCGATGAAGGCGAAGTCGAACGTCACGGCGGGGTCCAGGCCGTGCAGCGTCTCGAGCGCGGGCCCGATGTGCAGGTTGATGCGATCCGCCACGCCCGCCTTGGCGAAGTAGCGGCGGGCGATCGAGGTCCAGTCCTCGTTGATGTCGCAGCAGAGCAGGGTGCCGCCGGCGGGCAGGCCGCGCGCGATGCTGATGGCGCTGTAGCCCGTGAAAGTGCCGATCTCGATCGCCGCGCGCGCGCCGGTGATGCGCACCAGCAGCGACATCAGCGTCCCCTGCTCGGGCGCGATCTGCATCATCGAGACGGGCCCGAGCGTCTCGGTCTCCTTCGCCAGCTCGGCGAGCACGGGGTCGGTATTGTGCCCGTGGTCGACGAGGTACGCGTACAGCTCGGGACTGAGTGGCGTGTACTTCATGGTGCGACGCTCCGTTGTGAGGAGCTTCGACCCTACCACGCCGCGCGCGCCGAGGTGAAGGTGGGTGCCGGGGCGCTACCGGCCGCGGCGCCGCCACCACAGCAGACCGGCCAACCCGAGGAGCCAGGGTGCCGAGCCGCCGCCCGCGGTGTGACTGAGCTGGCATCCGCCGCCGCCACCACCGCCACTCGAGCCGTTGCTGCCGGAGAGCGTGATGCCACCGGACACGCCTTTGATTGATACTGCCTTTGCGTCGGGCGTGCTCCCTCTGGCGTCGCTGATCTCGATGGGACAAGTCGACCCCGCCTGCGTCAGCTCCGATTGGAAGTTGCAACAGTAGAGCGCCACGTCGCCGATCGGGTCGGTATCGCTCAGCGAGATCACGATGGCGCTCAACTGCGTCGAGTTGCCGCTACCGCGTATCGTCGTGCTGACCTGCTTGCCGTGCTCGCCGCTGGAGAAGCAGGCGCCGTCGCTGAGGGTGGCACAGCTGCCGTCCCACACCAGATCGTTCTGCGTCCCCGCGATCTCGGTACGGCCGCTCTTCAGCTCGATGCAGACGCGGGCGGTTTCACCCGCCTGGCTCACGTTGGCGGAGACCACGCGCATGGTCACAGCTCGTGCGGGCGCCGCCCCACCGACTGCCAGCGATGCGACCAATCCAAAGCCGAAGGCCATGCGCCCTGCCCGCGATACTGTGTTCATGCCCCCTCCTGGAACTTGCGCGGCCGGATGCGCGCGCCCATGCGGCCCGCTTGCGGACCGACGATGCCCGTAGTGCTCAATGGCACCTCGCCGGAATCGACCAACTCGAAGTGGTAGCGCGAGAGCAGGGCGTCCAGTACGACGAGGAACTCGTGGGTGTTGAAGTGCTGGCCGGGGCAGCGTCCGGGTCCATCGGAGAAGCTGAGCCAGTCGAA
>CAYVUV010000232.1:0-3488 GCA_964455095.1 uncultured Binatia bacterium (SeqCode)
AGGTGGCCATCCCACGCGACCGAGCCGCGCGGCCCCGTGGTCGGTGGGCGACTGGCCAGATCGCGCACCCACGCCGGCGTGGGCGGCGCGCCGGGCACGAAGAAATCGCTGACGTCGATCCCTCCGCACAGCAGCCGTCGAATGTGCTCGCAGGCGTCCATGGGCTAGACCGGGTAGAGCTGCACTCCGTCGACGGTCACGTCGAGGGTGGTCGCGCGGATGTCGTCATCGTCCGGCCGCACCGGTAGCAGGGTGTAGTCGAGCTGCGCGCGGAACAGAAGCTTGGTGCCCGGCCGCAGCACCTTGATGCGCGGCGGCGTGGCCCAGCGCAGCACGCTGCCCCAGGTCGCGACGATCGACGTCGGCCGGTTCAGCGTGCGGTCCTGGCTGGTGCCATAGCTCATCGTGATCGGCACGACGAGCTGCCCGTCGACCTGGCCGCTCCAGGCCCAGCGGTAGGCGGCCACCAGGAACGGGAAGTGCTCGACCGGCAGCACTTTGTTCTGGGGGTCGTTGCGCGCGATCCCCGCCTTGTAGTCCCAGCGCACGCCCCACTGCTGGTGGATCGGCGTGAAGTTCCGATACAGGTACTCGAGCTGCTTCTCTGGGCTGCCCAGCTTCACGAGCACGGCGCCGAGGTCGACGGCCGCACCTGACGGGCGCCCCCGCTGGTCGCGGGGGAAGTAGTCGCTCACGTCGAGCGCGCCGCCATCTGCGTTGACCGGATCCCGCTGCATCCCATCTCCCTCTGCTGAAGAGCCCCGCCGCCGGCGCCGCGCCGCCGGCGGCAGGAACTACGCTCTTCGCGTCTCGTGGTGCACACAGGGGCTCGTGCTGCGCCGTCGCGGTGCGGCGGCCCCTTTTGATAGCTAGGTCGCGCCGTAGTTGGCCTGGATGGTGCGGTCGCCGAACAGGAGGCCGGTGAGCTGGATCCCCACCTTGCGATCCTCGTACAGGCGATTGGGGCCGCCGCCGGTGCCGGCGCCAGTCGCCGCGAACACCAGATCGTTCAGCGTCGACACGACGGTGGGATCGGTCTGCGTGTAGAAGCGGAACCCCATCTGCTCGACGATGCGCACGCCCTTGCGGATCGGCCGGCCCTGGCCGTCGCGCTGGTCGCCCTCGGTCATGAGGTTCCAGGTGTCGTTCTTGCCCATGAAGCCGACGCGCGCCGAGAAGGCCGCCACCGACGGCGAGATCACGGCCTCACCGACCAAGTAGGTCTCGAGCTCGCCCGACGAGATCGAGAGGCCCTCGGTCCACACCATCGGGCCCGACCCGGCCCACTCGAGCGGCACCTGGGCGATGATGTCCTCGGTCACCCAGAAGTTAAGCATGGTGTTGTTCACGAAGAGCTCGAAGAAGCGCGTGTACCGCGACGCCAGCCGGCGCGCCGCCAGCGGATCGGTGATGGCCGTCCCGTCGGCGTTCTTGAGGTCCGACCCGTCCACGATGCAGCGCGGGAAGCTGACCTGGAAGCCGATCGACGCGACGTCGAAGGGGTAGTCGAACGCCGCCTGCTTGAGCAGGTTGGTGTTGGGCTCGCCGATATCCTCCGAGCCGGCGCGGAAGAAGCTGATGCGCCCGCTCGACGGGATCCCGCGGAACACAGACTGCGCGTTGCCCTGCAGGATCTGCGAGAACTCCGCCGTGGTGGTCGACAGGTCAGTGATGACCACCGGACTCGAGGCCAGGAATACTTGCTTGACCCACCGATCGTTCTGAGGTGCTGCGCCTGCCGACATGTTGACTCCTCCTGATGCCGCCCCTCGGGGTCGGCTCTAGGCGTGGGGTGTGCGGCTAGGCCGCGCCGTAATTGGCCTTCTTGGTGCGCGGCCCCAGCAGGTAGGCCTTGATGCGGATCCCGATCTTGGCGTCCTCGTAGAGGTTGCCCGCCGCGAGCAGCGCGTTGATCTGGTCGACGATCGCGCCGTCGGTGTAGGTCTGCAGCGTGATGGTGCGGAGCTCCTCGATGCGCACGCGCCCGAGGTTCCAGAGGTCCTTCTTGCCGTTGCCGCCGGTGCGCACGCTGAACGCGGCCACCGATGGGTTGTACTCCACCACCGGATCCACGCCGGTGGTGAAGCTCTGATCGGGTCCGTGCTGGATCGAGAGACCCTCGACCACGGTGCTCGGCCCCGAGCCCACCCAGGTCAGCTTCACGTCGAGGATCTTCGTCTCGACGATCTGGAAGAGCAGGCGGGTGTGGTTGAAGTACAGCTCGGCGATGCGCGTGTAGCGCGACGCCAGCTTGCGCGCGGCCAGGTTGTCGGCCAGCCCCCCCAGCAGGGGCGGCGCGCCGCTGGCGTCGAGCAGGTCGGCGCCGTCGATGATGGAGCGCGGGAACACCATCTTGAGGCCGATGCGCTCGACGTCGAAGAGCCAGTCGAAGCTGCCCTGGCGCTTGATGTTGGTGTTCGCCTCGCCGATGTCGTCCGAGCCGACGCGCAGGAAGGGGATGATCCCGGTCGCCGGGAAGCCGGCGCTGACGGCATCCTGGTTGCCCTGGTAGATCCCCGCGAGGATCGCCGCGCTCGCGCCCACCTCGGTGATCGCGAAGGGCGAAACCGCGGTGAAGGTCTGTCTGACGAACTCATACTGACCCCTCTGCGTCTGCCTCCTGGCCGAGTGGGGCGGCATCGGCCGCCGGTCGGTGCTGCGTGGTTAGCCGTCGAGCTCGGCCGCGGCCGTGGTGCCGTAGCCGGCCACCGTGCGCGGCAGCTGGCCGGTGCGGGCGAGGTACTCGCCGCCCGGGTCGGGCACGAACGAATCGCCGTAGGGGTTGCCCACGTAGGCATCCCCGAGCTGCTTCCAGGCCGGCGGCTGCGTGTAGCCGTAGGGGTTGCCCACGAAGGCATCCCCATAGCCGGCGCTCGCACCGGGCGCCGCCGGCGCGGCGGGCAGCGCCGGCGCCGGCGCCGCGGGCGCGATCTGCTGCTGCTGCGCGCCACCGCGCACCAGCTGCAAGCCGTCGGTCTTCTCCGCCACCCAGCGGTTGCCGAGGATGATCCGGCCGCCGCCCGAGACCACGCCGCCGATCATGAGGGCGCCGCCGGCGGTCTGCAGCAGGGGCTGCTTCCACTTCTTGCCCGCCCAGTAGGCGAGCAGGCCGCCGACCACGCCGGGGATCGCCGTGATCGCCGCGGTGAACACGGGCGAGGCCAGGTGTCGCTGCTCGAAGGCCGCCAGCGTCGACGGGTTGCCGTCCTTCTTCGGCCGCAGCAGGTAGCTGCGCAGGGCCTCGCCGGCGATCCAGCCCGCGGTCGCCATGGCGCCGAGCTTGAGGCCGTTGATCGCGAACTGCTTGAGCGTCATGCCGCCGCCGCCGCCCGCGCTGCGCCGGCCCGAGCTCCCGCCGCGCTTCTTGCCCCCGCTCGAGCGGCGCTTCTTGCCGCCCTTCTTGCCGGTGAACATGCTCTTGAGCGAGGCGAGGAAGCCGCCCCCGCCGCCGCGACGCTTCCCGCCGCCGCGCTTCTTGCCGCCGCTCG
>CAYVUV010000233.1:0-2048 GCA_964455095.1 uncultured Binatia bacterium (SeqCode)
CGCCGCCGTGCTGATCTTCAGCTTCTACTACGCCAACCGCGAGGTGAAGAACATCGCCGAGATGGGCAGCGGCACGGCCTGGCGGGTGACGCTGTCCTTCGTGGTCGGCGCGCTGTGCTCGGCGATCGCCGGCTACATCGGCATGTTCGTTTCGATTCGTGCCAACGTCCGCACGGCGACCGCGGCCATGACCAGCCTCAACGCGGCCTTGCAGCTGGCTCTGCGCGCCGGCGCGGTGACCGGGCTGGCCGTGGTGTCGATGAGCCTGCTCGGTGTGGGCGGCCTCTTCTACTTCTTCGGCGGCATGCAGGACTACGCGCATGTGCCGCTGCAGATCGTCGGCTTCGGTTTCGGCGCCAGCTTCGTGGCGCTGTTCGCGCAGCTCGGCGGCGGTATCTACACCAAGGCGGCCGACGTCGGCGCCGACCTGGTCGGCAAGGTCGAGGCCGGCATTCCCGAGGACGACCCGCGCAACCCGGCGGTGATCGCCGACCTGGTGGGCGACAACGTCGGCGACTGCGCCGGCCGCGGCGCCGACCTGTTCGAGTCGACCGCGGCCGAGAACGTCGGCGCCATGATCCTCGGCGTCGCGCTCTACCCCGTCTTCGGCATGGGCGGCATCCTCTTCCCGCTGCTGGCGCGGGCCTTCGGCCTGCTGGCAACGATCGTCGGCGTGTATTCGGTGCGCTGCGAGGAGGACGAGGACCCGATGGCGGCGCTGAACCGCGGCTATCTGGTCACCAGCGTGTTGGCAATGATCGGCTTCGGCGCGGCCGTGTACCTGCTGCTCACGCCAGTGGAAGGTGCGACGGTGGCGGTCCATCAGGTGTACCTGCTGATGGCCGGCGGCATCGGTATCGCCACGGCCTACGCCTTCGTGTGGATCACGCAGTACTACACCGAAAGCCGCTTCCGGCCGGTGAAGTCGATCGCCGACGCGTCGTGGAAGGGCCCGGCCACCAACATCATCACCGGCCTGGCCGTCGGTATGGAGTGCACGGGGCCCTCCGTCATCGTCATCTGCGTCGCCCTGCTGACCTCCTACTGGTGCGGCGTCGCCGGCCTCGAGGGAGTTGCCGGCGCCGGGCTCTACGGCACCGCGATCGCCACCATGGGCATGCTCTCTCCTTGCGCCTACATCCTGGCGATGGACACCTTCGGTCCGATCACCGACAACGCCGGTGGCATCATCGAGATGTCCGGCCAGCCCGAGGCCATTCGCGCCCGCACCGACCGGCTGGACGCCGTCGGCAACACCACCAAGGCGCTGACCAAGGGCTACGCCATCGGTTCGGCGGCGCTGGCCGCCTTCCTGCTCTTCAGCGCCTACGGCGACGAGGTCCACAAGATCACCGGCGCCCACATGGCGGTCGATCTGACGCGCGTGCCGGTGTTCATCGGCGCGCTGCTCGGCGCGACGTTGGTGTTCGTGTTCAGCTCGCTGACGATCAAGGCGGTCGGTGAGGCGGCCCAGGTCGTCATCGGCGAAGTGCGGCGTCAGTTCAAGGAGAACCCCGGCATCATGGCCGGCACCTCCAAGCCCGACTACGCGCGCTGCGTCGACATCGTCACCGTCAGCGCGCTGCGCCAGATGGTGCTGCCCGGCATGCTGGCCGTGCTGACCCCGGTGTTCGTCGGGTACTTCTTCAAGTACTTGTCCAGCGAGGGCCAGACCGGTGCCGAGTCGGTGGCCGCCCTGCTGATGGTGGGAACGATCACCGGCATCTTGATGGCGACGTTCATGAACAACGCCGGCGGCGCCTGGGACAACGCCAAGAAGTACATCGAGTCGGGCGAGTACGAGGTCGACGGCCAGAAGGCCGGCAAGCGCTCGGAGCCGCACAAGGCGGCGGTGGTCGGCGATACGGTCGGCGACCCGTTCAAGGACACGGCGGGCCCTTCGCTGCACGTGCTGATCAAGCTGCTCGCCACGGTGACGCTGGTGCTGGCGCCGCTGTTCATTCGCTGAGCAACGCATCGGTCTGATGGACCCAGGCTCTCGGCGGCGGGCCGGGCGGGCGAACCCCCCCGCCGCCCCCCGTGGGGTG
>CAYVUV010000234.1:0-33310 GCA_964455095.1 uncultured Binatia bacterium (SeqCode)
CCGTGAGCCGGCCGGCATCTGCCGGCCGGCTCACGGCAGTTCGAATCGTCAGGCGAAGTGCTGTTGCCGCGCTGGTTCGGCGACCATGTGCGAGGCGTGCGAGTGCAGTCCCTCGGGAAAGTGCCCGCCGCTACCCACGCCGGAGTAGGCCGTCTCGCTGTGCTGCGAGAGGTCGAGCCCGACCATCTCGTCCTCCTCGTCGGCGCGCGGCGAGCCGAACACCATCTTCAGGCCCGAGAGGATGATCACCGTGCAGAGCGGGGCGAAGACCACCACGAACGCGATGCCCTTGAGCTGCACGACGATCTGCGGCGCGTTGCTCTCGATGCCCGAGCCCAGCGCCACGGCAAAGATGCCCGAAGCCAGCGCCCCCACGCCCCGCCCAGCGCGTGCACGCCGAAGACGTCGAGCGAGTCGTCGTAGCCCGGCGCCGGCTTCATGAACGTGCACGCGGCATACGACACGATGCTGACGCCGATACCGATCGCAATCGCCCCCATGGGGCTGACGTTGCCGCACGCCGGCGTGATCGCCACCAGGCCCGCCACCGCCGCGGTCGCGCCGCCCAGCGCCGTCGGCTTGCCGCGGGGCAGTACTTCGATCAGCGCCCACACCACCACCGCCGCCGAGGCCGCCGTGCTGGTGTTCAGGAACGCCAGCGCCGCCAGCGGGCTGGCACTCCACGCGCGCCCGGCGTTGAAGCCGAACCATCCCATCCACAGCAGTCGGGCGCCGATCAAGTACACCACCAGCAACCAGATGGTGATGAACGCCACCCAGACGCTGAACTTCATGCGCTCGGTGATGGCGCCCAGCATTCAGTGCCGGGGTGATGATGGCGAACATCGCCTGGAACATGATGAACACGGGCTGCCTACCAATTCGCCTGCCGAGAGGCGGCGCGCGGCGTTGCACACAAAGTCACCGTTGAACGGCGCTCTGGTCCGAGTCGGGGTCGGAATCGGTATCGGGATCGAGGGCAACGAAATGGATTGCGGCCTGTGTCGATGCGATCCGCTAGGAACCGCGGAATCCCTGGGACAGGAATCGATTCCGATACCGATAGCGCTTCCGACCCCGCCGGGAGAGGTATGCTCGGTGATGAAAGGTGCTTCTGCGCAAGGCCGCGGCGCGCCCTGCTACGGGCCATCGCCTTGACGGTCGAGGAGCAGCGAGTACAGTTCGAGATCGCAAGAGACGAGAGGAGGGGTGCTATGCGTATACGGGTCGGAGTAGCGATCGCGGCGGGGATCCTGTCGACGGTGGGTGTCGCGCTGGGCCAGGAGTGCGACACGTTCGATGTGTGCATGGCGGGGATGTGCCAGGGTGGTGCGTGCGTCGGCGTGCCGGTGAACGGCGGCGCTTGCGATGATTTCAATCCCTGCACGACGAACGATACCTGCGTGAGCGGCACGTGCCAGGGGTCACAGGCAGAAGACGGTTCCCCATGCACCGACTTCAACGATTGCACGGCGAACGACACCTGCGTTTCTGGATTCTGCGCCCCGTCGGGGCTGGCCGAGCCCGGAACTCGTTGCACCGGCGGCTGTGGGACGTGCCAGTTCGGCCTGTGTATGCCCGACCCGGAAGCCATGAACGATCCCTGCACGCCCATCGGTGCCGAGCAAGTCGGCCCATGTCTCGTCGGTAAATGCATGCCACAGTTCGGACAGGCCTTCTGCCTCGCGATGCAGAAGACCTGCCCCGATGACGGCAACAAGTGCACCGGTGAGTTTTGTAATCCCGAGACAGGTGATTGCGAAAGCTCGCCGTTGCCTGCGCGCATCGATTGCTTCCCGGCGGAATGTCACCGCTGCGTTCCCAGCACGGGGGCGTGTGAGCCGACCAACGTCGGTGGGAGCTGCGACGATTTCAACGTGTGTACGGCGTCAACGGTTTGTAGTGCCACCGGCACGTGCGTTTCCGGCGCGCCGCAACAGACGGCGACGGCGACCCGCACGCCGGGTGCCAACACGCCCACGCCCACTGCGACGGCCACCGTGCAGAGCACCCGCACCAACACCGTTGCCGCCAGCACCGCGACCCCGAGCCACACCCCGGGCACGCCGACGGCCACGCCGACCCAGGGCCGCTGCGTGGGCGACTGCGACCACAGCGGGCAGGTGAGCGTGAACGAGCTCATTACGGGCGTCAACATCGCGCTCGATCGCGCCGCGTTCGAGCAGTGTGAGGCGTTCGACCTCAACGACAACAGCGACGTCGAGGTCGACGAGTTGGTCGCCGGCGTCAACAGCTCGATCCGCGGCTGCGTCGGCGCCAGCGCGCTGAGCCGGTAGGCGAAGGGAGCGCGCGCCTCTGGCCGGCGCGCGCTCCCGATCTGCAACCCCCCCGGCGCGCCTGGCCGCGGCGAGGGCTTCGGCGGGCAAGTCGGCCGCGCGAGTCCAGGTGCCCCGCTACGCAATTGGCGATTTCCCGAGTCCGTCACTATCTGTCGCGGCGGGTTCTGACATGCGACACGCGAAGTGAGCGGAACGACCGATCGCGGCCGCCCCGGTTGGGTGCGAGAGGGCATCGGCGCGGTGTTTGCTCCCTATCTCCGACATGGAGAACCGCACGCCGAGCTGCTCTCGAACCGCCGGTTTCACGCTCATGGAGGTCCTGGTCGCGATCGGGGTCGCCGCGATTCTCACCGCCGTGGCCGCTCCGAACCTGAGTGGCTTTCAGTCCCAGTATCGGCTCTCGGGGGTGAGCAACCAGATCGCCTTCGACATTGGCCGGGCGCGGATGCAGGCGGTGGGACAGAATGTCTCCATGCGTGTCGTCCTGGTCGGCGGCACCGGGTATCGCTTCGAACGCAGCAGCAATGGGACCACGTTCATTCCCGATGGGGTCACGGTCCGCTTGCCCAGCGGGGTAAGGATTTGGGGCGATACCTCGACGACCTTCACTCGCACGGGCATCGCCACCGCGCCGACGACCATCAACATCACGACGGCGGCGGGCACGAAGGTGATTCGTACGAACGTCATCGGGCGGGTCAGCGTCACATGACGCGGGCCCGGGGACAGGCTGGCTTCAGCATCATCGAGGTGCTCGCGGCGATGGCGATCTTCGGCATCCTGGCCGCCGGGCTGACTTCGGCGACGGTCGGCACGATCAAGAGCAATTCGATCAGCCGGCAGGCCGCGGCCGCGACCGCGTTGGTTCAGAACAAAGTCGAACAGCTCCGCGCGCCGACCGTACCGGTGGCGGATCTCACTGCGGGCCTGCATTCGGATGCCCGGAACCCGATGAGCTCCCTCGGGCATGGTGGCGGGACGTTCACCCGGACATGGCAGGTGACCCGCAACAGCCCGCGGACCGGGATCGCTCAAGTCGTCGTCACCGTCGCGTGGAATGGTCCCGAACCTCTTTCGGTGAACGGCGTGACCTACGTTTGCCAGAGCGCCACATGCAGCTGAGCCCACCCATGTATCGTCGCGCGCAGGCGCAGCAGGGCTTCACCCTTCCCGAAGTGCTGGTCGCGAGTCTGCTGTCGATTCTCGCCATTACCGCATTCCTCGCTTTCAGTCGGGCCCAGCTCTTTGCCCTGCGCAATCAGGCCAATCAGGTGGATTTGCAAACCGCCGCGCGCAGCGTCATCGATGTCTTCGCTCGCGAGGTGCGCAAGGCCGGGGCCAATCCGGGCTGCGCGATCGGCGGTGGCTTCAGCGGCGTTGCGTTCGCCAGCGCCCGGCAGCTGCGCGTCCAATCCGACTTCGACAACGACGGCGACACGATCGACGTCAACGAGGATCTCACCTACGCGTTTTTGGACGACTCCGACGTCATCCAACGGACGGACAACAACAGCGGTACAACCGATGGATTGGTGTCCGGATATGAAGTGCAAGGCGCGCTTCGGTACTTCACCGCGGCGGGAGCGGAGCTGACTCCGCCGACGTCGGGTCTGAGTGCTGCGAATCGAGCGCTGGTCCGGCGCGTGCGGCTCGAGTTGTCGCTCGAAGGCGGCGCGGTCGATCCCCTCAATCCGATGCAGCTGCGGGCGCAGATGGCCACCGATGTCGATTTGCGCAACCGCTACTTCCTCAACTCGACCGCTTGCCCGGGGACGTGATGTCATGAACCAACGCCACATACGATTTGCTCGCGAGGATGGCTTCGCGATGGTCTCGACCCTGCTGGTGCTCGTCCTCTTGATGACGCTCGGCAGTATCAGCTTGATGATCACCACGATCGACCTGCGCTCCTCCAGCCATTTCCGCACCGGCAATCAAGCCTTCTTCAGCGCCGAGTCGGGCGTCATGCATGCCCTGAGCGCGATCAACTCCCGCGGCGTGCAGAGCTTCCAGCAGGTGGTGCAACCCGAAAAGTGGAACCTCCTCTACGGCGCCGCAGCCAAGGCGATGTCGGGCTATCCGGCCTACCGCTATACCGTCACCGTCGCGGCCACCAACGCCAGCAACGGGACCATCACCAGCACGGGCGGCGCTCCGCTGCGGGCGCAGCGCACGGTGCGCATCGGGGTGCGGCGCGCGGCCAGCGGCGGATCGCCCGGCGCCCTGCACCTCGGATCGGATGTCATGAGCAGCGTCCAGTTCGCCGGCAACCGATTCTCCGTCGATGGGAACGACAATACCCTGTTCGGAGACCCCAATCCTGGCGGGCCCGTCATGCCGGGGATCTCGACCCGGAACGATGGTGTGACCAGTACCGTGACAGGCAGTCTCAGCAGTGGGCAGAAGGACAACGTCACGGGGCTGGGGTTCAGTGCGAACCCTTTGATCCCGAGCGTGATGACCACCGCGGGACCCGGTCTGGACGATTTCGACGCGATCGCTGCCAACATCCTGGCGAAGCCGGGAGTGGTGACGACGAGCACGCACTCTTTCAGCGGCAACGCCACCTTCGGAACCCTTGCCATCCCGCAGATCACGTACATGACGAATTCCGACGTGCGACTGAACGGCAACGCGAGCGGGGTTGGCATCCTGGTCGTCGACGGATCGATCACGATCAACGGCACGCTCGACTTCATTGGCTGGATCGTCGTGCGCGGCGCGACGACGATCAACGCAACCGGAGACGAAGCGGACCAAACCGACGTGTTTGGCACCGCCTCAATCAACGGAGCGCTGTGGACCGGCAATCTGGCCATCAAAATCGGCGGCGACGCCGACATCAGCTATTGCGAAGCCTGTCTGGCACTCGTCGACGGCATCGGCGGTGGCGGCGGCGGCGGCAACCTCGCGCGGCCGATGACGGTGACCTCGTGGGAGGAGCTCTGAGTATGCGCTGCGTTATCCGCCTTCTCGTTGCCGTCGTCATCGCGGGCCAGGCGTTTGCCGCCCTTGCGGACGAGGTCCCCGACTGGCCGTCGCAGCAAGAGCTGCGGCTCGAGGAGCTCGAGAAGCGATCGGCTGAGCTGCAGCAGAAGCTGTTCGCCGCGCGCATGCAGCAGCAACAAGAAGAGGCCAAGCGCCTCTCCAGGGAAGCGCGCACGGTCAAGGACGAACGCTTCGAGCTGATGCGCGCCCTCGGTCAGATGCCGCCGGCAGAAGAGGAATAGCCGCACGAAATGCGCTAGACGAGAAAGATCCACTCGGGCGGTCATGACCCGTACCCGCCGAGAGCCCTCGAACGTCCTGGTGGTCAGGTACTATGACGCAAAGCGGGACTGCCAGCGTTCTGGCCGCCATCGAGCGGTGCCGCACGCGGCTGTGGGCGCACTGCTATCGCATGACGGGGCGGCGACTCGAAGCGGAGGACCTGAGCCAGGAGGCCATCGCGCGCGCCATCGAGCGCGCCGGCGATCTGCACGATGACGAGGCTGCCGACGGGTGGCTGTTCCGCATCGCCACCACCGTGTGCCTCGACCACCTCCGCCGCGAGCGGCGCGTGCGCGCGCTGACGGAGTTGGTCGATCCCATCGCCTTCGATTGCCTGCCGGCGCCGACGGCCGGGCCGGAGGCCACCGCGGTGCTGCGCGACGATGTGCGCTTCGCTATCGTCGCGTCGCTCCAGCATCTGCAGCCGAAGCAGCGCGCGGCCTTGCTCCTGCACGACGTCTGCGCGCTGCCGCTCGCCGAGGTGGCGAGCGCGATCGGCAGTAACGACAATGCGGTGAAGGCGACGTTGCGGCGGGCGCGCGCCGCGCTGCTGCGCGCGCGGGGCCGCCCCGACGTCGACGTGCCGGTCGACCGCGAGGTGGTCGAACGCCTCGCCCGGGCGCTGGAGTCGCGCGCCGTGGATGCACTGGCGGTGCTGCTCGCCCAGGACGTCTGGGGCGTCGTCGACGGTGGCGGCGTGGTGCCCGTCGCGACGCGGCCCACCGCCGGCGCCCGCCCGCTCCTGCGCCGCTTTGCGAATCTCCTGCGCCGCGTCCCGCTCCCCGTCGCGTCTCGGGTCGCGCAGTTGAACGGCGAGCCCGCGGTGCTGGTGACCTTTCCCACCGCGGGGCACGCGCTGTTCGCCTCGGTGCATGTCGACACGCGCGACGGACTCATTGTCGCGATGCGCGTGGTGCGCGATCCGGCGAAGCTCCTGCCGCTCCAGGAAGCGGTGAAATGATCCCTTCCGCCATCGAAAGGAGTCACCCATGACCGTGTCGCCCTTGCTGCTGGCCAACCTGGGCACCGTGACCCTCATCCTCGTCACCATGGCTGCGAGCGCCTTCGTCGAGACCGTCCTGCCGCTGCACGCGCGCGGTGCCCAGCACCGGGCGCATCTCGGGCCGAACCTGGCCCTGACGTTCATGACCTTTGCGACCAATATGGTGTTCAACTCCGCGCTGGTGCTGGCGCTGGCGGGGCTGCAGGCCCACGGGTTTGGACTCCTGCCCCAACTGGCCCTACCGCCGCTGGTCAGCGGAGCGATCGCCGTAGTGGCGCTCGATTTCTCGTTCTACGTCGCGCATGTCGCCATGCACGCCATTCCCAGCTGGTGGCGCGTCCATCGCGTCCACCATTCCGACCCGGTTCTGGATGTGACCACGACCATCCGCCAGCATCCGCTCGAGGGCGTCATCCGCTATGCCTTCATGGCCGTGGCCGCGACGACCCTCGGCGTGACGGCGACGGCCTTTGCAGTCTACCGCGTGTGGTCCGCGCTCACCGGGCTGCTCGAACACGCGAACATCCGCCTGCCGCAGCGCCTCGACAGCTTGCTCGTCCTGATCGTCACGACGCCCAACATGCACAAGGTCCATCACTCGCGCCTCGCGCGCGAGACGGATTCCAACTATGGCAACATCTTTTCGCTCTTCGATCGGCTGTTCTCCACGCTGACCCCGCCGGCGCGCGGCGTGGATGTCGTCTGCGGGCTCGACGGTTTCGACGACGCGGCCACGCAGACGACGGCAGGGCTGTTGGCTCTCCCGTTTCGCGCTCTCCCCGCACTCGCCGGACCGACTGGTAACGGCGCGACAATGCCTGCGGCGATCGGTCCGTACTGAGCCGGATCGCCATCCGCATCCACCGCCGTCGCACTCGTCATCCGTCCCCTTTTGCGCCTTCTCGCGGCTACCGTTTCCGGAGCACCCAGCGATCTGCACGTCGTTGTCGCACAAGGGGCGGGAGGGAACGACACGCTGCTGCCCGCTCTTGACGGTGTTTCCTCAGAACTTCGCGCTGCGGAACCGGAGAGGCGATCAGGCAATGGTCAGGATTGCGGCCGTGGCGCACGAAGGAGACCGAAAAGGCTGAGCACACTCAAGAGCAGAAGTAGTCCCGTCGGTGACATTGCCGGCACCCCACTCACGGGACAATCGCGCGAGCCTGGCTGGTCACCCGGGTCGCAAGTCCCGTTGCAATCGGCCGAAGCGGATACGTCACCCAGGGCGCAGCTGCCGTCACAATCGGGCGAACCGAGCGCGTCCGTCGTGCTGCAATTGCCTTCACAGTCGGGGGAACCAGCGGCGTCGGTCGCTCCACAGCTGCCGTCGCAGTCAGGCGAGCCCACCTGGTCACCGACGCTGCAGTTTCCCTCGCAGTCTGGTGAAGCGGAGGTGTCACCAGCATCGCAGACGCAGTCGGGCGAGCCCGGCGTATCGGGCGCACCACAGGTGCCATCACAGTCGGTCGAGGCGCCTTCATCGATCTGGCAGGCGCCGTTGCAGTCGAGCCCGCCATCACCGACCTCGCAGACACCGTTGCAGTCGGGTGAGGGCAGCGCATCGGGCGCACCACACGCGTCGTCGCAGTCGAGCGAGCCACCCTCACCGAGCTCGCAGCTCTCGTCGCAGTCGGGCGAGTCGGACGTGTCGCCCGGATCACAGCTGTCGTCGCAATCTAACCCGCCCTCACCCATCTTGTCGCAGAAGCCGTTGCAGTCGGGCGAGGGCTGCGCATCGGGCGCACCACAGGGGCCATCGCAGTCGGTCGAGCCGCCCTCACCGATCTGGCAGGCGCCGTTGCAGTCGAGCCCGCCATCACCCATCTCGCAGACACCGTTGCAGTCGGGCGAGGGCAGCGCATCGGGCGCACCACACGCGCCGTCGCAGTCGAGCGAGCCACCCTCACCGAGCTCGCAGCTCTCGTTGCAGTCGGGCGAGTCGGACGTGTCGCCTGGATCACAGCTATCGTCGCAATCTGACCCGCCCTCATTCACCTTGTCGCAGAGGGTGTTGCAGTCGGGCGAGCCCGGCGCATCGGGCGCACCACAGACGCCGTCGCAAATCACGGGACATTGCGCCTGCACCGGGGCCGTCACAAAGAACAGCGCTGTGAAGAATATCAGCGCGGTCACCGGTTTAGCCATCCGCTCTACGATCCGATCTCGCATTCGCTGATTCACGGCGTCGGTTGACCTCATCTCCTGCACATCCTGCACACCGGTCGGTCTGCGTTCTGCCAGCGAAGCAAGCGATGTCGCGGGGTTACGTCGCACACGCCCCATTGTTTTGCAACATGTCGCGGAAGGCGAAGTCGCCCCGTTGCTCGCCTTCTCGGGTCATCTTCAACGCAAGCACCAGCTCGCCGTTGCCCGCTGAGGAGAGGCTCCTATCGGCGTGATCCGGCGCGCCGCCGCCGAATTCCCTGCCGCTATTTCTCGCCCGGGGCCGGTCCGCCCAGCGCGTACCAGCCGGCCGCGCGCAGGCAGGTGCGCAGGCCGACGGTGACGACGGTTGCATCCTTCTCCGGGCGATGCGCGGGGCCGAGGTCGGTGACGCATGTGTCGATCGAACGGTCGAGGTCGGCGGTGTTGCCGCCGAGCTTCCACCAGCTCGCGACGTTGACCCGCGCCAGCGGGTCGGACGCCGCGGGAGTTGCCGTCGCGGTCGGCAACGGCTGCGCGGCAACCGTCGGCGTGGGGGGTGCGACTTGCGAGCCCCCGCGCGGCGGCTCGTAGCCGAATGTGATGCCGGGTTTGTCTTCTGCCGGGGGCGGTGCGGCGGCCTTGGCCGCCGCGGCCGCGCTGGGCGTCGGAACGCCGGGCCCGGTCACGAACCAGCCGCGCCCGCGCATGCAGTCGAGGTAGGCGGACTCGCCCGTGGTGGCGTCGCGGCAGGCGGCCTCGTCGGTCGCCATGGCGTCGGGTGAGGCGCCGCGTTTGAACTCCATACTGACGCTGCCACAACCGGTCAGCATGCCGAGAGACATGAGATAGAGGATACGTGCGGTGACGGTGAGACTCATGCGAGCAATCCTTCCTGTGCGATGAAGCCGACGATGGTGTCGACGCCCGTGCCGTCACGCAGATTGGTGAACACGTACGGCCGATCGCCGCGCATGCGGCGGGTGTCGGTCTCCATGACTTCGAGCGAGGCCCCCACGTACGGCGCGAGGTCGATCTTGTTGATGACCAGCAGATCGGAGCGCGTGATGCCCGGGCCGCCCTTGCGCGGGATCTTCTCGCCCTCGGCGACGTCGATGACGTAGATCGTCAGATCGGCGAGCTCCGGGCTGAACGTCGCGGCGAGGTTGTCGCCGCCGCTCTCGACCAGGATCACGTCGAGGCTCGGAAAGCGGCGGCAGAGATCGTCGATCGCAGCGAGGTTCATCGACGCGTCCTCACGGATCGCCGTATGCGGGCAGCCGCCGGTCTCGACGCCGACGATGCGCTCGGCGGGCAGCGCCGCGCTGCGGATGAGGAACTCGGCGTCCTCGCGCGTGTAGATGTCGTTGGTCACGGCGGCGATCTCGTAGCGGTCGCGCAGCTGCTTGCACAGCGCATCCATCAGCGCCGTCTTGCCCGAGCCCACCGGGCCGCCGATGCCGACGCGCAGCACCGGTCGCGGGCGTGTTGCGGTTGTGTCCATGGTTTGAAGTCCCCTTTTTGCCGCCGTCTGGTTCCTCTCCCTGCGGGAGAGGCTAGGTGAGGGGATCGAACAAACTCTTCAGCGAATCAGTGGTCGAAGCCATCATTTTATCCCCTCACCTTACCTCTCCCGAAGGAGAGGAACTGCTTTCGTGTCAGGAGCGAAACAGGCGCGTGTACTGTGTTTCGTGCAGGCTGCTGGCGAGCGCGACGATCGGCAGCATACCGCCGATCTCGTCGTCATTGCGAGCCAGCGCACTCTCGAGGAGGGCGGGAATGCGCCGCGCCAGCTCGAGCAGCAGGCGCTGGCCGGCGACTTGTCCCAGCGGGACCAGCTTGACCCCAGCCAGCACCTGGTTCTCGAGCCAGCTCCATGCGAGTGCCAATGCCGCCGGCGCAAGCGGAATGTCCCAGGCCACCGCGGCGATCGCCGCCAGCGCGGCGAACGGGACGTCCTGGCGCGTGACCCAGGGAGCCGCCGCGCCGATCCCGAGATCGCGCAGCAAGCGCGCCAGGGCGCGCCCGCGATCGCAGTCGTCGGCGACCAGCTCGCGCGTTTCGCGCCGCGCGATCAGGTGCCGGCTCCAGGCGCGCAGCGCGGCGTCGTCGCCGGCGCGTGCGGCCGCGTACAGGCGCGCGAAGATCGGCAGGTCGACCGCGCCGAGCGAATGGGTGAGCTGATCGTCGAGCCAGCTCGCCAGCGACGGCTCGTCGCTGACCCAACCCGCGGCGACCGCCCACTCGAGACCCTGCGAGTAGGCGTAGGCCCCGACGGGCAGAGTCGGGCTGGCGAGCTGCAACAGGCGCAGCAGGGTCAGATCTGCCGTCACCTCGTTCAATGGTGGTGCCCGTGCGACGTCGCGTGCTCGTCCGCGCCGTCGTGCCGGTGCGGGTGCTTGCCGTACGCACCGCCTTCGGGTTCGAAGCGGGCGGACTCGTGGCTCACCGCGAGCCCGAGCCCATGCACCATTTCGTCGAGCACGTGGTCGGGTTGGTAACGCACCCAGCCCGGCCCGACCTGGAGCGGGACGTGCCGATTGCCGAGATGGTAGCAGGCACGCGCCAGGCGCAGGGGGTCGTCCGTGCGGGCGGTGGTGACGGCTTCGGTTGCCGCGCTCACCCGCACCGCGGTGCCGTCTGCCGCGCGCAGTCGATCGCCGTCGTCGAGTCGCGTGCCGGGCGGCAGGATGATGCCGGCCGTGCGGCCGCTGTCGAGCCGCACCCGCTGCCGGCTCTTCTGCCGCAGCTCGTAGGACAAGGTCACGGTGTCGTCCACCTCGCCGCCGCCCGGCGCCTTCTCGATCAGTTCGAGCATGTGTCGTCCCACCTTCTCAAAACAGAAAGTAACGCTGGGCCAAGGGCAGCTCGCGGGCGGGTTCACAGGTCAACAGCTCACCGTCGGCGCGCACCTCGTAGGTGCGCGCGTCGACCTCGATGCGCGGCCGATAGCTGTTGTGCACGAGGTCGGCCTTGCCGATGCCGCGCGTACCCCGAACCGTGCCGATCAGGTTGCGGATCCCGAGCTGCCGCGGCACCCCCGCGTCCACCGCGGCCGCGGAGAGAAAGCTCATGCAGGTCGCGTTGCGCGCGCCGCCGAGGGCGCCGAACATCGGCCGGTAGTGTACCGGTTGCGGCGTCGGGATCGAGGCGTTCGGATCGCCCATCGCCGCCGCGACGAGCATGCCGCCCTTGAGGATGAGGCTCGGCTTGACGCCGAAGAACGCCGGCTTCCACAGCACCAGGTCGGCGAGGCGGCCGGGCGCGATCGACCCGACCTCGTGCGCGACGCCGTGGGCGATGGCCGGGTTGACGGTGTACTTGGCGACGTAGCGCTTGACGCGCGTGTTGTCGTGCGTCGCCGGATCACCCGGCAGGCTGCCGCGCTGCACCTTCATCTTGTGCGCGGTCTGCCAGGTGCGCGTGATCACTTCGCCGACGCGGCCCATGGCCTGCGAGTCCGACGAGATCATGGAGAACGCGCCGAGATCGTGCAGGATGTCCTCGGCGGCGATGGTCTCGCGGCGGATGCGCGACTCGGCGAAGGCGACGTCTTCGGGGATCGACGGCGACAGGTGATGGCAGACCATCAGCATGTCGAGATGTTCGTCGATGGTATTGACCGTGTACGGCCGCGTCGGATTGGTGCTCGACGGCAACACGTTGGCCTCGCCGCAGACCTTGATGATGTCCGGCGCATGGCCGCCGCCGGCGCCTTCGGTGTGGTAGGTGTGGATGGTGCGCCCTTTGAAGGCTGCGATGGTGTCCTCGACGAAGCCGGACTCGTTCAGCGTGTCGGTGTGGATCGCAACCTGGACATCGTGGCGCTCGGCGACGGCGAGACAGGTGTCGATCGCCGCCGGCGTCGTGCCCCAATCCTCGTGCAGCTTCAACCCCATCGCGCCGGCGGCGATCTGCTCGTCGAGCGCCTCGGGCAGGCTGGCGTTGCCTTTGCCGAGAAAGCCGAGGTTCATCGGCAGCGCATCGGCGGCCTGCAGCATGCGGTGCAGGTACCACGGCCCCGGCGTGCAGGTCGTCGCGTTGGTGCCCGTCGCCGGGCCGGTGCCGCCGCCGATCATGGTCGTGACGCCCGACATCAGCGCATCCTCGACCTGCTGCGGACAGATGAAGTGAATGTGCGCGTCGATCGCCCCGGCGGTGACGATCTGACCCTCGGCCGCGATGATCTCGGTGCCGGGGCCGATGACGATGTCGACACCGGGCTGGACGTCCGGATTGCCCGCCTTGCCGATGGCGGCGATGCGCCCGTCCTTGATGCCGATGTCGGCCTTGACGATGCCCCAGTGGTCGAGGATGAGCGCGTTGGTGAGGACGAGGTCGACGGCGACGGCGTTGGTGCGCTGGCTCTGGCCCATGCCGTCGCGGATGAACTTGCCGCCGCCGAAGGTCACTTCCTCGCCGTAGATGGTGTGATCGCGCTCCACTTCGATGACCAGCGCAGTGTCGGCGAGCCGCACGCGGTCGCCGGTGGTCGGGCCGTAGAGCTCCGCATAGGCGCGGCGCGACAGCGTTCTCATGGCGTCCCATCCAGTGCGCCCATGACCGCGGCGCGAAAGCCGTAGACGCGGCGCTCGCCGGCGTAGGCGACGAGCTCGACGGTGCGCGTTTGCCCGGGCTCGAAGCGGATCGCCGTGCCGGCCGGAATGTTGAGGCGAAAGCCGCGCGCGGCATCGCGTTCGAAGACCAATGCCGGGTTGGTCTCGAAGAAGTGATAGTGCGAGCCGACCTGGATGGGCCGGTCGCCGGTATTGGCGACCGAGACCTCGCGCGTTTCGCGCCCGGCGTTGAGGGTGACGTCGCCGTCTGCGGTGAGCACTTCGCCCGGTTTCATGCGCCCTCTCTTCTCCGATTCCCCACTTTGGAAAAGGGGGGTGAGGGGGGATTTTGAGACTGATCCCTTCGAACAAATCCCCCTCGATCCCCCTTTTTCAAAGGGGGAGGAAAGAGCTTCGCCGAGATTCCCTGATGCGGCATGGCGTTCATTGGATCGGATCGTGGACGGTGACCAGCTTGGTGCCGTCGGGGAAGGTCGCCTCGACCTGCACTTCGTGGATCATTTCGGCGACGCCGTCCATGACGTCGTCGGCGCCGAGCACGGTGCGGCCTTGATTCATGAGCTCGGCAACCGACAGTCCGTCGCGCGCGCCTTCGAGGATGGCGGCGCTGATCAAGGCGATGGCCTCGGGATAGTTGAGCTTGAGCCCGCGCGCGCGCCGGCGCTCGGCCACCAGGGCGGCGGTGAACAGGAGCAGCTTGTCTTTCTCGCGTGGCGATAGGTCCATCGGCGATTCACTCCTCACTTTCCCCTTTGGCAAACGGGGGCTCTGCCCGACAATTCGCGAATGAAGTTCCTCTGCCGGGGACTGTCGACTTTCTCGACCTCCGGTCCCCCTCCTTTCCAAGGAGGGGTTAGGGGAGGTAGATTTTTGAATCGGTATCCAAGAACGACCTCCCCCTAACCCCCTCCTTGGAAAGGAGGGGGAAATGATTGCCGGGCAAAGCCCAAAGGGGGGAATCAGAACTCCGGACAAACTCGACATCTCAACAAGGGAAGGGAACTTCATGTGCGCCAGATCCGCGGCGGTACGGCGACGCGGCCCAAAATAAGCGGACGCGTGGCCGACCACAACTCCGCGAAGGTGGTCATCAGCGGTTCGCAGCGCGCGGCGAGGCCGCGGGCGACCAGTGTGTCGCCGATCAGAGTCGCCGCACCGAGCGTGTCCGGTGCGGCGCGCAGCACTGCTCGCGCGGCTTCGAGAGCCGAGGCGTCGGCGGGCGTGGCGATGAACGTCGCACACGCGGCATGGCCGCGCAGTCCCGGCAGACCGCCGGCGCCACCGCGCAGGCGCTCGAGGAGAAGCGGTTGCCCGCCGCGGAAGACCTCGAAGCGGAAATCGATTGCGCCGTTGAGGAAGCGCTCGCCGCAGGCGGGGCGACCGAGCCCGAGGATCTCCCAACCGCAGAAGCGCGCGCTGCCAGTGAGATCGATGCGGGTCGCGAGCCGCGCGTGCGCGCCGTCGAACAGCAGCGTCTCCTGCGGGAGCCATTCGAGGGTCGCGCCGTCGGCCAGCGCCGCGTGCTGGACAATCTGCGCATCGCGACTGTGGCTGAAGTACCAGCGGGTGGCCGCGGGAGTCGTCACCAGCGCGTGCGCGTCCGGTTCGAGCGCGAAGCTCATGCGCAGATCGTCGCCGCCGACGATGCCGGCCGGCGGGTGCAGCACGTAGGCATGACAGATGCCGTCCGCTTCCGGGTAGAACAGCCGCTGCACCAGGAGCGGGCCGCGCTGGTGGCGCGCCGCGAGGACCGTGCGCTCGCGGCGGCGCGCAAAGCGCAGCGCGAGCTCGGCGTGCCAGCCGGAGTCCGGGGCCATCGTCTCTCCTGGCCACAGAGCACTCCGGTGTGCAACCGCCGCGGAGTCCGCGCCTGTTTCCAGCATCATTCAGACCGTCAGGTAGCGGCGGACCAGCGCGTCATCGAGATCGCTCATCGCCCCGCTCGCCACGGCTCTGCCCTTGTCCAGCACGTAGAAACGATCGGCCACACGGCGTGCCAGCGGCAGCTTCTGCTCGACCAACAGGACCGTCATCCCGAGCTCGCGGTTGAGCCGCACGATGGTGTCGCCGATCTCGTGCACGATGTTGGGCTGGATGCCTTCGGTCGGCTCGTCGAGGATCAGGAAGCGCGGCTCGAGGATGAGGGCCCGCCCGATCGCGAGCTGCTGCTGCTGGCCGCCGGAGAGGTCGCCGCCGGAGCGGCGCAGCATCTGGCGCAGCACCGGAAAGGTATCGAGCACCCGCTGGTAGGCGCGGCGCCCGCTCTCGCCGCGATTGACGGCGAGCCCGATGCGCAGATTGTCGTCGACGGTGAGGCGCGGGAAGATCTCGCGCCCCTGCGGCACGTAGCCGATCCCCAGCCGCGCCCGGGCCTCGGCCAACTGGTTCGACAGCAGGGTGTCGTCGAGACGGATCTCGCCGTTCTGCAACGGCAACAGGCCCATGATGCACTTGAGGGTCGTGGTCTTGCCGACGCCATTGCGTCCCATCAGGCAGGTGCACGAGCCGCGCGGCACCTCGAGCGCGAGGTCCCACAGCGTATGGCTCTCGCCGTAGAACTGATTCACTCCCTGCACGCTCAGCATCACGCCCCCAGATAGACGTCGATGACGTTCGGGTCGTTCTGCACCATGTCCATGTCGCCCTCGGCGAGGACGCGCCCTTCGTGGAGCACGGTGACGCGGCGCGCGATCGAGCGCACGAACTCCATGTCGTGCTCGACGACCACGACCGAACGCTCGCCCGCGAGCGATACCAGGAGCTCGGCCGTGCGCTCGGTCTCCTGGTGCGTCATGCCGGCGACCGGTTCGTCGACCAGCATCAGCTGCGGCTCCTGCATGAGCAGCATCCCGATCTCGAGCCACTGCTTCTGGCCGTGCGACAGCGCTCCCGCATGCACGTTGCGGCTGTCGATGAGGCCGATGGTGTGGAGCACGGCGTCGATGCGATCGCGCTGTTCGCCGCTGAGGCGTGCGAACAACGTCTTCCACACGCCCTTGTCGGTGCGCATCGCGAGCTCGAGGTTGAAGAACACGGGCAGCTGCTCGAAAACGGTCGGCTTCTGAAACTTGCGCCCGATGCCGGCCTTGACGATCTCGGGCTCGCTCAAGTCGAGCAGGTTGACGTCGTGATCGAAGAACGCCTGGCCCGCGTCCGGCCGCGTCTTGCCGGTGACGACGTCCATCATCGTGCTCTTGCCGGCCCCGTTGGGCCCGATGATGCAGCGCAACTCGCCGCGCGAGATGTACAGGCTGAGGCCGTTCAGGGCGCGGAATCCGTCGAAGCTCACCGTGATGCCGTCGAGGTAGAGGATCGAGCCGTGCAGCGGATCCGGCTCGGCAGGAGGTGTCGCGTCGTCGACAGGCGCCGCATTCATATTGGCAAGGGCGACATTCATGAGGGTTTTGGTCGTCTCATCCACGCCGGCAGGCGCAGCCCGACCACCCCGTGGGGCAAGAAGAGCGTGACGAACACGAACAGCGCTCCGAGCACGAACAGCCACGCCTCGGGAAGCAGTCCGGTGAACTGGGTCTTGGCGTAGTTGACCAGGACCGAGCCGAGAATGGCGCCGTAGAGCGAGCTGCGGCCACCGATCGCGACCCAGATGACGAGCTCGATGGAGTTCAGCGGTGAAAATTCGCCCGGATTGATGATGCCGACCTGCGGGACGTAGAGCGCGCCGGCGATCCCGGCGATGATCGCCGAGAGGACGAAGATCCACAGCTTGAAATGCTCGACGCGATAGCCGATGAAGCGGGCCCGGTCTTCGGCGTCGCGGATGGCGACCACGATACGTCCAAAGCGCGAACTGCAGATGGCGCGACAGCCGACGTAGGCGCACGCCAGGATTACTGCGGTAATGACGAACAGCGCCACCCGCGTGGTGTCGGCCTGCAGGTTGAAGCCGATGATCTCCTTGAAATCGGTGAGGCCGTTGTTGCCGCCGAAGCCCATGTCGTTGCGGAAGAATGCGAGGAGCAGCGCGTAGGTCAACGCCTGGGTGATGATCGACAGGTACACGCCGGTGACGCGCGAGCGGAACGCGAACCAGCCGAACACCAGCGCGAGCAACCCCGGAACCACCACGACCAGCGTCATCGCAAACGGGAAGCTCGAGAAGCCCCACCAGTACCATGGCAGCTCTTTCCAGTTGAGGAACACCATGAAGTCCGGCAGCAGCGGATTGCCGTAGACGCCGCGATCACCGATCTGCCGCATCAGGTACATGCCCATGGAGTAGCCGCCGAGGGCGAAGAAGGCGCCGTGGCCGAGGCTGAGGATCCCGCCGTAGCCCCACACCAGGTCGACCGCGAGTGCGAGCAGGGCGTAGCACAGGTATTTGCCGAGCAGGGTGACGCTGAACGTCGACAGGTGCAGCGCCGAGTCCGGCGCCGGGACCAAATTGAACACCGGCACGGCCACGGCGAGCACCGCGAGCGTGCCGAGGACGGCGAGGTCGGGTGGGTAACGTGCGCGCAAGGACTCGAGCATGGAGATCTCACGCCTCCGCGGCGCGGCCACGCTGGGGGAACAACCCGCGCGGCCGTCTTTGGATGAAGAGAATGATGAAGACGAGGACGAAGATCTTGGCGAGCACGGCGCCGGCATAGGGTTCGAGGAACTTGTTGGCGATGCCGAGCGAGAGCCCGGCGACCAGCGTGCCCCAGAGATTGCCGACGCCGCCGAACACGACCACCATGAACGAGTCGACGATGAGACTCTGGCCGAGGTTGGGTCCGACGTTGGTGAGCTGGCTCAGCGCGACCCCCGCGAGCCCGGCCACTCCCGAGCCGAGTCCGAAGGTGACCGCGTCGATCCACCCGGCCCGCACGCCCATCGCCCGCGCCATGGCGCGGTTCTGCGCCACGGCGCGCACCTGGAGCCCGAGCGTCGTGAAGCGCAGCAAGGCGACGAGGGCAGAGAACACTGCGATGCTGAACACGATGATGTAGAGCCGGTTGTAGGTGATGCCGAGGGCATCGTTGACGACGAGTTGCCCACTCATCCACTCGGGCGTGACGACGGCGCGGTTGAGCGGCGAGAAGATCGAGCGCACGCCCTGTTGGAGGATGAGGCTCACCCCGAAGGTGGCGAGCAGCGTCTCCAGCGGGCGCCCGTACTGGTAGCTCACCACGCCGCGCTCGATGGCGACGCCGACCAGGGCGGAGACCACGAAGGCGATCGGGATGGCGACGAACAATGACAGCTCGATGTGCCCCGGCATGACCTGCTGCACGACCCAGGTGGTGTAGGCGCCGAGCATCATCAGCTCGCCGTGCGCCATGTTGATCACCCCCATGACGCCGAAGGTGATGGCGAGACCGGTGGCCGCGAGCACGAGCACGAAACCGAGGCTCAAGCCGAAGAAGGTCGTTTCGATCAGACCATACCAGGTACGCATGCGATCGATGCGCTTGAGCGCTGCCGTCACCGCCTGGCGCAGCTCCTCGTCGGGTTCGTGCGATGCGCCGGCCGTGTCCTTGTCCAGCAACGCCACCAGCCGGTTGCGCGCTTCGGAGTGCATGCTGCCGGAAAGCGTTTCGATCGCGGCGCGCCGTCGCTCCCGGTCCGGCGCCTCGAGATCGGCGAGCGCGAGGGCGGTGTGGAGCGTCCCCTGCACGCGGGCGTCGCGTTCCTGGGTGAGGGCTTCGCGCAGCAGGTCGAGGGTCTCGTTGGTCAGTGAGCCGAAGAGCGACTCGACGGCGCGCCGGCGTTCCGCCGGGTCCGGCGCGCGCAGGCTCAAGCGGGCGATGGCCGCATGCAATGCGCCGCGCATCTGGTTGTTGATGATGATCTTCTTGAGATCGGCTTTGTCGATCGTGCCGAGCTCGGCGCCAGTGGCGGCATCGGTGACGGCGAGACCTGCCGGCGATTCCGTCGCGATGACGACGGTGCCGTCGGAGGCGCGGACAAACAATTGGTTCTCCAGCAGCGCGCTCAAGGCGGCATGCGCCTGCGGCGCGGCGCTGTCGGCAATCTGCTTGACCGCCTCCCCCTTCACCTGGAAGCTCGAGTCCTTGAGACCCTCGAGCGCCGCGCGCAGCGCAGCTTCGTCGGCCCAGGCCGGCACGGCTGCACAGGCGATCGACAAGACCCAAGTGGCGGCGATGACCCACAATAGCCGCACCGGCACACAGCTCCTTCTCTGACTCTGACTCATGCGTAGAAACGCGCCGGCATCGAGTCGATGCCGGCGCGCTTCATCACAACTGGATTTACGAACGGGCAAGCAGGCTCAGTAGTTCTGCTTCGCGCACTTCTTGGTGACGGTGTTGTAGTTGCCGCAGTTGAGCTTGTCCGTCCAGTCGGCCTCGATGATCTTGCTGTCGGGCAGGAAGTCCGACCAGGCGTCGCCCGGTACCAGCCCCTCGGTCTTCCACACCACGGCGAACTGCCCGTCGGCCTGGATCTCGCCAATGAAGACGGGCTTGGTGATGTGATGGTTGGGCAGCATCGTGGAGATGCCGCCGGTCAAGTTCGGCGTCTGGACGCCGATGATGGCCTTCTGCACTGCCGTGGGGTCGGTGGTCTTGGCGGCCTCGACGGCTTTGACCCACATGTTGAACCCGATGACATGCGCTTCCATCGGGTCGTTGGTCACGCGCTTGGGGTTCTTGATGAACTCGTGCCAGGTCTTGATGAACGCTTCGTTGACCGGAGCATCGATGCTCATGAAGTAGTTCCAGGCCGCCAGGTGACCGACGAGCGGCTTGGTGTCGATGCCGGAGAGCTCCTCCTCGCCGACTGAGAAGGCGACGACCGGAATGTCGGCGGCCGACACGCCCTGATTGCCGAGCTCCTTGTAGAACGGCACGTTGGCATCGCCGTTGATGGTCGATACGACGGCCGTCTTCTTGCCCGCGTTGCCGAACTTCTTGATGTCGGCGACGATGCTCTGCCAGTCGGAGTGACCGAACGGCGTGTAGTTGATCATGATGTCTTCGGCCGCCACTCCCTTGTCCTTGAGGTACGCCTCGAGGATCTTGTTGGTCGTGCGCGGGTAGACGTAATCGGTGCCGGCCAACACCCAGCGCTTCACGCCGATGTCCTTCATCAGGTAGTCGACCGCCGGAATGGCCTGCTGATTGGGCGCGGCGCCGGTGTAGAAGACGTTCTTGGAGGATTCCTCACCTTCGTACTGGACCGGATAGAAGAGCAGGCCGTTCAGCTCTTCGAACACCGGCAGCACGGATTTGCGCGACACGGAGGTCCAGCAGCCGAAGACCGCGGCCACCTTGTCCTTCTCGAGCAACTGGCGCGCCTTCTCGGCGAACAGCGGCCAGTTCGAAGCCGGGTCGACGACCACCGCCTCGAGCTTCTTGCCCAGCAGACCACCCTTCTTGTTCTGCTCGTCGACGAGCATGAGGATGGTGTCCTTCAGCGTCGTCTCGCTGATCGCCATCGTGCCCGAGAGCGAGTGCAGGACGCCGACCTTGATCGTGTCCGCGGCGTTGGCGGGAACCGCGGACAACCAGCATGCGGCGGTTGTCGCCGCGAGAACAGCGGAAATGCGTCGTATCATCTTCATGGGATCTCCCTTTCGTCGCCTTGGTCAGTTGCGGTGGTTGTCCGCGCTAGATCTGGAGCTGGATGCCCAGCTTGATGGCGCTGATGTTGTCACCCGGCGCGTGCGGCGCGTAGTTCAGGCCCCGCGTCGCGATGTCGCCGTACTGGTAGAAGAGCGAGATCCGCGCGTTGTGGCCGTCGATGATGTAGTTCAGCCCGCCCTCGACCTCGTCGCGGTTGGTACTGTCGTCGGGGTATACGCCGGTGTAGCGGGCGTACGGCTGGAACTTGCCGATGCCGACGGTCTGCGGGAACATGTACAGTCCCACCACCGAGAACGAATCGCCGTCGAACATCGGGAATTTGTTCGGGTCGACATCGGTGAACGCCGCGCTCGAATAGTTGGCGACGAAGTGCTTGTACTCACCGTCGAGCGTCAATACGCCGGCGCCCGTGAACGGCATCTCGAACAGCAGGTCGAGGCTGAGATTGGTGAGGTCGGCATTGTGCTGCTGCGAACCGCTGCCGTTCTTCTGGTATTGCAGAGCGCCTCCGAGGGTGAGGATGTCGCCCCCGGTGCCGTAGTAGGTACCGCTGGTGTAGTAACCCGGATTCTTCTCGACGCTGAGGAAGTTGTAGGCGAGGCGCGTGGCGAGGAGCGGGTTGTCGCCCTGATTGGGGCCGGATTGGATACCTTGAAAGATGCCGAAGGCGTACTGAAAGGCGCCGTCCGGCCCGACCGCACCCCAGATGTTGGCGCCCTGGTCGCGGCCGTAGACGCCGGCGCCGCCGTTGCCGAACTGCACGCTGAAGTCGGACGATTCGAACGGCGTCTTGTAGGGGTCGTACGTGTTGGAATAGAAGGGGCCGTTCATCTCCCGCCGTTCGGCAGGCACCAGGAGACGGCCGGCCCAGATGTTGAAGTACGGCGTCAGCTCGATCTTCGCGATCGCATCGAGGAGCGCGAAGTCCTCGAGGCTGCTGTTGCCGCAGAAGATGCAATCGGTGTTGACCTCGAACTTGAGGTACTTGTGCACTTGCCCGCTGATGTACACGCGCGTGTTGTCGATGTTGAAGTCCTTCGACCAGTCGTCGCTGTTCGGCGCACCGTCCTCCTTGGCCGCGAACGACGTACGACCTCCCGCGCCCAGGCTGATCCACTTGGTATCGTCGATCGCAATCTTGCCCCCGGCTTGGACTTCGTTCGCCCCTAGCAGCAACCCCCCGGCGAACAGCGCTACCCCAAGACTCTTCCACTTACCCATAATTCTCCTCCCATCGGTCTAAGTGTGAGACCCCCCCCTGGTGCGGGAAGTTCGCCCGTGCGATTCCCGTGCCACGGGGACGGCGCGGTCGGTGGGTTTGACGCGCTGCGCAATGCGAGTCGCATTGCGCACGAAGCGTGCAGCCACGCCGGCAGCTGCATGAAAGGTGAGCAGGCGCCGCGGGGGCGCGCGCCGCGTTCAGATCCCTTCCGGTGGGCTAGAGCCGCAAGACGTTGGCTGCGGCGCCGCACTGACGGTTGACGGGAGACCGGAGGCAGGCGCAGGTCCGGACATGGACTATCGTGCGTTGATCACGATCGAGCCGGGAAAACGCGGGGGGAAACCGTGCATTCGTGGACTACGGATCACGGTCTATGACGTGCTCGAGTATCTCGCTTCCGGCATGTCCGAGGAAGAAATCCTCAGCGATTTTCCGGATCTGACCCGTGAGGATATCCGTGCCTGTTTGGCGTTTGCAGCCGATCGAGAGCGGCGACTGCTTGAAATTCCATCGACGTGAAGTTGCTCTTCGATCAGAACCTGTCCACATGGCCGTGTGCGCTCCCTGTCCGACTGCGGAGAGTTGACGGCCTGATTGGGGACTGGAACGTTGTGACATGCCACCGACTGGCGCCGACGCGATCCCACCTTTTCGTTTCACCGGTGACCTGCCGGACGGCGTCCACCGGGCGACTCTGGCGCAAGTAGTCGAACGCTTCGGTGGCGATACACCTCGACGTCTGGCCGTCGCCAATCGCCTGGAGCACATCCACCGGACGGCCCGCTCGACGGGCTTTCTGGCGCGGTTCGTTGTCTATGGCTCGTTTGTCACGCAGAAGCGCGAGCCGAACGATGTCGATCTCTTCCTCGTCATGGAGGACAATTTCGATCTGGCACAGGTCACCGGGGAAGCACGGCTTCTATTCGACCATCTGGCGGCTCAGGCTCACTTCGGTGCCAGCGTCTTCTGGGTACGGCGCGTGGGGTGTTTGGGCGGCGAGGAGGCGACCGTTGAGCACTGGCAGACGAAGCGCGATCGTGGCAAGAGAGGAATAGTTGAGATTGTGGAGGCACCCCCGTGATCGCCAACGACGAAGAACTAGAGGTCACGTTGGAGCGCATTGCTGACTTTCAGCGGCAGGTCGCCCATCTGCGCAGGGTCGAAACCAATGCGGTCAACTTCCACGCCTCCGTGTCCGGCTTTCTGGCTGAGGTCGATCGGATGCAACTTGAGGTACGCGAGTACCTCAGTAGTCATCCCGGCGAGCGACTCGTACCCGCCGACGCGCGCCACAGCTGACCCCGGGGTGGCTACATCTTCGAGCGCGCGATCCCGACGCCGCGCGCAGTTGAAGCTGGCGTTCGGCGTAACCCTATCGGAGTCGGGGTCGGAATCGCTATCGGAATCGAGGGGCAAACGACATGAGCTTTGGCCATGGACGACGTGACGTCTACCGGGCGGGCAGTCGGCGTGGTGATGCGGTCCGCGAAGAACGGGCGGAGTACACCGCGGCAGGAATCGATCCCGATGCCGATACCGACTCCGACCCCGGGAGGACCACGGCCCTGCTGTCAGCCGTCCCCATCCTGCATCGCGCGCGTGCCGCCAAGGTACTCGCGCACCGGGGGCGGGAGCAGATCGTAGAAGGCGCCGAGCTCGGCGCGGGCGGTGGTGCGGAACAGGCGCGGCGACCCGCCGGCGTCGCGGGCGCCGAAGGCCTGGAACTCGCGATCGGTGCTGAACAGGTGCCTCATCCGCTCGTAGTAGCGGGCGCGCGGATGCGAGCTGACTGAGCGGACGGCGTTCATCCAGCGCGGGATGCCGGTCAGCGAATGCGTGTTGTGCCGCAGCCGCCGGTAGGTGGCGCGCGCCGAGTATGAATGCTGCACGACGTCGCGCAGCCCGGCGTAGAATTCGGCGGGCTGGTAGTGCTTGAGCTGGACGTTGTGGATCGAGGCGGTGTCCAGCGCCTGAAAGGGCAGATCGAGCATCCGTCCCTCCTGCTGGAGCTGGCGGCTGAGCGGCGCCGAGTTGCCGTAGGCGGTGAACACCGAATGCGAGGGGAACGCGGCCGGCGCCAGGTCGACGAAGCGCTTGTTCAACTCGAACGGCAGCGGCCCGTCGTCTTCGTCCAGACCCCAGACGAAGTTGGTCTGCACGTACGGGATGTAGCGCGCGATCAGGTTGACGTGCTCGGCGACCGCGGCCACTTTGTCGCGGCCGACCTTGGCGCCCTGCTTGGTCTTGGCGTTGAAGCCGAACCACGATTCGATGCCGACGATGAGCCCGATGCAGCCGTGCTGGCGCAGCCGTTCGAGGTGCGGGCGACTGAGCAGCGACAGGCTGCTCTCGGCGACGAAACGGATCGAGCCCGGCGGGCCGGCGCTGGCGATCAGATCGAGATAGTCGTCGAAGCGCACGGCGAAGTTGGGGTCGTGCCAGCCGATGATCGGCCGGGCGAAGACGGTGCGCAAGAAGGCGAGGTCGTCGCGGATCTGGTCATACGCCAGCGGCTGGTAGTCGAACTGCGCATCGATGCAGAAACCGCACGTGTACGGGCAGCCGAGGCTGCCGATCATCGGCACGGCAGCGCCGTAGCGGGATTTCTCGACATTGCGCTGAATGAAGGGCCAGCGCTGGCGCACGCTGGGCAAGGCGCGAGGCGGGCGCGCCGCATTGACGCTGATGCCCTGGCCGCGCTGCGGCGCGGCGCCGGTGAGCAGGTCGCGGATGAGCGCCTCGTCGGCCAGACCGACGACGTAGTCGAAGTAGCGCTGCGCGTCGGACGCGTACGAGCGCGCGTGTGGTCCGCCGAGAATGGCGACCGCGCCGCGGCCGCGGAACCAGCTCGCCAGCGCGTACGCCAGGTACGCCGCCTGGGTGAAGGCACAGATGAAGACGACGTCGACCCGCTCCGACAGCGCGCGCCGCACGTCCTCACAGCCGGTGTAGGTGAGATACTCCACCTCGCACCCCGCCGCGTCCGCCCACACCGCGACCGCCTGCGGCATGATCGAGGCGAAGTTGGGGTACATCAACCGCGTGTACGGCGTGTCGATGGGCTTGCGCGCGACGAGGTCGATGATCGCGACGCGCGGGCGGCGTCCTGACGCGGGGAGCGGGTGTAGCGGGACCGCCAGCGCCATGGTCGCGCTACTCGCGCCGGCTCCGCAGGTGGATCGGCAGTGACACGAATCCGCGCGAGACGACGTTGGGCTTGCGCGCCGGTGCGTCGCACGCCACCGCCCAGTAGGGGAACCGCCGCAGCAGGGTGGCGATGGTGATCTGCGTGTTGAGGCGCGCCAGCTCGGCGCCGAGGCAGTGGTGAATGCCCTGGCCGAAGCTGACGTGGCGGTTGTCGGCCCGGCCGACATCGAGCGCATCGGCCTGCGCAAACTCCGCCGGGTCGCGGTTGGCCGCGCCCTGCAGCAGGATGACGAAGTCGCCCGCGGCGATCACCGTGTCGCCGATCGGATAGGCGTCGGTGGCGACGCGCGCCGTGGCTTGCAAGGGGCTGTCGTAGCGCAGAAACTCTTCGACTGCGGTGCCGATCAACTCCGGCTGCCGACGCAGTCGCTCGCGCTCGCCGGGATGCTGGGCAAGCGCCCAGACGGCGTTGCCGAGCAGGTTCGTCGTGGTCAGGTGCCCGGCGCCGAGCAGCAGCGCGCAGGTCGAGAACAGCTCGGCGTCGGTGAGGCGACCGGCGTCGTCTTCGGCGGCGGCCAGCACGCTGACGAGGTCGTCGCCGGGGCGCGCGCGGCGCGCGGCGAAGACGTCGAGGAAGAAGCGGTGCATCTCGCGCGCGCTGTGCAGCGCGCGCTCGAACACCTCGGGCTGCACGAACGGATCGAGCAGCGCGCCGAGGTGGTCCGACCAGCGCTTGAACGCGGCGCGATCCGCCGCGGGCACGCCGAGCATCTCGGCGATGACGATCACGGGCAGCGGGTAGGCGATCGCCTCGATGAAGTCGATCTCGTCGCGCGCGGCCGCGGCGTCGAACAGCTCGTCGGCGGTGCGCTGCGCGCTGGCGCGGCGGTGCTTCATGCCGGTCTGCGTGAACGCCTTGGCGACGATGCGCCGCATGCGCGTGTGGTCGGGCGGATCGAGGAACATCATGACGCGCCGCAGGGCGTCGCTGAGCTCGCGAAACTCCTCACGGATCGGCGGCAGCGGCGAGCTGCGCACGGGGTCGCTGTCGCGGCGGTCGACGCTGAACCGGGCGTCGCGCAGCACATTCCACACATCGGCGTGGCGGCTCAACACCCAGCCCTGGAACAACTGGCTGTGATGGACCGGATCGGCCGCGCGCAGCGCGTCGTAGTAGGGATACGGGTCGCGACGGAACTCAGGGTCCAGTGGGTTGAACATCGCGGTCGAACCAATCGGTCGATACGACTCACGACGCTTGTAGCACCATCACTCCCGGCTACACCAGCGCCGTGCAAGGTACCGGGGGTGATACAGGGCAGGGGTTGGTGTGACGCCGGCCGCCGCTGCGCGCGTGGCGCGGCGTCACTGCGTGGCGGCGACGAAGTTGTGCGAGCCGGCGATGATGTAGGGATAGACCATCTCCGGAATGTAGCCGCCCGTCGTCTTGCCGGGGACGACGTACGATCGCTCGACGATGCTGATCGGGTCGTCCAGCGGGATGAGGCTGTTGCCCATCAAATCGACACACAGGTCGCTGGCGGCGGCGAGCGCCGCGTTCGTGCAGTCGCGGGTGACGAACGTGGCGTAGAGTTTGGACAGATGGGTCAGCAAGTCCTGGTTGCCGGGCGGAATCGCGATGCCGAGGTCGGCCAGCAGGCGCTCGGCAGAACCGGTGAGCACGCCGCTGGCGAATCCGGTCGCCGTGCGGTTGGTTTGCGAGGTGCCGGCGACGCCGGACGAGTTGGCCGCGTTGTAGATATCGACGGAGACATAGTGACTGTTATCGACGCGCTCCGCGGCGTGGTTCACGCCGGCGACAAAGCAGGCGTCCTCGGGGCCGAGCAGCAGCACGTAGTCGATCAGCGTCGCATAGGTGCTGGTGTCCTGATTGTCGCCCTCGCAGCTCACGCCGTATGCGATGCAACTCGAGCCGACGAGACCGGAGACCGGCACGCCCTCGCTGTCGTTCTGCGCCGTCGCCTGGCTCTGGTAGCTCGCCGCGGTGAGCGTCGGCACCGTGGATTCCAGATACGCGGCGAGCAGCGCGGTCAGTTGCTGCAGCGCGGTCTCGAGGCCGGTCTCACTGGTGTTGACCGCGTGCGGGGTGTACGGCGTGGCGCCGAAACGGGACACGGCCAGGGACTGGTTGGAGACCGTGTAGACCAGCACGTTGTTGCTCAACGCATTCTGCCAATCGGTCGCCGCCGAGGGAGATTCGGGGACCGCGTAGCGCATCAGCGTGATCATGTCGTCGGCCTCGGCGCCGGTGCCGGTGATGACGTTTGCGCCGACCGGCTCGACGAAGATCGAGTCCGGCTGCAGGCCGCGCGCGCGGGCGCTGGCGATCAGCGCATCGGCCAGCGTCTGGTTCGAGGTGGTGATGTACACGATCACGTGGCCGCCCCACGGCGCCTGCCCGAACTGGTCCTGCACGACGATGTTGTTGACGTCGTTGCCGAGGCTGCCGAAGACCTCGTAGCGATCGGGATCGGGGGAGACGACGCGGGTGCGCGGCGGGGTGATGTCCGCGTAGTCGCTCGTCTCGCGCGTGAAGACGTAGCTCTGGTAGCCGAGATAGGCCGCCTGCGGGGGATAGGAGATGATGGTCACCAGCGCGTCGTGGTCGCTCAGCCGGTAGATGATGTTCGTCGTCCCGTCGGGACCCGCGGTGGCGAGCGGCGCCGCATAGATCGGATCGACGTAGCTGTCGCCGACCGCCGGTTGCGGGATGATGTAGGGCGCCGCGGGATTCTGGCCGAAGCAACTGTCGAAGATGTCGACGTACGTCGGGCAATCGGTGTTCCGCATCAGGTACGCGTTGCCCTGCGCCACCGCGTACTGGCCCGGCAGGCCCTCGATCCAGGCCTGGTAGCTACTCAGCGTCTGAGCCGATTCCCCCGAGCCCGAGCCTCCACATCCGCCAGCCCACGCGGCGATCGCGACGAGAAACATTGCCGTGTGCCCGTTCAACCGTCTCTGCATGCAGCCTCCGTCGCGCCCGATCGCGCTGCCAGCGTCTTGGTGGGGACGTGGAGTCGCCTCGAGGGTCCCCTTGTATTGGGGGACAGGCCGCGCCGTAAGATGGGAATACTACGCGCGTGGATCTACGGGGGTGGCGGCGCCTCGCCCTCCCGTGCGGAGAAAACCTCCAACGAGGGAGACCTTGGACCGCGGGCGGTCAGGACAGGCTGGCCAGCAGAGTCGCGGCTTCGCGCAGGTCGGGGGTTTCGAGCCCCTCGGTGAAGCGGCCGTAGACGTCCGCGAGCAGGGTGCGCGCTTCGCAGGCCCGCCCCTGACGGCCGAGCAGGCGGCTCATGCTGACGCTGGCGCGCAGCTCGAACGATGTCGCCCCCTGCGTCCGGGCGATCTCGCCGGCGCGCTGGAAGAGCGCCGCTGCCTCGCGCTCGGCCGACCCGTCGCGCTGCAGAATGATCTCGCCTTTCAAGCGCTGCAACTCGGCGTCGTAGAACGCGTCGGCGTGCGTCGCCGCCGCGGCGTCGAGGATGGCGAGCGCGTCGTCGGCGCGACCGTCGGCGGCGTAGATCTCGGCCAGCATGCCCATGACCTGCTTGCTGCCGATCTGCGCGCCCGTGGTCGCCAGCTGCGCCAGGCCGCGGTGGAGCTCGTCCGAGCCGCCGCCGTCGCCGGTGGCGAAGCGCGCCCAGCCGTGCTGCACCAGGCCGACGCCAAGCCAGAGCGGAAAGCTCTGCTCGGTCGACAGCGCGATCAGTTCGCCGGCGCAGGCGGCGACGCGCGGCGGCTCACGGCGGAACCAGTGCAACGTTCCCGCAAAGCCGAGCGCGAAGGCGAGGCTGAGCGCGTGGCGGCTCTCGCGCGCCAGTCGCACTGCTTCCTCCCCGCGCCGCAGCGCCTGCTCGTGACAGCCGATGTTCCACAGGGCCAGGGCGGCGAAGGTGCGCGCGACGACGCCCGGCTCCTGGCCATAGGCGTACGCCAGCGCGCGGTGCTGGGCCGGATCGTACAGGGCGATGGTCTGGTTGAGGTGCTCCAGCGCTTCGGGGGATCGCCCGAGCCAGTAGAGCGGGTTGCCCACCGTCATGTGGCCGAGCAGGAGCAGCGCCGCATCGCCCGTCTGCTGCGCCAGCGCCAGGAGTTGTTGGCCGATCTCGTGCGCGACGCCCAGATCGCCGCGGGTCTGGTAGAACGCGGTGAGCCCGAACAGCGCCTGAAACAACTGCGGCGCGTCGCCGATCTCCTGGCAGAGGGCGCGCGCGCGTCCATACGCGGCTTCGACCGCCGGATCGCCGAATCCCTTTACCGCCTGCAACGGCGCGCCGAGCATGACCTGGAGAATCGCCTCCTGCTGCGCGCGCCGCGGACTGTCGTGCGATTCGCGGATGAGCTCGATGCCCTTGGTGAGATGGCGGATGGCCTCGGCATTGGCCGAACGCTTGGTGGCGCGGTCGCCGGCGCGCTGGTAGTAGGCGACGGCCCGCTCGCCGAGCCCGGCCTCTTCGTAGTGGCGCGCGATGATCTCGGCTTCGATTTCGGCGCGCTCCGGGAAGCGCTCTTCCAGCGCCCGCGCCACGCGCGCGTGCAGCTCCTGGCGCTTGCTCTTCAACAGCGACTGGTAGGCCGTGTCCTGAATCAGCGAGTGCTTGAACATGTACGACGCGGCCGGCGGCGCGCCGCGCACGAACAGCAGGCCGGCGCGCACGAGCCGCTCCAGTCCTTCCGCCAGCCCCGGTTCGTCCAGCGGTGAGACTGCCGCGAGCAGGGCGAACGGGAACTCGCGGCCGAGCACTGCCGCCACCATGGCGATCTCTTTGGTGGCACCGAGGCGATCGAGACGCGCCATGAGCGAATCCTGCAGGGTGGACGGCACCGCCAGATCGCGCAGCGGCGCGCCGCGGCCGGTGCCGTGCTCGGACTCGAGGACGTTGTTGGTCAGCTCCTCGATGAAGAGCGGTACGCCGTCCGTCTTGGCCACCATTTGCTCGAGCAGCTCGGGCGCCAGCGCCCGCGGGGCGGCGATGCGCGCAATCATCGCCGATGTCTGCGGGCGTGTAAGCGGGGTCAGCGCCAGGTGCAGCAGGTGCGGCCGGGGCGACCAGGGCTGCTGGAAGCTCGGCCGGAACGTCAACAGCGCCAACAGCGGCGCCGTCGCGACGCGGTCGAGCACCTGCGTCAACAGCTCGAGCGTCGACGGGTCGACCCAATGCAGATCCTCGACCAGCAGGGCCACGGGGCGGGTATCGGCGAGACGGATCAACCAGTCGGCCACCGCGTCCAAGGTGCGCCGCCGCTGTGCCTCGGGGCTCAAGGCGAGGGGCGTGTAGCGACTGGGGAGCGGCAGGCCCAGCAACCGCGCCAGCAGCGGCAGGACCTCCGCCAGGGGCAACCCGACGGCAGCGAGGCCGGCTTCGAGCTTGGCGAGCTGGTCGGTCACGCTGTCCTCGGGCGCCAGGTCGAAGCCCTGCTGGACCAACCCGATGACCGCGAACAGCGCGCTGTTCTCGTGATACGGCGAGCCGCCGCACTCGAGCCAGGTGTGGCGTTCGGCCGCCAGGCGCTCGCGCAGCACGTTGACCAGGCGCGACTTGCCCATGCCCGCCTCGCCCTCGAGCAGCACCACTTGTCCGCAGCGCTGCTCGACCTGCGCCCAGCGCTCGACCAACAGCGCCAGCTCCGCTTCGCGGCCGACCAACGGCGTCAGCCCGGTGGCGGCGGCGAGCTGCAAGCGGGTCTGCACGCCGCTCGGCTGCAGCACGCGGTGCGCGGCCACTGGTTCGGTGATGCCCTTGAGGGATTGCGGACCGAGGTCCTCGAGCACGAACAGGCCCTGGACGAGCCGCCGCGTCGCGGCGCTGATGACGACCGAGCCGGCGCGCGCGACGTTCTGCAGCCGCGCGGCCACGTTCACCGTGCTGCCGAGGACGTCGTACTCGGCGTGGTCCCCTGGCGTGCTCACGACCAGGCCGGTGTGAATGCCGATGCGCAGCGCGATGCCGCCCGCGCTCAGTCCGGAGAGGTGCGCGCCGATCCGTCGATTGAGGCGCGGGACCTGCGCCTGAATGGCGAGCGCGGCGCGCACCGCGCGGGCCGGATCGTCCTCGTGCGCCTGCGGGTAGCCGAAGTAGACCAGCAACCCGTCGCCGAGGTAGCGGGCGATATGGCCGTCGAAGCGCTGCACCTCGGCGGCGCAGGCGTCGTAGTAGGTGTGCATCACGTGGCGGAGCTCTTCGGGGTCGAGTTGCTCGGACAGTGCGGTCGAGTCCACCATGTCGCAGAACATGACCGTCAGCTGCCGGCGTTCCCCCTGTTGGTCGAGCGCCGCGCATCCGTTGGTCGGCCGCATCCGCTCGGTGCCGTGCCACGCCACCTCCGCCGCCTGCGCCAGGCCGCAGGTGGGACAGAAGTTCGCCCCCGCCGCCACCGCGTTCCCGCACCGCGCGCACGCGCTGGGCATGCGCCGGCCACACTGCGCGCAATAGGGATCATCCGGCCTGTTAGCTCGGTTACAGTTGGGGCACTGCATGACGGCGCTTTCCGTTCCGGGGTGCACGGTTCTGTTTTACGCGCGCGGCCAGCAGCGTCAATTGGGGAATTTCCCTCGGTACCCCTGGTTTTCCCGTGGGGCACACGCTTGTCGAAAGAATGCGCCAGCGGCGCGGATGCCTGCTTACGGCCGCAGGCGCCGGCTCAGGCGCGACCAGCTCTCGAGGATCACGCCAATCGGCGCGGCGAACTCGGCCAGGCGTTGCTCGTCGTCCGCATCGAAGGGCGTCCCGCCGGCCTTGTTGAGCAGCTGCACGACGGCGAACACCCGCTGGCGGCTGTCGACGAGCGGGGTGGTGAGGATGCTGCGGGTGCGATAGCCGGTGCGCTGATCGACGGCCGAATTGAAGAGCGGCTCCTGATACGCGTCGGCGACGTTCATCGGCTGGCCGGTCGTCGCGACGCGCCCGGCGATGCCGGCGTCGAGCGGGGTGCGGATCTCCAGCGGCGCCTCGCCGCCGCTTTGCGCGACCTTCGACCACAGCTCGCCCGCGTGGCGGTCGACGAGAAACAGCGTCACCCGATCGGCGTGCAGGAGCTGGCCGACCTTCAAGGTGAACGCCTCCAGCACCTGCTCGAACATGCTCTCGATGGCCTCGTTCTCGCTCAGGTTGAAGACCTCGAGAAACTGTTGCGCTTCGGCGGTGACCTGGTCGAGCATGCCGCGGAACTGCGGCACCGTCAGGGCCTGCACCTGGCGCGTGAGATCGCCCTTGCGGTTGTTGAGCGCGAGCATCGAGACCATGTGCTGCGTGTTGCTGATGACGGCCGACGTGAACGACGACAGCTTGCCGTCTTCCAGGTTGATGATGCGATCGGCGATATCGAGGATGCGATTGTCGTGCGTCACCATCACCACGGTGCACTGCTGCTGCTTGGCGAGCTTCTGCATCAGCTCGACCACGTCGCGGCCGGATTTCTTGTCGAGCGAGGCCGTCGGCTCATCGGCGAGAATCAGCTTGGGCTCGCTCGCCAGCGCGCGGGCGATGGCGACGCGCTGCTTCTGCCCGCCCGAGAGCTGATCGGGATGGTGGCCGGCGCGATCGCCGAGCCCCACCGCCGCGAGCATCGCCCCCGGCCGCTGGCGCAGCGTCGCCCTGGGCAGATCCGGGTGCAGTTGCAGCGCGAGCCGCACGTTCTGGGTGGCGTCGAGCGAATCGAGGAGGTTGTGCGCCTGAAAGATGTAGCCCACTTGCTTGCGCACCTGCACGAGCGTCCGCTCGTTGGCGCCGCGCAGCTCGTGTCCGAGCACGCGCAGGCTGCCTTCTTGCGCCGAGCGCAGCGCGCCGATCAGCGTCAACAAGGTGGTCTTCCCCGATCCGGACGGCCCGGTGAGGATGACGATCTCGCCGGCCTGAATATCGGTGCAGATGTCGAACAGAATCTGCCGCCGCGCGCTGCCGCTGCCGTAGTAGTGATTGACGTGGTCGATGTGGATCGCCGGTTCCATCAGAAGATCTCGGCCGGGTCGGCGGAGCGGATCTTGCGCAGCGCCAGGGTGCCGGACACGCAACACATGGTGACGGTCAGCGCCAGGACCTTGGCGCCGAGCGGCAGGCTGAGCGTCAGGGTCATGT
>CAYVUV010000235.1:0-24911 GCA_964455095.1 uncultured Binatia bacterium (SeqCode)
GATGACCGGCCCGCCCTGCGGAAGGTGCTCGAGGACCTGGTAGTCCGACACGATGAGGCCGAAGGTGCGCAGCAGCCAGAGCAGCATGCGCGAGTGATGCGGGGTCTGCATCACGCAGTGCCCGAGGCGCAGCACCTCGGCGGGTCCGGCCGGTGGGCGCTGCGTGGCGTTGTAGCGCACCTTGTTGTCGGCCGCGTTCATCGCCAGCGCCGGGCGCAGGGGCAACGGGGCGACGGTTTCCATCCCGTACACGACGTGCACGGCGACGCCGTTCGGTGCCAGCAGGCGCACGCGGTAGCCCCCGCCCGGTTCACGCACCTCTTCCACCGCCGAGGCGCCGGGCGCGGCGGCGAGGCGGTCGAGGTCCTGGCGCGCCGCGGCGCGCAAGGCAAAGCCGACGAATCTCGCCTGCGCCCCGCGCTGCGCGACGT
The DNA here is from genome assembly GCA_964455095.1 of uncultured Binatia bacterium (SeqCode). Lineage (GTDB taxonomy): Bacteria > Desulfobacterota > Binatia > HRBIN30 > CADEER01 > CAYVUV01. The sequence continues at coordinate 432 of CAYVUV010000235.1, forward strand.
AGCAGTGGTGCGCGCCGTCGCGCCCGCGCAGGTAGAGCGCGTCGTCCGTGCGAACGGCCGGCAGCAGGCCGAAGTCGGCGAGAAACTGTGCGCTGCGGTCCAGGTCGGGCTTCTCGAACATCACGTACGCGATGTCCTCGACTTTGATCAGCGGGTTGTCGGCCCGCCCGCGCCGCAGCTCGGCGTGATCCTGTTCGTTCATGAGTGCTCCTCGGGCGGCGCGCCTTGCAGCAGGCGCGCGAATGCGGCGCTGGTGGCGGCGGCGGTCTGGGCGCTGAACTGCGCGGCGCAGAATCGGTCGGGTCGCAGCGCGACGACGCGCTCGGCGTGATCGCCGAACCAGGCGCCGAGGGCGCCGCTCGTGTCTTCGACGGCGCCGTCGACCGGCGGCGTGCCGCGCGGCGTGACGTGGACGAAGGTGGCGCCGAGGTCGGCCCAGAATTGCCGCGCGGCGGCGTCGAGCGCCTGCGCCGGGTCCTCGCCGTAGCCGAGCACGGAGAAACCGGGGCCGAGGACGGTATCCAACGGCACCGTCTCGCCGTCGCCGCGGCGCAGCGGGGGTTGGACGATGAACTGGCCGGGCAGCGGCGCGGTCTTGTGGCCATTGGCGGCGCTCGGCACCAGCACGCCCTCGCGCATGCGCGGCACGCGCAGGGTGCCGATCAGGGAGCGATCGAAGGCGCGGCGGCCGGCGGGGGTCAGGTTGAGGCCGAAGAAGATCAGATCGCGCAGCGCGGCGCGGGCGCGGCTGGTCGGCTGAATCATGGCGCCGAGTCGGTTGGCCAGGGCGGTCGCGGCAATGACATGGGCGCGGCGCTCGCGCTGGTAGGTGTCGAGCAGGCTCGGCTGCGCGGCGCCGCGCAGGACGAGCGTCAGCTTCCACGACAGGTTGAGCGCATCGCGGATGCCGCCGTTCATGCCCTGACCGGCGAACGGCGGCATCATGTGCGCCGCGTCGCCGGCGATCAGCACGCGCCCGTCGCGATAGCGATCGGCGACGATCGAGTGAAACGTGTAGACGCACTTGCGCTGGATCACCACTTGATCGGGCTTGGTATGGGGCGCCAGCAGCGCGCGGATGCGGCCGTCGTCGAGCAGGTCGGCGTCGGCCTCGCCCGGCATCAGCATCCACTCCCAGCGCCGCTTCTGGTGTTGTTTGCGCAGGGTCATCGCCGGGCGGGCGGGGTCGCAGTAGAAGCGGCAGGCGAGGGTGTCGGCGAGGTGCGGGTCGACGGTGTCGATGACCAGCCACTTCTGCGGCGCGGTGCGGCCGCGCATCTCGATGCCGAGGCCCTGGCGGACGACCGAGCGGCCGCCGTCGCAGCCGACCAGGTACTCCCCGGCGACGCTGAACGGCTGCCCGTCCGCGCCGTGCCCCTCGACCGTCACCCCGTCGGCCGACTGCGCGAAGCGCTCGACCTGGTGCAGGAAGCGAATCGCGACATGCGGGAAGCGCTCGAGGCCGGCGAGCAGCTGGCGCTCGAGCAGCGGCTGGTCGAACGAGTTCTGCTGCGCGTGCCCGTACGGCGTCAGGCCGAGTTGCATGGTGAACAGCCTGCGGCCGCGCCCGTTGAGGTAATCGACATGGAAGCCGAGCAGCATGTCGGGCGCCAGCGCGTCGTAGAGGCCGATGGCCTGCATGGTGCGCAGCGACTCGGCATCGATGGCGATCGCGCGCGGTTCGTCGACCGTGCCGGCATTGCGCTCGAGCACCAGTGTGCGCACGCCGTGCACACCGAGCAGGTTGGCGAGCGTCAGGCCGACCGGCCCGGCGCCGACGATGACGACCTGGTGATTGTTCATGCGGCTTTGCCCGGCAGTTCGCGAAAGGAGTTTGTCTCCCCGACTCCGGTCCCCCTCCTTTCCAAGGAGGGGCTAGGGGAGGTAGCTTTTAGAAGCGCTATCCAAGAGCGACCTCCCCCTAACCCCCTCCTTGGAAAGGAGGGGGAAAAATCCGACGGAGGGAACCAGAAGGACCGCACGAATTGCCGGGTTCAGATCGCCGCGGTGTCGGCGGGCTCGGGGATGACGCGGTTCTCGAGGTGGCCGAGGCCGGCGACTTCGATGCGCACCACGTCGCCGGCGGTGAGAAAGCGCGGCGGGCGCATGGCGCCGCCGACGCCGGAGGGCGTGCCGGTGGTGACGATGTCGCCGGGCTCGAGCGTGAAGGCGGTGGACAGATGCTCGACCTGGGCGAAGCAGTCGAAGATCAGCTGGGCGGTGTTCGAGCTCTGGCGCAGCTCGCCGTTGACCCAGGTGCGGATGTCGAGTGCGTGCGGATCGCCGACCTCCTCGGGCGTCACCAGCCAGGGGCCGATGGGGCCGTGCGTGTCGAAGGACTTGCCCATGGTCATGGTCGGCGTGCGCAGCTGCCAGTCGCGCACGCTGACGTCGTCGACGATCAGGTAGCCGGCGATGACTTCCTGGGCGCGCTCACGCGGCACGTGGCGACAGCGGCGCCCGATGACGAAGCCGAGCTCGCCTTCGTAGTCGAGCAGCGCCGAGGCGCGCGGCAGGTGGATGGGGTCGTAGGGACCGGTGACGCAGGTCGTCTGCTTGTTGAAGTAGATCGGGAAGCGCGGCGGCTCCTGCCCCGACTCGGCGCAGTGGTCGGCGTAGTTGAGGCCGATGGCGAGAAACTTCCCCGGCCGTGGGACGGGCGCTGCGAGGTGCACGGCCGCGAGCGGCAGGCGCGCGGCGGCGCGGTCGGCGGCGCGGCGGGCGGCGATCAGCGCCGTGGGCCCGGCGTTCAGCAGCGCGAGCATGTCGCGCGGCAGCGCCGGATCGGCGGCGGCGAGATCGGCCACCTCGCCGTCGAGGGCGACGCCGATGCGGGTGGAGCCGCCGTGGGTGAAGGTGATCAGCTTCATCGCACTTCCTTTCCGTCCTGTGGGTGTGGCGCAATCGCGGGCAGGGGCCGGTTGGCGAGCTCGCGCGCTTCGGCGGGCGGCAGTCCGAGGAGCTGCAGGACCAGTGTCGCGAGCTGGCAGTCCGCCTCGCCCGGCAGGGTGCCGGTGAGCTTGGCCTGCACGACGCCGAGCATGGCGCCGCAGATGGCGGCCTGAGCCATTGCGGCGTCGGCGACGGCGAAGCGGCCGGCATCGATGCCGCGTTGCAGGTCGCGCGCCTGGCGCTGCAGCAGCGAGGCGGGCAGCTCGGGGAGCGAGATGCCGACGCGGACGACGAACCAACCCCACACCGGGTCGCTGCTCACCTTGCGCACGACGTGGCGCACGCAGGTCGCCATCACCTCGGCGGGATCGTCCATCGCCGCCGTCGCGGCATCGAGCGCCGCCCCCTCGGCTTCCGCCACCTCAGATCCCACCGCGGCGAGGATCGCCTCTTTGGAATCGAAGTGGTGGTAGAACGTCCCCAAGCCGACGTCTGCCTCTTCCGTGATCTCGGCAATCGTCGCCGCCCCCGCCCCCTTGCGCGCGAATGCCTGACGGGCTGCTGCTACGAGCCGAGCGCGCGTTTCGAGTCGCCGGCGGGCGCCGCGGGTGATCTTGCGTTCTTCGGTTTGCTGAGCTTCTTCCATAGTTTTCCCGACTTAGTTCGGTTGTTCGGATATGAACGACTATTCGATTTTAGTCAAGCATTCGGTTTCGATTGATTCATCGACATAGAATTGAAAGCGCCAAAAGCCGCGCGGAACCGCGGCGCTCCAGACCGGAAAGGTCCCTGGCGGGGCGCTGGAGCGCGTCGCTTCCGCGACGCCTGAGGGGTTGGCGGGGATCCCGCGCGGAGACGCGGCCTTCAGCCGCGGCGCTCGTGCGCCATGACGCGGCGGATGATCTCGTCGAGGTCGCTGCGCGGCGCAAAGCCGATCAGCTTGCCGATGCGGGTGAGGTCCGGCACGCGGCGGCGCATGTCCTCGAACTGCTCGTCCCAGGCATCCCCGTACGGCACCAGCGTGATCGGCGAGTCGCTGCCGCACAGGCTGCGCACGCGCGCGGCGAGCTCGCCGATGGTCACTTCCTCGGTGCTGCCGATGTTGAACACGGTGCCGGCGGCGTCCGGATGCTCGATGACCTTCACCAGCGCCCCGACCACATCGGCCACGTCGCAAAAGCAGCGCCGCTGTTCCCCGTCGCCGTGCACGGTGATCGGCTGCCCGGCCAGGGCCTGGCGCACGAACGTCGGCAGCACCATGCCGTAGCGGCCGGTCTGGCGCGGCCCGGCGGTGTTGAAGAGCCGCACCACGACGGCCGGCAGGGCGCGCTCGCGGGCGTAGGCGAGGGCGAGGAACTCGTCGAGGGCCTTGCTGCAGGCGTACGACCAGCGCCCGGTCCGCGTGTTGCCCAGCACCAGGTCGTCGTCTTCCGAGAAGGGCACCTTGGCGCTCTTGCCGTAGACCTCGGACGAGGAGGTGATCAGCACGCGTTTGCCGGCCCGGCTGGCCAGATCGAGAACCAGCGCCGTGCCGTCGATGTTGGTCGCAATCGTGCGCACCGGGCTCTCGACCACCAACCGGACGCCGACGGCGGCGGCGAGGTGAAAGATGGCATCGGCGCGCTCGACGAGCGGCTCGACATGAGCGCGGTTGCATACGTCGCCGACGACGCACTCGAAGCGCGGGTGCGAGACCAGGTGATCGATGTTGCCGCGCTGGCCGGTCGACAAGTCGTCGAGCACCACGACGTGATGGCCGGCGCCGAGCAACGCTTCGCACAGATGGCTGCCGATGAACCCCGCTCCGCCGGTGACGAGGTACGTGGTCATGTCGGCCTCATAGCGCGCCGCCATCTATCCAAAGGCGACGCCCGTCGCAAGTCACCCCGGGAACAATCCGTAGTGACCACGAGACGGTCGAGGCCACATCGAATCACCCCCACCTCAATCCTCCCCCGTCGAGGGGGAGGAGGCCGGAGGGAATCCTTCCGCAGAGCGGGAGAGAATCAGAAAGCCTTCCCCCCTTGCGGGGGAAGGTTTGGATGGGGGGTATTGAAACAACCGCGAAGCGCACCATCAGCTTCAACTCACCACGGCTCCTCCACCGGTGCCAAGCACAGCGCGCCGTCGTCCGCGCTCGGCGCCTGGAGGAACCACATGTAGTAGAGCTCGATGTCGGCCCGCCCCGGCGACACGCGCACCATGCGGAAGTCGTTGGTGCCGTCGACGAGCCAGGCGGCTGGAATGCGTACCCACACCTCGTCCCACGACTCCTCGCCGCCGGGCGCCGCCAACTCGTCCGGCACCGCGGCGCCGTTGACCTCGATGCGGTACGTCGCGCCGCCAGTGCGGTCGTAGCGAGCGACCAGGACGAGCTCGCGGTCGGCGCGCACATTGTGCACCTGCCAGGTTGCGCCGACGTAGGCGCGCCGGCCGCCGTCCTCCAGCAGCACCCCGTCGAACGGTTTCCGATAGCGCAGGAACTTGGTGTGCCAGACGTGCAGCCGCGGGTTCTCCGGCGGGGTCTGCTCGACGAAGTCGTGCGCGGCTTCGGAGACGCCATTCTCCCAGTCCAGTCGGTCGATGGCCACGTAGTCGGCAAACTGCTCGGGCACGGCGTGGAGCTCGTGCTTGCTCGCCACCGGAATCGAGCCGAACAGGACCAGGCGGGGGTCGCGCTTCATCGCCTCGCGGTCGACGGCGGCGTGGTTGAGAATGATGAATTCGACGTAGCGCTGCTCGCCCAGGCGCACGCTGACCATCTCGAAGTTCGGCCGCGGCTCCTGCACCACCGCGAGCGGGTACTCCTTCGGGTCGGCCCACGGCAGCAGGATGTCGACGCCACGGGCGCGGATCTTGTCGTAGTCCTCGAGCCAGTGCTCGTGCCCCATGCGGCCGCGATTGCCCGGATCGACCGGCGTGCGCGCGATCTCGGGGTCGGTCAAGCCGTGCAGGTCGAGGCACGGGCGGTCGCAGAAGAACGGAATGATGCCGGCCGAGGTGGTCGCGATGTGCACCTTGGGCGGCAGAACGGCGTCAAATGCGTGGGCGACGGTGCGCCAGTCGTAGCGCCCCGGATCGCCGTAGCGGCGCAGCAAGCCGATGGTCTCCTGCCCGCCCATCGTCATCTCGACTTGATCCGGCGTCGCCGCCCGCGTCGTCATGGTCAGCGCCGCCGCCGCGACGGCGCCGCCGACCCAGCCGCAGACCCGCGCCCAGTTCGGCACGATGCCGCTGGCGCGGGCGCGCCGGCCGCCGACGAACAGCGCGATCTGCTGCGCGATCAGCCCGGCGCCGATGATCACGGCGGGATAGAAGATGCCGGTCACCGGCGTGACGAAACGCCACTCCATGAAATCGCCGCCGAGCCGCACGACGTAGAAGGCCACGCACGCCGTCACGAGAAACGCCGTCACCGCCGTGCGGCTCGCCGTCTCGCGCGGGGCGAGCAGCGCGCCGGCTACCGGCAGCGCGAGATACGGCACCAGGGCGTAGGCCCGCAGGTAGGTGAGCAGGTACTCCCAACCGCGCTCGTAGAACGTCAGGTAGGCGACCTTGGTGTAGTACGTGTTGGGATAGAACGAGCCGTAGTAGTACACCCGCCAGGCATTGAACGGCAGGTAGACCAGCAGCACGGGCAGGGCGGGCAGCAGCAGGTAGGTGCGCCACTGCCGCGACTGCGCCAGGCGCGGGCCGTAGAGCGCCAGGCCGGCTACGGCCAGCGCGGCGACGACCACGACGCCGTCCGGCCGCGTCATCGTCAGCGCCACCGCCGACAGGCTGGCCCAGAACAAGGTCCAGGGATGTCGCGCCGGATCGCGGGTGAAGAAGAAGACCACCAGGATAGTGAGGAAGGAGACCAGCGGCGTCTCCATGCCGGAGAAGAACCACATGTTGAACGACCAGTGGTAGGCGAGCGGTATGAGCCCCAGCGGCGCGGCCCAGACACCTTGCTTCGCCAGCCGGATGCCGAGCAGCAGCAGCACGAGGTACGAGCCGCTCCACAGCGCGGCGCTGACCAGGTGCATGAACGGCAGCGGGTCCTGCGCGCCGATCGCCATCGGGAACGCCGACAGGATGGTCCACAGAAAATTGGTGTAGCCCTCGACGCGCGCCCCCGGGTTGTAGACCAGGCCGTGGCCCTCGACGAGGTTGTGCGCGTAGCGAAAGCTCACATACGCATCGTCCTGCGCCCAGCGCGCCGCCCACAAGGCCGGAAACTGCCGCGCCACCACGGTCGCGACGACGGCGCACTGCAGGGCCAGGAGCACGCCCGGCACGATTGCAGCTGCCCGTCCGCGTCGGGGCGAGTCGGCGCGCTTCATGCCCGCCCTCGCTAGCACAGCGGGTGCGCTGTGTGCACCCGCCTTGCTCGCACTTGGGAGGATATGCGTCTCACCTCCGGCGGTTGACGGCGGGCGCGCCGCGGGTCATGGGTGAACCGCGGTCCAACAAGGAGGGCCGGGCATGACCGATCTCGCGGCACAGGTGGCGCGGCTGAGCGAGCGCGTGCAGGCGCTGGAGGACGAGCTGGCGATTCACCGCCTGATCGTGCGCTATGGCCTCGCCGTCGACATCGGCGACGCCGACCAGACCGCGGCGGTGTTCGCCGCCGACGGGGTCTACGACGCCGACGTGCGCCTGATGGAGGGCCGCGAGGCGGTGCGCGACATGGTGCGCAGCGAGCGCCACCAGGGCATGGTCGGGCACTGCGCGCACCAGATCGGCCCGGCGGTGGTGCGCGTCGACGGCGATGCGGCCGTCGCCGTCGGGTACTCGCGCGTCTACCTGCAGGGTGACGACGGCATCGCCATCTACCGCGTCAGCATGAACCGCTGGCAACTCGTCCGCCGCGACGGCGCCTGGTGGATCGCCCACCGCCTGACGCGTCTGCTCGGGCATGCGGAGGCCGCCCGGGTCGTCACCGACGGCCTGGCCGCGCTCGAACCCGGCGCAGCGGGGGAACGGCAGTGAGGGCCTCGCGCGCGGCGGGTCACTCCATGTGTCGTCAAGTCTTGCCAGATTCGATTTTCGCGGTACGCTCGCCGTGCTGGAGAGTTCGCAATCGATCAGTCAACCCACAACCCAAGGGAGGCAACGGCCATGAGAAAGCGCAGTGTAAACCGGGCGGTACAGGTCGGGGTGTTGGCGGCGATGTTCGGCGGCGGATTCCTCTGCGGCACGCTGGTGCAGACGCGCGCCGATGCGCAGCTCGGTGAGATCGGCGCCAACGCGGCGAAGCAGGCGGCCGGCAGCGTCGCCGGCGGCGCGCTGGGCAGCGCGGCGGATCTCGGCAGCGCGATCGTCGACATGGAGACCCACGTCAGCGGTCTGCAGAAGAACCTCGACACCCTGAAAAAGGTGAAGGCGGCACTGGGCGGCTGATCGCGGGATCTGCGCGGGGGGCGGGCCTTCCCGCCCCCCGCGACGCCTCACCGATACCGGCTTCTAACTGTTCTGAGGGGGAGGAATCATGTTCAAGGAGTTCAAAGACTTTGCCATGCGCGGCAACGTGCTCGACATGGCGGTCGGCATCATCATCGGCGCATCGTTCGGCAAGATCATCACCTCGTTCGTCGGCGATATCCTCATGCCGCCGATCGGCCTGCTGCTCGGCAAGGTCGACTTCTCCAGTCTATTCCTCAACCTGGACTGGACCTCCGACAAAACTTTCGCGTCGCTTGCCGAGGCCAAAGCGGCAGGTGCGCCGACGCTCAACTACGGCCTGTTCCTGAACACCGTGCTCGACTTCCTCATCGTCGCGTTCGCCATCTTCCTGCTCATCCGTCAGGTCAACCGTTTCAAGCGCGCCCCCGAACCCGCGCCGCCCTCCACCAAAGAGTGCCCGTTCTGCGTCTCGAACGTCCCGCTCAAAGCGACGCGCTGCCCGGCTTGCACGTCCGAGCTGCGCGCCGCCTGACGCTTAGCCGGCGGAACCCGCGCCGCCGCGGTCGATGCGGCGGCGCGCGACGTTGAGCGCGGCGCGTGGCCGCCGCGGTTTGCCGGCGCCCTTGCCCTCGCCGGCGCACAGAAACGCCTCGATCTCGGCGCTGCGGGCGCTGGCGTCGCGGTAGCCGATGTCGATGAGCTGGCGGGTGTAGAGGCCGTCGAAGAGCAGGTAGCTCATGAGATCCGCACTCTGCGCGTGCGGCGCGCCGAGGCCGTCGAGCAGGTAGCGCACCAGGCGCGGCATGCGGTGCGCGCATTCCTTGGCCACGATGGCCAGGTCCTCTGACGGATTGATCACCAGCGGCGTGACGACGCGCATCGGCTCGTTCACCTGCCGCCCGGCGCCGTCGGTCGCCGGGTCAGGCGCCGGCCCGCCGTGGCCGTGGTAGGCGACGATGAGCTCGTTCATGCGCTTCAGATGATCGAGATCGGCGTCGAGGTGGTCGAGAAAGATGGCGTTCATGAACACGCCGCAGATCTGCGACAGCGGTGGCCGGCTGATGACCGCCGCGCCGCCGACATGCTCGCCGGCCAGCAGCTCGGCGCGCGACAGATCGTCGGCCGCGCGCTGGCAGCGAATGCCGATGGCGAGAATGCGGCCGGCGCCGAGTCGGATCGCCGGGCTGAACGGATTGACCAACCGCAGCCCGCCGTCGCCGAAGTAGATGTCGCCAACCTCGGAGCGCACCAGCACGGGCTGAAAGATGATCGGAATCGCCGCCGAGGCGAGGATGTGATCGAGCGTCATCGTCACCGCCAGCGTCACCCGCCGGCTCTTCATCCACAACGGGTGTCCGCGCTGGCCCTGCACGAAGGTGAACGACTTGCCCGAGTGGTAGCTGGTCGCCGACACGGCCAGGGCGTACAGCTGCCCGCGCGAGATTGCGCCAGCGATGCCGTCGAGCGACAGATGGCGCGCGATGAACGCGCGCAGCGGCGTGGCGTCGAGCAAGGCCTGCACGTTGCCGCCGCCGATGACGCCGCCGAGCGACAGGTCGCGCAGCATGCGCAGGCCGTTGCCGCCGAGCGCCAGCGCGTTGGTCTTGAACACGTCGTGCACCTTCAGCTCGCTCCACAGGCGCGCCAGGCGTTCGGTCGCCTCGCTGAAGTTGGCGCTCTCGGCCGCGATCATGGCGCCGTTGATGGCTCCGGCCGAGGCGCCGGCAACGACGCGAAAGGGCGACGGCCGCGCGTTGAGGGCGCGGATCTCACCGATGCGCTTGAGCACCCCGGCCTGGTAGGCGCCGCGGGCGCCGCCGGCAGTGAGCACCAGGCCCATCATCGCCGGGCGCGCTCCCGAAACCACTGCGTCGCTCGCTGGCCTGCCCGGCAGATCGTCATCGTCGTACCCCCAGAAACCGACCGTGGGGAGCAACCGACATGCCGTGCGCCGCGCGAGTGCAGGCGTTGGCGGGCCACGCGCAAGCCGCTGCACGTTGCCCAAGATCGGAGCAGCTTGGCGCCTGCGAATTGGGCGCCGGCCCGTCTCCTGTTCCAGCCGCGGGCGGGGCTGATAGAAGGGACGACACACGCAAAGGAGGCCGAGCATGGAGTTCCACGGAGTCGAGGTGTCCAAGCAGTTCAAGCGCATGCGCGAGCTCGCGCCCGAGGCCTACCGGGCCTGGCTCGAGTTCGACGGCAAGGCGTTCGCCGCCGGGGCGCTGCCGGTCAAGACCAAGGAGCTGATCGCGCTCGGCATTGCGCACATCACCCAGTGCCCGTGGTGCATCGACGCCCACACCAAGAAGGCGGCCAGGGCGGGCTCCACTCCGGCGGAGATCGCCGAGGTGATCTTCGTCGCCATGGCCATGGCCAGCGGCGCGGCGTGGGCCCACGGTGGGCTGGCCCTGCAGTGCCTGGCGGAGCACGAGGCGAAATAAGGCGCCCGCGGGTCCTCAGTTGGTGGCTCCCGGCAATTCGCAAAAGAATTTCACCTTCCTTTCCGAAGTTCCCCCTCCTTGGAAAGGAGGGGGACCGGAGAGCACCTCCCCCAACCCGCCCTGGAAAGGAGGGGGACCGGAGGGGTTCGTTGCCCGGCATAGCCCGCATGGATTGGAACGCGCTCAGCGATGCCGACGCGCGTGCGTTGGCTGAGGCGATCGCGCGCGTGGCGCGCGATCCCGCGGCGTCGATGCCGGCGCCGCGCGGGGAGCCGTTCTACGGCCTCGACACCGCCATCGGCGATCTGCGCGTGCTGACACCGTTCGCGCAGCAGGGCATCTTCCGCAAGTACCAGCGCGCCGTCGCGGTCGGCGGCGGCCTCGGCGGCACGGCGCGTTGGTGGGCGGCGCACTTTGGTTGCTCGGTGGTGTCGGTAGTGGGCGGCGTCGGCCTGGTGGGCGGTGCGCGCCGGCTGGCGGATGTCGCCGGCACGACCGAGCAGACGCGCTTCGAGACCGGCGCCGCGCCGGCCTTGCCGCTGCGCGGCGCGCAGTTCACCAACGCCTGGAGCGCCGGCGAGGACGCCGCCTCGACGCCGGTGATCGCCGAGCTGTTCCGCGTCTTGCGACCCGGTGGCTTCGCCGCCGTGCGCCTCGCCGGAGCGGAACCGGGCGACGCCGAGACCGAGCAGTGGACAGTCCGCCTGCGCGCCGCCGGCTTCTACGCCGTGCACGTGCAGGCTCTACCCATCGCCGAGCCACCGAGCTCGCTGCACTTCGCCGAGCGCCGCCTGCGCGACGCGTTGGCCCACGACCTCGCGGCCCCAATCGCCGCTCGCCTGCTGCCATTTGCCGACGCCATGAGCGCCGCCCGCCGCGATCCGCGACCCGCCGCGCTGGTCTTCGCCGAACGCCCGGCGTGACGAGAGGGCGGCCCTTCGCGCGAAGCCTTCCGGCATATTGAGACATGGCTCGGCGGGAGCCTCGCCCTCCCGTTCGGAGCACTGCATGGACTTCCACTGCGCGCGCGTCGCGTCGGCCGGGAAAACTCGCTAGACTGCGCCCGCGTCACCATCCCAAAGGCAGGAGAAAACTGATGATCGAGTGGAATGAGCAGCACCTCATGATCCGCGATGCGATACGGCGCTTCATCGAAGCCGAGATCAAGCCCCGCGTCGAGGAGCTCGAGCACGGCGACACGCCGCCCTACGACATCCTGCGCAAGATGATGGCGACGTTCGGTCTCGACGAGGTGGCGCGCAGCCGCTTCAAAAGCCAGATCGAGCGCGAGAAGGCCGGCGAGAAGCCACGCCGGCGCAGCAGCGAGGACGGCGGCGGCGGCGAAGCGGCCGCGATGTCGATGATCCCGATCATCGAGCTGTGCCGCTACTGTCCCGGCATGGTCACGGCCATGGGCGTCAGCGTCGGCCTGACCGCGGCGGCGATCATGTCCAAGGGCACCACCGCGCAGAAGGAGCGCTGGGCGCTGCCGCTGCTGACCCTGGAGAAGATCGGCGCCTGGGCCATCACCGAGCCGGGTTCTGGGTCGGACGCGTTCGGCGGCATGAAGTCGACCGCGCGCCGCGACGGCGACAGCTACGTGCTCAACGGCAACAAGACCTTCATCACCAACGGCCCGTACGCCGACACCATCGTCTTCATCTGCAAGCTCGACGAGGGCAATGACCCCAAGCACCGCAAGGTACTGAACTTCATCCTCGACAAGGGCATGCCCGGGCTGGTGCAGTCGAAGCCGATGCGCAAGATGGGCATGCACTCGTCGCCCACCGGCGAGCTGTTCCTCGAAGACGTGCGCGTCGAGCGCGGGCGGCTGATCGGCGAAAAGGAGGACGCCCCGGCGCGCTCGGGCGCCAAGGACACCTTCTCGATGGAGCGCACCGGCGTCGCCGCGATGGCGCTCGGCATCGTCGAGCAGTGTCTCGAGCGCTGCGTCGACTACGCCCGCACGCGCGTGCAGTTCGGCCGTCCGATCGGCGAGTTCCAGCTCATCCAGCTCAAGCTGGCGAAGATGGAAGTGGCGCGCATGAACATTCAGAACCTCATCTTTCGCCAGATCGAGCTGGCGGAGCAGGGCAAGTCGATGAGCTTCGCCGAGGCCTCGGCGTGCAAGCTCTACTCGGCCCAAACGTGCATGGAGGTGGCCCTCGAGGCCGTGCAGCTGCACGGCGGCAACGGCTACATGGCGGAGTTTCAGGTCGAGCAACTGTGCCGCGACGCCAAGGTGCTGCAGATCTACGCCGGCACCGACGAGATCCAGGTCTCGCAGATCGCCCGCAGTCTGCTGGCCGACAAGTGACGGTAGTCCACACTCCCGTCCGAATGACGCAAAACGGTCGAAACCAGATCGAATCACCCCCACCTCAATCCTCCCCCGTCGAGGGGGAGGAAGCCGGAGGCGGAAATCCTCCCTTTAGACGGGAGGAAGCCGGAGGCGGAAACCTCCCCAGGAGGGAGGAGGCCGGCGCTCTGAAGCCTTCCCCCCTGGCGGGGGAAGGTTTGGATGGGGGGGATAGAGAACGCGAAGCGCACCCTATTGTCTAGCTCCGGCGCAGAACCGACGGCCGAGCTGACCGTCGAGGGGATCGGGGCCGCGCTCGGCCTGAGCGCGCCCGCCGCTCAGCTCGCCACCGCGCTGGCGCAATCCGCCGATCCACAGCGGGCGCCGCATCTCGCCTGCACCGTGCTCGCCGCGGCGATGCGGGCCGACCGCGCCGGGCTCGTCGCGGGGTGGGCGCGGCGACCGGACAACGCGGCGCGGGTGCTCGCCGCTGTCTGCGGCGCGGCGCCGTTTCTGGTCCAGGTCTTCAGCCGCTGGCCCGCCGCGTTCCTGGCGCTGCTCGACGAAGACTTCGCCGCGCCGCGCCAGCGCAACACCTATCGCAAGCGACTCGCCCAGTCCCTCGGCGCAGCGGTCGATCACGGCGCCGCACTGCGCCGCTTCAAGTACCTCGAGCTGGCGCGCATTACCGTGCGCGAGCTGTCGCCCGATCTGGTGCCGCCGCATCGCGCCGGGGAAATCCTCGCCGAGCTGTCACACCTCGCCGACGCGCTGCTCGCCTGCGCGCTCGACGCAGCCGCGGCGCGCCTCGCCGAGAGCAGCGGCCCAGCGCGCTGGAGCACACCCGATGGCACGCCCGTGGCGCTCGGGTTCTGCGTCCTCGGCCTCGGCAAGCTCGGCGCCGAGGAGCTCAACTACTCCTCCGACGTCGATCTCGTCTACGTGTTCGGAAACCCGCCCGGCGCCGGCGAAATCCCTTTGAGCGGCGGCCCGGACGGCCTGGCGCCGGCCGAGTACTTCACCCGGCTGGGGCGCGAGTTCGGCCGTCTGGTCAGCGAGGTGACCGCCGACGGGTTTCTCTACCGCGTCGATCTCGACCTGCGTCCGGAGGGCACGCAAGGTCCGCTGGTCGTGTCGAGCGACGAGCTCGCCAACTACTACGAGCTGTGGGCGGCGACGTGGGAGCGAGCGGCGTTTGCCAAGGCGCGGCCGGTGGCGGGCGACGAAGTGCTCGGTTGGCGGACGATTCGCGCCATCGATCCGATGATCTACCGCTCGGCGATGGACGTCGCCGGTGTCGCGGCCATCCGCGAGATGAAGGAGAAAGTCGAGGAGGCCAAGGAACGACCGGGCGGAGCCTACAACGTCAAGACCGGCGCCGGCGGCATTCGCGACGTCGAGTTCGTCGCCCAGGCCCTGCAACTGCTGCACGGCGGTCGCATCCCCGAGGTGCGCGAGCGTTCGACGCAGCGGGCGCTGATCGCCCTCGCCCAGGTCGGCGTGCTGCCGCAAGCCGCCTGCGACGACCTGCTCGCCGCCTACCGCTTCCTGCGCCGCACCGAGAACCGCCTGCAGATGGAGGGCGAGCGGCAGACGCACACGTTGCCGCACGACGCCGCCGCACAGGCGCGCCTGGCGCGATCGATGGGATTTGCCGACACCGACGCGTTCGCGGCGGCGCTGGAGGCGCACCGCGCGCACAACCGCAGCATCTTTGCAGCGCTGTTCAGCGCCGAGGGCAGCGAGCGCATCCTGTCGCTGTTCGCCCGCAACGTGCCGCAGCTGCTCGCCAACACATCGACGCGCGCGATGCTCGAAGACCTCGCCGTGCAGCTGGCGCGCGCCATCGACGCGTCGCCGGCGCCCGAGCGGGCGCTCAACAATCTCGATCGCTTCATCGCCGGCGTCGGGACGCGCACGTTCTACTACGGCCTGCTGCTCGATCGCCCCGAGCTGGTGCCGCGCCTGCTCAACATGTTCGCGTCCTCCGAGTACTTCTCCAGCTACATCGCGACGCACCCGCGCTTGATCGAGTCGATCTTCAGCGACCCCAACGTCCTCCTGCTGTCGCGCCCCGAGCTCGCGCACAATCTCGCCGAGATCCGCCGCGAGCTGATCGAGGAAGGCGGGCGTGACGACCCCGAGCTGGAGCTCGATGCCCTGCGGCTGTTCCACAACCGCGAGCTGATCAACGTCGGGCTGCTCGACCTGAACGACCGCATCGAGCCCGCTGAGGCCGAGGCGGCGCTGACCGACATTGCCGAAGTCTGCGTCGCCGCGGGGCTGCGTTTCGCGCAAGCGGAGCTCGACCGGCGCGATCGCGAGCTGCCCGCGGTGGTGCGGGCCGGGGAGTTTCTCGTCGTCGGCATGGGGAAGCTCGCCAGCCGCGAGCTGACGTACGGCAGCGATCTCGACGTCATCTTTCTCTACGACGTCGCGGGCGCCAGCGACGCGGATCTGGCCGAGGCACAGGAGTACTTCGTGCGCCTGGCGCAGAAGTTCATCTGGACGCTGCAGACGCGCACCGCCGCGGGCGTGTGCTACGCCATCGACGCGCGGCTGCGCCCGTCGGGCAACCAGGGCATGCTGGTCTCGTCACGCGCCGCCTTCGCGCGCTACCACGAGCACAGCGCGCAAGTGTGGGAACGCCAGGCGATGCTGCGCGCCCGCGCCGTCGCCGGCGGCGCCCGACTCGGCCACGGGTTCGACGAAGTGCGCCAGGCCGTCCTCGGTCGGCCGCTCCCGCCTGACATCGGGCGCGAGCTGCACCGCATCCGGCAGCGCACCGAGAGCGAGCTGGCGCATGAAACGACGCACCGGCACGATTTCAAAACCGGGCGTGGCGGACTGCAGGACGTCGAGACGGTGGTGCAGTTCCTCCAGCTTCGGCACGGCGCCAGACACGCCGAGCTCTTCGCCGTCGCCCGCGTCACCGCGCATCTCGACACCCTCGCCCGCCTCGACCTGCTGGCGCCCGGCGATGCCGAGACCTTGCGCCGCGGCTGGGACTTCCTCCAACGCCTGTCGAGCCGCCTGCGCATCGTCGAGAACCGTTCGATCTCCGACCTCGACGAAGAACGCGGCGACCTCGACGCCATCGCTACCCGCCTCGGCTACACCTCCCCCCAACGCGCCGGCGGCGCCCGCCGCGCCCTGCTCGAAGACTACCGCCACCACACCAGCGCCATCCGCGCCGTCTATCTGAAGGTGCTGGGGGTGTAGTCGCAGCGGTCTATTCGACGGGCCCCGAAGGGCGAGCTGGCGCGGCATCGCCATCCACGCGTGGTTCATTCGCTTCATTGGCGCCAAGTTGTCGCGCTAGATTCACTAGCCCGGTATGTGCTTGAAAGCCCTTCCAGTCTGCCTGAACCGCTTCAAGAAGGCGGCGCGCGGCAACCTCGTTTGGAGCGAGGGGATTGCTGTTCCCTTTGAGCCGTATCAAGGCATCCTGCAGACTGTTCTCTGTGGTGCACACTGAGAAGTAACCGGTGGACGCATTGAAGACTTTGGACTCGGCGTGCCCGGCAAGTTTTGAGCGTATCTCTTTCATGAAGTCTCCAGGGCGAAGCTCGCCGCTCCGCAGGCGGTCGCAGAGATCACCTTGCTTGATCTCCGACATGACCAGGATGCAGAGATAAGAATAGTGCAAGATCACGATCCCGCGTGCTGTTCGCACGATAGCGACCAGCCGAAGAAACGCCTGCTCCTGGTCGCGCAAAGACAAATCGAACCCGGAAGCAAGCTCAGCGAATACATCTTGGCGCGTATAATCGCCAGGACAGAAGAGGCGCTTTCCTTCAAAGTCCCGGTCCATATCCACTTGGGCATGTAGAAGCTTCGAATAGCTCTCCGCTGAGGGTCGCGGGAGTCGGAATGTTTGGTCAAAGAATCGACGTAAGTAAGTGTCGGAATCGAACTCGCCCCCGTACACAGCCCGGATTGCCTCCTTCAGCTGCGAGGTGTTTGTCGCAATCACAAAGACGACTCCGGGTACCGAAAAGAGGTGTTTGATTTTCTCCAAGAGCTCGATGGCGTAGGTGGGCCTGCACCGGTCGAGCTCGTCCACGAACACGAAGAGTGGCCGTTGGAATCTTCCCGTCTTTGTCAGGGCGATAACCGCCTCGTTGAGTACTTTCCGGAAATCCTCCACCGCTTTCTTCTTCTGGAGGTGGTCCTTGACCGCATGCGCCGCTGCCTTGGTCAGACTTTCCGCGATGGCGTCCTCGATCTGGGGATCAAAAATATCCTTCACCTCCGCAATGCCGCGGTCGCCAAGGATCTTGCGGAGAGCAACCTCCACGAGGAGGGGCGCCGCCTTCGTGGCGAGCCGCGCTCCCGTCTTTGCTAGGCGCTCCAACGGCTCCCCAGCCGCACGGTTGAAGCGGGAAAGCTGCTCGCTGAATTCGGAAAGGCACGCAACCAGAGGGTCTTCGGCGAAATCGGACTGCCATGCATTGAACCAGACGGTGGCGTAGTCACCGTTAATCCATTGTCGCCAGCGCTCGAGAAAAAATGATTTACCGGTGCCCCACGGAGCATCTACGTTCAAAACAAGGCCATTCTCGTTTGACTCAAGGAGTTTCATCAGGAACGTGGCGCATTCCTTCCTGTTCAGAACGTCGCCCTTCCATGGGTCCTGTTCGTCAATAGCGGTCGGCTGCTTGCGTTCGAGGTGAGCTGGCATCGATCTCCTCAGTTCGATCCGAGGTTACAGCAGTCCGGAAAGATTCGCCAAGAACTCCGGGAGAGGAAGAGCGCGCACTGGCCTTGGGTAGCGCGGCTGTCTACCGGCGCCATCTGGGCAGTCTACCTGTGCGAGCTCCGGGTCGAGTCAACCCGCTCGGCCTGAGTCCCGGCGGCCTCTGCCGCTCGAACTACCATGAAAATCGGTCGGCAGCGGGCGGAATTTCATGGTGTTCCGTATGGGGTGACGCACCAGGGTGCGGCGATCGACGACTCCCGATCGCGACAACTAGGGTAGAGGGGGTGCGAGCGGGCCACCTCGCCATCAGCCGGGACGCCTGAACCCGCTGTTCCCCTAACTACGGTGGCTGGAGTTCACACCCGTCGCCGTTCGCAGCGCCGTGCGATTTCTGAGAGAACACCAGGCGATGAAGTCAGCAGCAGACATTCGCTGCCTGGTCTCTTGGATTGGTCGCCAGGACCTCGAGGGCTCTCGGTCCGAGCCGCCGTCTGGCCCCATCGTCGACTTCCTCCGGGTCCATCCGCGAATAACCGCAGTGCTGCTGTCCGACTGGCCCAAGGAAGAGGAGGCGACTTTCCTTGCCGCGCTCCGCCGATCGGTGGACGTGGAGGTTCAACTCCACCGCGTGAAGCTGAAGGACCCGACCGACTACCTCGGCATCTTTCGGGCCGCGGACCACGAGCTCACGACTCTCGTCCGCGACACCCCGGTGAACCAGATCGCCATCCACACCAGCCCCGGGACGAGCGCCATGGCAGCGGTCTGGATTCTCCTCGCGAAGACGAAGTACGCAGGTGCGACGCTCTTCAAAAGCTGGCTGGATAAGGGCGGACAGCCGCAGCTTGCCGAAGTTGAGATCCCGTTCGACCTCACCCTCGACGTATTGCCCGACCTTGCCGCCCGGCGCGCGGCTCTCTTGGCCCCGAGCGATACGCAACTGCCGGCGACCAACGCGTTCGATGCGCTCATCCATCACAGCCCCGCCATCGCCGCCGTCATCCGCGACGCGCGCCGAGTGGCGCTGTATCCGAATGCGGTGTTGATCCTCGGCGAGTCGGGAACCGGGAAGGAGCTACTCGCTCGCGCGGTCCACGCCGCCAGTCTGCGAGCTGAAAAGCCCTGGGGCGCTATGAACTGCGGCGCGATATCACGCGATCTGCTCGACGCGGAGCTGTTCGGCCATGCAAAGGGGGCCTTCACCGGAGCCACGACGGACCGTGCGGGCCGGTTCGAGGCCTGTGATGGCGGCACGTTGTTTCTCGACGAGGTCGGCGAGATGCCGCATGAAACACAAGTCCGCCTGCTACGCGTCCTGCAGGAAGGTGAGATCCAACGCGTCGGGGAGACGAAGACCAGGAAGGTTGACGTGCGCGTGATCGCGGCGACCAACCGCGACCTGGTCGCCGCGATGCGCGCCGGCACATTCCGCGACGACCTGTTCTACCGGCTCGCGGTGCTGGTGCTGCGACTGCCGCCGCTGCGTGAGCGACCCGAAGACGTCCTCCCGCTGGCGCAGCACTTCCTCGGCATCTTAAACGAACGCGCAGCGACAATCCCCGGCGCGGAGCGCAAGCATCTTTCCCCTGGCGCAAGGAAGTTTGCGGAGAGCTACCCGTGGCCGGGCAATGTGCGCGAGCTGCAGAACACGCTGGCGCGGATCTTTGCACTGGCGCCCGGCGACACGATCCGCCGCGAGGATTTCGAGGCGCACGTCATTCCAACCGACAGCCCGGACATCTCGCGCGCTCCGCTTGCGAGCCGCCAAAACTTCAGCTTGCAGAAGGAATTGGAAGGAGTTGAACGGCAACTGATCGAGCAGGCGCTGCGCGAAACCGGCGGCGTGAAAGAGCACGCCGCGAAGCTCCTCGGTCTTGCGAGCCGACAGGCGTTGGCGCATCGTATCCGCGCGTTGGGCATCACCGGTTGAGGGGTTGGCACGCTGGCTGCTCTCTGAGTCTCCCCATGCGACGCCAATCAGGAGGAGAGGAATGATGGGCACCGGTTCGAACGCAGATCTCCCGCGCAGCGACACCACAATGCGGCTCTCGCTGCGTGTGACCGACCCGGAAGTGACTCTCGAACTGGAGCGCCACGCCGACGGACCAGCACGCGAGCAGTACGCCCTCTCGGCGCTCCGGCTCGGCGTCCTGGCCCTCCGCCAGGCGAGCGGCAGCATCGATGCTGACCGCATTCGCACCGAAGGAGAGCGGTTGGTCGGCAATGTCCGCTCCCTCCTCTCCGAGCAAGCCGCAGCGCTGACGGGTAGCCTGAGCGGCACGATTGCGCAGTACTTCGACCCACAAACCGGCAACCTGCCGCAACGTCTCGAGCGTCTCCTGTGTAAAGACGGCGACCTCGAAACTGTTCTGCGCCGCCACCTGGACGGTGAGGCCTCATCGCTTTCGCGCACGCTGGCGGAGTACGTCGGCGAGAGCAGTCCCCTTTTCAAGCACCTATCGCCAACCCAGAGCGACGGCCTGTTGGCTACACTGCAACAGGCCGTCGAACAGACGCTCCAAGCTTCACGCGATCACATTTTGGGGCAGTTCAGTCTCGACGATAAAGGCTCGGCTCTGTCCCGGCTGGTCACAGAGATCACCGGTAGCAACGGCAAGCTGCGCACCGACCTCGCCGCGGACATCGACACGGTGCGCAAGGAGTTCTCCCTCGACCAACCCGATGGTGCGCTCTCACGGCTCGTCAGGCGGGTGGACGAAACCACCGCCGAGGTACGCGGCAGCCTCACGCTCGATAGCGAGACCTCGCCGCTCGCGGTGCTGCGTCGAGAGCTGTTGGGGGTCATCAAGAACCTCAACGAGGCCAACGCCGCGTTCCACGTCGAGGTCCGCAGCACGCTCGAAGCGCTCAACGTGCGCCGCACCGAAGCCGCGCAGTCGACGCGACACGGCCTCGACTTCGAGGATGCCGTAGGACACCTCCTGACCGAGCAATCGCGCAACTCAGGCGACATCGTCGAGTGCGTCAACCAGAGCTCCGGCCACATCTCACGCTGCAAGGTTGGTGACTTCCTCCTGACACTCGGTCCTGAGAGCGCTGCGCCCGGCGCCCGCATCGTCTTCGAGGCTAAGGAGAATCGCTCCTATGACCTCCGCAAGATGATCGACGAGCTGGCGCAAGCGCGCGAGAACCGCGGCGCCCAGGTCGGTATCGCCGTTCTCTCTCGCGCGACGGCGCCCGAAGGCATGGAACCGCTGAGCCGGTTTGGTTCCGACATCATCGTCGTTTGGGATCGCGATGACGTCACCATCGATGTCCTCTTCACCGCCGCCCTCTCGCTGGCCCGAGCGCTGGTCATCCGCGAGCGGTGTCAGCAAGATCGCGTCGAGGCCGAGTTCACTGCCATCGAAGACGCCGTGCGCCGCATCGCAAAAGCGGTCGAGTCGATGAGCGACATCATGACCTGGTCCGAGACAATCCGGTCCAACGGTGTGAAGATCCAGAGCCGCGCCGAACGGCTTCGCGACGACATCGGCAAGCAACTTGAAGTTTTGAGCCAAAACGTCGAAGGGTTGAAACACTATGCAGGCCAGGAGGCTGCGGCGGCTTGAGTGACCCGACGATCTCCTCAAGCCGACCACCGATTGAATTGAAGGACAGGGGGACGCCGGCATGACGATGCTTCGACGAGTCGTGTCCTGAATTGAGCGGGTCGGATTTCGACGAACTCTCAGAGAGAAGAACTGTCATATGATTACCGCGATCGAGATCGAGAATTTCAAGGCTATCGGCGGCCGAAAGGTCGACGACGCCAATGCGACTCATAGCGCTGAGAAGGGGGCTCGCATCGAGCTGAAACCGTTGACGCTGATTTTCGGACCGAACAGCGCCGGCAAGAGCACTATCATCCAGGCCCTCCACTGCGCGCAGGAGATCTTCGAACGGCACAACCTCGATCCAGATCGAACCGTCTCCGGCGGTGAAGCCTTTGACCTCGGTGGATTTAGGAACATCGTGCATCGCCACGACCTCGGACGAGCGCTGCGGCTGCGTTTCGAGCTCGATCGGTCGTGGCGAGAACTCCCCGACTACCACGACGAGAGCTTCGGCGCGTTCGAAGACATGGATGGAGCCAGCGAGATTGAGACGATGTTGGCTCGTGGCCGCTCAGCGTGGGTCGAAGCTGAGATACGGTGGAACGAATCGGCCAGACTCGCCACAGTTGCTCGGTACGGGGCAGGACTTGACGGTAAAGTGATCGCGGCCCTGGTCGCAGATGAGGAGTTGATCGCGCCCGGGGACGACAATTCCGCGTTCGCCCTTGTAGGCATCAACTTCAAGCATCCGCTGTTGAACACCAGCCGAGACCAGGAGGCGCTCGGCAAGGTTTGGAGGTTCAGTAGCTTTGGAAAACGCGCCAAGCGGCTGTTCTCAGCCTCAACGAAGGATCCTGGGTTCGCGATCGCGAAAGCAAGGTTTGAAACCAGGGGCAGGGTCCCGTCTGCGATGCCTCAGTGGGGTCAGGTGTTAAACCTCGACTCGCCCGCTGGGGATAGCGATGGCCAAAGTTCCGAGTCATGGGAGCGCGATTGGGTCACCAGGGTCGAACTGACTAAGATGATCGTGGGCCCAGGAGAAGCCTTGCGCGATGAGCTGCGAGTCCTCCGTTACCTCGGGCCGATTCGAGCGATGCCGCCGCGGAACTATTTCCCTCCAAGTCTCCCTGACAAGCAACGATGGGCCACAGGGCTTGGCGCTTGGGATCGATTGCACGACGCCGATCAGGAGTTCATCGCACGAGTGAACGGATGGTTGTCGCGCCTGAAGTGCGGTTATGCAGTACGATTGAAGGACTATTGCGAAGTCGACCAGCGCAGCATCCCGGATGGGGAAGCTTCCCAAGCAAACTGGTTGAAGTTCCGCGAGGATGTCGAGAAGCAGCCTCTCAAGAGACGGGTTGTACTTGCTCCCGACGGCCAATCAATCGAGGTGCTCCCCAATGACGTCGGCATTGGCATATCGCAACTCCTCCCCGCCGTCGTGCTGGCGCTTGATGCGATTGGGGGAATTGTCGCGATCGAGCAGCCGGAGATCCACCTGCACCCTGCCCTCCAGGCAGAGCTCGGTGATCTGTTCATCGAGGCGGCACTGGGCCAGCCACTTGAGAACCGGAGGCCCGGAGCCAAGACGCTGATCATCGAAACGCACAGCGAGCATCTGATTCTCCGGCTACTGCGGCGCATCCGCGAAACGACGGAGGGAACGCTACCTGCGAATACGAGGTCGTTGCGACCTGATCAGGTGTCGGTTATCTACGTTGAGCAAACGGAGCAAGGCGTCCAGCTCTCTCACCTGCGCATCGACGAGACCGGCGAGTTCATCGATCGCTGGCCCAAGGGATTTTTCGAAGAACGCGAAGACGAATTGTTCTGATGCTCTTGCACGAATTCGCGGTCGATCCGGAAGCGCTAATCAACCCCGACCGATGCGCCTACGTCCTCGACCAGATGGGTGTACGCCACGGTCGGATGATCTCCGAGTTCCCGAAATTTGGTGACTGGCTCACGCTCATCCGACGGGCCTGCGACAAGGCGGGAGTTGCTGGCGTTGCGCGGACGAGAATTATCGCGAAGGTCCGGTCGGCCAAGATCAAGATAATCAAATCGGACGAGAGTCGGTTGTATCGAAAAGGACTCGATTGGTTGGAAAACGCGGAGCGGCAGGACGCACTCAGCCGCTTTCACGCAATAGTTGCGGCTCGGAATCCGAATGCATCGAACCGAGTTCTAGTGGCGGGAGACTTTGGCGAGCAGACTCCCCTGTGGAATGTCCACAGGGAGCGATCGGTTCCACGGACTGCTGATGCGCTCGCTCGCTGCGTGGCGCCAGTGTTCCGAAACTGCCGCGAGATACTCTTGGTCGATTACCGCTTTGATCCAAGACAGCCGCGCTGGCGTGAGGCACTGGGCGAGTTCGCTCGTGTGGCCACTCAGAACGGCAGGAGGTTCGCACGCTGTGAGTACCACTTCAGTTTGGCAAGCGAGAGAGAGGAGAACAGATTTGACTTGAGGAATGAAGATATGAGGGAGCGCTGCCGGGAAGACCTCGTTGCTGTTCTACCCGAAGCGGGCTTCCCGCTCGAGTTGTATCAATGGAAGCGCATTGCGTCGGGGGGACATCGGCTGCATCCGCGCTACATTCTGACTGAGATCGGAGGGGTCCGCATCGAAAACGGACTGGACGTTGGAAAGCCAGGCGAAGAAACGGACGTCAGCTTGCTCGACACTAACCTTTGGGAGCAAAGATGGAGCGAGTTTCAAACTCAGAGCACTCCATTTACGTTGAGTCACCCCCCACTGAAAATGCACTGATCGTCCCGGTAAGTGTGCTTGCGAAGGAGCCGTGGTCCACGCCGATATCTACAGTCATTTATGGATGCCTTCACGAGTCTCCGTCGGGCACCCCGTGTCCTCTTCGCCCCCCGCGCCTTATCGCTCTGTGCGATTTCCAGGACCTTCTGCCGTGATGATGTTCAACGAGGCATCGAGGCTGATGTGTTCGAAACCGTCGTCGCCCGCCGACGACGGCGGGGTGGCGCGGTTCATCAAGAGGAAACGGCCGCCGGCGCGGCCGGTGCTTGATTCCGAATGATGAACCGGAGAGGCCATGTGCGAGGTGGAGGGCAATGAACCCGCTGCTTGAGCGCATCAGCATCGATCCCAACGTCTGCTTCGGCAAGCCATGCATCAAGGGCACACGGATCTGGGTCTCGCTTCTCTTGGACTTCCTCGCCAACG